>CAZZDO010000064.1:0-17179 GCA_964653205.1 uncultured Armatimonadia bacterium | reverse complement strand
CTCCTGGGCCGACCTGATGATCCTCGCCGGCAACTGCGCCCTCGAGTCCATGGGCTTCAAGACCTTCGGCTTCGGCGGCGGACGCGAGGACATCTGGGAGCCGGAAGAGGACGTCTACTGGGGGGCCGAGAGCGAGTGGCTGGGCGATGAGCGCTACTCCGGTGAGCGCGACCTGGACAACCCCCTCGCCGCCGTACAGATGGGCCTGATCTATGTGAACCCCGAGGGACCAAACGGCGTTCCGGATGCGGTCGCCTCCGGCCGTGACGTGCGCGAGACCTTCGCCCGCATGGCCATGAACGATGAAGAGACCGTCGCGCTCGTCGCGGGCGGGCATACCTTCGGCAAGTGCCACGGCGCCGGCCCGGCGACCCATGTGGGGCCGGAGCCGGAAGCTGCGCCCCTCGAGCAGCAGGGCCTCGGCTGGCAGAGCGACTTCGGAAGCGGGAAGGGCGACGATACCATCAGCAGCGGCATCGAGGGCGCCTGGACGCCGAAGCCGACGCAGTGGGACATGGGCTATTTCGACATGCTCTTCGGCTACGACTGGAACCTCGTAAAGAGCCCCGCCGGCGCCTGGCAGTGGGTCCCGGTCAATCCGGATGAAAAGGACCTCGCCCCTGCCGCCCAGGATCCGTCGAAGCCGGTCACGACCATCATGACCACGGCGGACCTTTCCCTGAGAATGGACCCGGCCTTTGCGAAGATCGCCCGGCGGTTCCACGAGAACCCCGACGAGTTCGCCGACGCCTTCGCCCGTGCGTGGTTCAAGCTGACCCACCGCGACATGGGCCCCCGCGCGCGCTATCTCGGCCCGGAGGTCCCAGCGGAGGAACTCCTCTGGCAGGACCCCATCCCCGCGGTGGATCACGAGCTGATTGACGATCAGGACATCGCGGCGCTCAAGGCCAAGATCCTGGCGTCGGGGCTCTCGGTCTCGCAACTGGTCGCAACCGCCTGGGCGTCGGCCGCCACCTTCCGCGGCTCGGACAAGCGCGGCGGGGCCAACGGCGCGCGGATCAGGCTGGCCCCGCAGAAGGACTGGGAAGTCAACCAGCCGGCGCAACTGCAGACGGTGCTGCAGACGCTCGAGGGCATTCAGGCGGAGTTCAACGCCGCGCAGTCGGGCGGTAAGAAGGTCTCGCTCGCTGACCTGATCGTCCTTGGCGGATGCGTCGGCGTCGAGCAGGCGGCGAAGAGTGCCGGTCATGACGTGGCCGTGCCGTTCATGCCGGGGCGCACGGATGCCTCGGAGGAGCAGACCGACGCGGTGTCGTTCGCCGTGCTCGAACCGCGCGCCGACGGCTTCCGCAACTACCTCAAGTCCAAGTACGCGGTCGCGGCGGAGCATCTGCTGGTTGACAAGGCGCAACTGCTGACGCTGACCGCACCCGAGATGACGGTGCTCGTCGGCGGCTTGCGTGTCCTGGGCGCCAACTACGGCCAGTCCCCGCACGGTGTCTTCACGAAGCGGCCGGAGACACTCACCAATGACTTCTTCGTGAACTTGCTCGACATGGGCACGGCGTGGCAGCCGACTTCGGAAGACAGCGACGTGTTCGAGGGTCGTTGTCGCGCTACGGGCGAGCTGAAGTGGACCGGCACCCGCGTGGACCTCATCTTCGGCGCGAACTCGCAGCTCCGGGCCGTCGCGGAGGTCTACGGGTGTGAGGACTCCCAGGAGAAGTTCGTGTGCGACTTCGTGGCGGCGTGGAACAAGGTCATGAACCTCGACCGCTTCGACCTCGCCTGACGCGGCGACTACAGCGTGAAGACCAGGGGTTCGACCTGCGCGGGGTGCCCGGGCCACAGGTGCATCGTCCGGGCACGCAGGTCCATGATGTGGGAATAGGCAGTGAGCAAGCCGGGGCCTTCCGGACACACGGGCCCCGGCTGCGCTATGCTCCCCAGCAGGTCGTGCATCCCCTCCACCGACGGCGCCGCCAGCCCCCGCTCCAGCACCTGCGTGACGCGGCCGTAGCGCGCGTAGGCGTTCTGGGCGTAGACGGGCCCGGCGCCCCACGGCTCGGGCTCCGAGAGCATGAAGTTAGTCGCGACCTGCCACGCGCCGCCGTGGGTCGGCGGGACTTCGCGCGGCGGGAGGCCCGGCACGAACTCGTACAGGGCAACGTCGCCCGTCTCGTCGGCGACGAGGTAGTTGGCGGCCTTGCCCAGGAAGGGCAGCCCGGCCAGCAGCTCACGCACCTGCGCCACCGTGCGGCAGTCGTGCATCACCCGGTAGGCGAGCACCGGGCCAGGGAGGCCCTCGTGGCTCTGCGCGGCCGCCGGGGCACTGGCGCCGGCCATCCCCAGCCCGAACTCGTTCAGGCACCACCCGGCTGCCAGCCCCACGTACGTCGTCTCGATGGTCGCGGTCTGCCCGGTCGGGCGGCGGACGTGGCAGAGCTGCAGGTCCAGCTCATTGGGCCCCAGGTCGCAGTTGCGCCCCAGCAGCGGCCCCCGGTCGGTGTCGCGCATGAACACGACCGAGCACCCGGTGTCCATGAACAAGGGCACCTGGTTGAAGAGCCGATAGCCGAGGCCGACCTCGGGCGTCATACCCGCCCCCTCGGCCATGCCGAGGGCCTCGTCAAGAAGCTCCGGGCCTTCCGCGCGCAGCAGGCCCTCCAGCCGCGCCAGGGCCGGGGCGTACTTCTCCGGCTCGCTCACCAGCCACGGCGCGAACAGCTCCTGCGCCCGCTGGATCTCATCGCGGAAGGCCTCGCCAAGCTGGCGGCCCATGTCACGCCACGACCCGGTGGTCTCTAGCTGGTGCATGGCCGCATCTTCCCCGGAGGTCGGGAAGGACCTGCCGCGGCGCACCGCCGGGGGAGGCGGGAGCGGCTGATTGCGTGGGCGCGGCATGGGGATAGGGAGGTGGGGTTCTCGGAGTTCTGAGGGGCGGGTCGTCTTCCCGCCCACGCACGGCTACCGCAGGCCCCCCTGCTTCCAGAACTCGTCGGCCGGGATGTCGTCGGCTGGGTCGTGCTCCGCGAGCACCTTCTCCGCCTCGAGCGCCAGGTAGGCGTCCTCGAGTTCGTCGAGCTTGTCCAGCCACTCGAGGTCCTCGATGGGCACGAGTGCCGCGACTGGCTTGCCGCCCCGTCGCAGCACGACTCGTTCCCCGTAGCGAGCCACGCGGCTGAGAGTAGTGGGAAGATCCCGCTGCAGCCCTGAAAGAGCCACACTCGCCATGCCTATCACCCTATCTGGTCCGCCGCCCCCGCTGCGACGGCACGTCTATCCACTGCCGCAGCAGCGCCCCCGGCAACTCCGACTTCATCAGCACCGTGCCGATCAGGACCGCGTCCACCCCCATCGGCGCCAGGCGCTCGATGTCCTCCCGCCCGTGGATGCCGCTCTCGCTGACGAGGATCGTCTCGGGCGGCACCAGCTTCGCCAGCCGTTCGGTTTGCCCCAGGTCAATCTCCATCGTCTTGAGGTTGCGGTTGTTCACGCCGATGACAGGCGCCCCGACCGACAGGGCTTTGAACATGTCGTCCTCGTCGTGCGTCTCCACCAGCGCCTCCATCCCCAACTCGTGGGTCAGGTCCAGCAGGTCCTGGAGCTGATTGACTTCCAGGATCGTGGCGATGAGCAGCACGGCATCGGCGCGCCACACGCGCGCCTGGACGATCTGGTAGGGATCGGTCAGGAAGTCCTTGCGTATTACCGGCAGGGCCATGTAGCTGCGAGCGCGCCGCAGGTAGAGCAGACAGCCCTGGAAGTAGTCCTCTTCGGTCAGCACCGAGATGGCGGCCGCGCCGCCGCCGGCGTAGTCCTGCGCCAGGCCGCGCGGGTCGAACAACTCCGCGATGTTGCCCTCCGAAGGGCTGGCGCGCTTGATCTCGGCGATGATGCGGACGAACGGCCCGCGCAGGGCCGCGCGGAAGTTGCGGACGGGGTCGGCGATGTCCTCCAGTTGGGCCTGCAGCTCTGCCAGCGGCAAGACAGCCTTCTCGTCCTGCAGGCGCGCCTGGCGCTTCGCGACGATCTCGTCGAGGATGGTCATGGTGGGGTGATTATAGCAGATCGGGCGCGGGGCCCGAACGCAATCGAGGAAATGGCGGGAATAGTCGTGCGGCGGGCGCGTCTACTATGTATAGTAGTAGACACCAAGCCCGACCGTGGACCATTCACACAACACCACACCAGACCGCGGCGGGCCCGGGAAAGGACGGAGTAAGATGACCACCTTCCGCTTGATCGTGCCGTTCACTCTCCTGTGCATGGTCACGCTTGCGTCGGCCGAGCCGGCGCGGCCCCGTCAGGGCAACGCGACCACACCGCCGCCCGCCGCATCCACAACGCGCGGCCCCAACCAACCCGCCGTGAAGGCCCCGGCCAACCAGGCCGGCACCGTCGCGGCTCCGCAGACCGGCCCGCAGGCTCCCGCGCGGCCCGGCACCCCCACCGCCGGCAGCCCTAACCAGCCGACCGGCAAGGCCCCGGTGACCCGCGGTGGCGTCTGGGGCACCCCGGCCCGTGGCCAGACGGCCCCCGTCGCGAAGGCTCCGGCCCCGCCAGCGCTTGCGCCCAAGGCTCCTGCCGCGAAGGCTCCGGCCCCGCCGGCGCTTGCGCCCAAGGCTCCTACGCCCCAGGCTCCGGCCCCGCCGGCCCGTCCGAACGACCGGCCCCAACCCAACCACGGCTACACGCCAGCCCCGCCGGCCTCTCACGGCCCGGCCCAGCCGGTGCATCGTGCGGAGTGGGATCAGCGCGACAACCGCGGCGGCCCCGACCACGGCTCCTACCGGCCGATGCCGCAGCCGCCCGCGCGCCGACCCGTTGACTGGGACAAGCCGTACCATGGCCGCCACGAGGGCCACTGGAAGTACGCGCCGCTGGTGGGGATGATCGTGCGGGCGTTCCTGCCGTCCAACCCGCGAGTGCTGGGCGCCGTGATCGTGGCCGACAAGGACACCTTCCTGGGCGTCATCAGCCGCGACGAGGACGACCCGGACTCGATCACCAACCCGTACGGGCGGTTCGGCAGCCCGTGGTCGCCGCACAGCCTCTGGAACCTCGAAGGGCGCTGGGGCAGCCGGTACGCGTCGGACAGCCCGTGGAACCCCCACGCCACGCGCCCGCCGCGGGTGTACGACGGAAACCAATTCCGCGGCTACCTGACGGTGAATACCAGTCTGTACCCGCGGATTGATCCGGAGTGGCTGCGGTCCTACCTGGACCTGCCGCGCTGGTAACCGTCTCCGTCCCCTACGGGCCTAGCCCACGCACCGGGGCCGCCACTGGCGGCCCCGGTGTCACCTCTACTCCCAGGCGCCCACGTCACGCAGCCGGACGACTTGCTTGATCGGCACGAGGTCTGTCAGGTGCAGTGCCTGCTGAGGGCAGGAAACCGCTACGCCGATGAGCTTGACCGGATAGGTGACGGCCTTGCTCCGGTCGGTGCTTTCCCACAGGTTGACGACCGCCCCGGTGGACAGATCAGGGATCGGCGAGGCGTCAGTCAGGGGGAAGCTCAGGAAGGCCCAGCCGTCGTAGTTGAGCGACACGCGGCCATCGTAGTCGAAGACATCGGCCCCGTGGACTTGCGTCCCGGCCGAGACACGCCGCACGCCCGCCGCGTCCTCGATCTCAAAGTAGACTTCCCCCCACCCCGAATTCCCCCGCACCCACATGCCCAACGTCGTCGGCCTGCCGGACAGCGCGACCGGCTGCTTGAGACGCAGCACACCGTACTGCGTGAGCAGGGGCGTCGGCAACTCGCGGCGCGGTTGTAGCTCGACCTCGATACACGGCCCACGCTCGGCGTCCTTGACGCCACGAACAGCGAACTGCCCGGCCGTGCGCAAGGGCAGGTGTGCCGCCGTCGTCTGTTCGAGCAGCGGGTCCGTTCCGGACGCAAGCTCCCAACGCGAGGCGTCACCCAGCGAGTCCGCGACGACGAAGCGGGCGGGGGGCTGATCCTCGGGGTACGTGCGTCGGCCACAGGTGACGGCAAGGAGCGTGCCCGAAGTGACGACATATTGCACGGCCGTGCCGGCAGTGAGGGACATCGTCCCGCCGGTCGTCGCCACGCTGCGCGTGCGGCCGTACAGATCAACGACCTCCACCCGCGGGGCACCTTTGAGCGTGAGACTGAGCACGCACGTGCCGCGCGCCGTCCACAGCGGGTACACGTTCTTCCCGTCGGCCCGGGCGAAGTCGAGCCCATAGACACAGTTGGAGCCGGTCGGGACTTCGCGCCGCAGCGTCACGCGGTCGAGCACACGCGTGACGGTCGCCATCGCCACATACGACGGCTTCGGATACAGCAGCGGGAAGCGCTGGCACAGGCCCGTCGCGCCCCAGAAGCTGCCATTGTAGCTGTTGCCCGTGTCGTGCAACAATGCGATGGAGATGTACGGGAAGCGGTAGGCGTGGGAGAGCAGCACATCGCGCACGTACCATTCGGCCTGCCGCTGCGGGCCGATGAGCCTATCCTCGCGGTAGTTGCACTCAAAGCAACTCGTGACGCCCCAGGGCAGGCCCTTCCGCCGGACCGGCTCGCGCAGCAGCCATACCCCCTGCAAGCCGCCCTCCCACAGCTTCTCGGGATGGCCGGTGCGCCCGACCGTCTCGACGCCGATGTAGTCGGCCAGCTCTTTGGGGAAGCCGCGGCGCAGGCCCTCGGCGATCAGCTCGGACGAGGCCCCGGAGTTGCCCAGAAAGATCCTGAGCTGCGGGAACTTGTCGCGCACGATCCGCGCGACGCGTGTGACATGCGCCCAGCGCTCGTCCGCGCCGGGGAACTCCTTGACGGGCAGGCCGAACAGCTCGAAGGCCGTGCGTGTTCCCAATGGCGCGCCCGGCATGCTCTCATGGAACAGCAGGATGTTGTCGCAGTGGGGGAACTTCGCCACCGTGTCACGGATGGCCGCTTCGAGCTGCTCGTCGGTGGCCTTCGCGTTGCTCAGCGGCCCCCAACTGACGGCCGCGGCGGTGAACTTCCACGGCGCCAGTTCCGCTTCCGTGTGCCGCGCGCAGCCATAGGCCATGCGGCGGAAGCCCGCCTTGAGGATCAGCGGGCCGACGATCTTCGGGTCGCTCGTGCCGTAGTGATGGTCGAACCACCAGGACGCGTAGGGCGACTCGTAGCCGGCCTGCCGCGTGTCCGGCGGCAACAGCGCGAAGGCGGCATGATGAGTCAGTAGCGGTCGCTCGCCCTGCAGCAGCGTGCAGTCAGTCTCGTACCAGCCGACCTGCGGCTGGGCCAGCGAGATCAAGACGACGCGCTCGGCCTCGCCCGACTGTAGCGCCAGCGTCTTGGCGCCCTCGCCGCAGGGCTGCCCCGTCACGTCGCGCATCGCCCAGCGCAGCGTGAAGCTCCCCGTCGCCTGCGGGCGCAGCGCCACGAGTAGCTCCGGCTTCTCGTCGCCCTGGAAGACGTTGCCGGGCTGCGTGGAGCGCACTTCCATCTCCACCGGCGTGCGCTCCAGCGTGACGCCGAAGACGTGGACGCCGCTGACGCGGGTGCTGTCGGGCAGGTAGCGCCCGTCGCCGAAGGGATGAGGCCGGTCCTGTGGCTTCAGGCGGCCGAGCAACTCGAAGTCCAGGTACGGCCCGAGATTGGCCGTGCCGCGCTGCGGCGTCTCCTGGAAGAGCAGGTCCTGGATGTCAGCGGAGGCCAGCGGCACTTCGGCGAGGTAGAGCGGCAGTTGCTTGCCGCCGGAGGCGATACCGCCGACGCGGCGGACACCGGCCGGCAGCGCGGACGGATCGCGCGGCAGTTCCACCGTCGTGTCAGCCAGACAGTCCCGCGCGCGCCCCGTATACGGCCCGCCCGATGCGAAACGCGTCAGCCGCGCGGTGAAGGCCGCGTCCTTGGCCGCATCGTCCTCAAGCGCGCACAGCACCCACGCGCGGGTGTATTGCGCGCGCGGGACGGTGAGGATGTAGGACCCCGGCGCGGCATCGAAGGCGCTGCGGTTGGTGTAGCCAGCGATGTCGGCGCCCTGGCGGGCCGTGAGGCCGAGATCGAGGTTCGCCGCCGAGGGCCGCAGCAAGGGCACGGACGGCGGCGCCGCGTCCAGCGTGCCGGTAGCCGCGGCGAGCGCCCCCGGCTGGTCGAGCCCGCGCAGCTCGAGCGGGACGAACTCGGGCGCGGGGGTCGGGGCGAACTCCGTCTCGCCGAGGGCTGCGCCGACGGGGACGGCGAAGCGGAGCGACTGCAATACGCCGTCGCGCACAGCCAGCCCGCAGTACAGTCCATCCAGCCAGCAGGCCACGTCGCGGCCGAGCTGCGCGAACTCCAGCAGGCACGGGCGCGTCTGCGGCGAGGGCAGGCCGTCCCACTCCTTGAGCACGCGTGTGCGCGCCGCGGCCTGCAGCACCGCGGGGTTGGGCCGCACATGCCGCCGCACGCGTAGCTCGGGGATCTCTACGCCGGCGTCCGGCAGGGGAGACGGAGCGGCGTCGGCGCCCACGCCGGGCAGGGAGGCGCCAAAGGGCTTCAGCGTGAACGTCGCCTTGCCCCCCACACGCGTCGTGAGCGTGATCTGTACGCCATCGGCGCCGCAGCACAGCCATGTGCTGGCACGACCCATGCCATCGGGGAGAGGACGATCCACGGTGAGGGCGCGGTCGGTCGGCGGGAGCATCGGCGCGGCGACGACGCCACTGGCCGTCAGCCCGAGCAGCGTTGCCGCAATGCACATCTTGCTCATGTGGTAGCCTCGATCGGTCGAGTTCAGAACACGCGCGCCCCGCTGGCGAGATAGCGGTAACTGAGCGACCGCGCCGGCAGGAAGACGCCGCGCGCCGCTTCGTCCAACTCGGGGATGCTCGCGATGTCACCGGCCAGCAACTCGTCGAGGCGCCGGGCCAACTCGCGATAGCGCGCCGCCTGCCCGGCAAAGCGGATCTGGATGACTTCCAGGCCGAAGGGCTGGCAACAGGCCAGCCAGCGGCGGCGGAAGGAGGCGGCCAGTTCGTCAGTCAGCGTCCCGAGCGCCCGCGCGTCCTGTGTCACAGCCTGCAGAGCGGCGCAGTCGCGCGCGTCATAGGCGTCGAATAGCCGCGCCCCCGCCTCCGTCTTGGCCGCGACGAACTGCGCCACAAGCGCGGCATGGCCCAGGTCGCCGGCCGCGGTGTCCCCGGCGTGCGGCTGCAGGGCGGCGACGATCTCCCGGTAGTGCTCCGAGGCTTCCCTAAGTGCGTCCGTGCCGTCGCGGGACGCATGCCGCAAGTACATCGCCTGCAGCGGGTCATCCCACAACACGCTGCACAGTTGCAGACGATCATTCAGGCGGGACGCGGTGCGATGGGCGGCCAGATCCGAGCCGCAGACGGCGGCGAAGCGCTGGGCCAGAGCGGCCTCGTCCACGGCCCCGTCGCCGTGGCAGTGCTCGGCCATCAGCGTCACGCCCGCGAGAGCGGAGTCCACGTCCCAGTACGCGCCGTCGTCCGACCAGAGCGCGAAGATCATCTCGCGCAGCCCGGCGTCGCGGCATGCTTGCACGCAGGCGCCGCCGAACTGCTCCGTGCGCCGCCAATCGTGCCACGGCGTCGGCCAACTCCAGATGCCCGAGGCCATCACGGGCTCGTAGCCGAGGGCCCGGTGGGCCTCGATGCGGTCGCGGTAGTGTTGCGCATCGGGGCTGTAGTAGTCCCAATACGCGAGGTCCACGTTGGGCGGGAGCGCGGCGCGAACTTCGTCGGGGATGCGGCTGTCCTGGTCGTAATGGGTCGCCCCGCCGGCGAGGCGGAAGAGCACGTCGGACCAGACCATCGGGCGCACGCCGTGGCGTTCGCAGGCCTCGGCAACGAGCCGCAGATGCTCGACGTACAGATCGAGTCCGCGCCGGGTGCCATGCAGGTCGAGATAGCGCCCCCGGCCCAGATCATACGTCTCGTCCATGCCCACATGGAGCCGCCGGCTGGCGCACGTCTCGGCCCAGAAGGCGACCATCTTCTCGACAAGCTCCGCTGTGCCCGGGTCGCCCACGAGCAGCGTGTGCTCGGTGTCGCGCACGCCCGCGTACGGCGGCCACTTGAGCACTTGCTCGAGGTGCCCCAGCGCCTGGATGCTGCCGATCATCTCGACGCCAAGCGTCGCGGCGTAGCGATCCAACTCGCGCATCTCATCGGCCGTGTACGCGCCGCGCTGATAGCCGAAGGCCGGCTCGTCGGGCAGGCGGTAGCCGCCCTCGGTGTAGACCATCGCGACGTTGTAGCCGAGGAGGGCCAGGCGGCGCAGCCACTTGCGGAAATGCGCCGACGTGACGGTGCCGTTGTGGCCGCAGTCCAGCAGGATGCCCAGCGTGTCGAAGGCGGGCGCTGAGCCGGTGTCGTCGTCGAGCCCCGCCAGTAGCGAGCCGACAGCACGGCCTGCCTGCGACAGCGAGCCATAGCGGACGATGGCTACACCGCCTGCGCGCGCGATGGCATAGCCCGAGCGGGCAGGTTCGTGCACGAAACGGACGTTGGCCTCCGTCTCTGCCGTCTCAGGCAGCGGATACTCATCGCCCAGGCAGCGCAGCATCGCTACGACTTCTGGCGGCGTGTCGGCGGCGGACCACTTCAGCACCGGCGTCTGTGGGATGGGCATGGCAGCTCCTTGGTTAGGCTCCCCGGCCGAGGCGTTGCAGCGTGGCCGCGACCGGCGAGACGCGGGCCTGGCCCGGCCGGGCGCTCGCGCGCTGCTCGGCGATGGTGCGGTGCAACTCCACGCACGCGGTCTCGTAGTCCAGCCCGGACAGCTCGGACACCAGCCGCGTGCCGCGGTCAATGAGCTTCTTGTTCGAGCACTCGACGTTCGCCATCCAGTTGCTGACGAGGCGGCCCAGCTTGCCCATCGTGGCGGTCGAGATCGTGTTGAGCGCGAGCTTGGCCGCGAGGCGGTCCCACAGGCCCAGCGGCGTCGGCGTGAGCCGGCAGGGCACGTGGAGCGCCTCGGCAGTGCCCGCGACCGGCCCGGCGCTATCGCCGATGACGACGGCCAGGCGCTGCCCATACGGGCCGGCACAGCCGGCGAAGGCGTCCTGCCATGGCCCGGCACCGGGGCCTTCCAGTTCCGGCGTCAACAGCACGGCCATCGCCGCGTTCGGCGTCACCTCGGAGCGCGACAGGTCCGTCTCGCCGCCGATGAGGAACTTCATCAGGTCGTCGCGGCTGAGCGCCGGGGGATGGGCGACGATGCGCTCCGAGGCGCCGAGGGCCTCGTAGCGCGCGGGGTCCCAGCTCAGGCAGCGCGCCTCGCGCCCCAGAACGTGCCGCCACGCATCCGGCGTCGTGCGGAGCGGGTCCTTGACGAACGCCCACGACGGCGGCGAGACGGAGTCGTCCATCTTCCGGAACGGAGGGAGCATGAACGTCGGCGCGCGCTCGGTCGTATCGGTGAAGATGTCCAGCAGGCACGCGCCCGCGTAGTATGTGATGCGGCCGCCCGCGGCGTACAGCTCGTGCTCGGCGTCCACCCACGAGGCGAGCGCCGCGACCGCCTCCGGCCGGGCCAGGTCATCCAGCAGCGCCGCGAACTGCGCCGCCCCGTCCACGGGCTGCAGCCAGCCCTCCGGGAGCGCCGCCAGCGCCTCGGCCGGCAGCACCTCCGGCAGCAACCGCAGCAGGGCCTGCTCCAGCGCGCAGCCCACGACGAGCAGTTCGGCGGTCGTCGCCTGCATCCGCGTCGAGCCCGCGACGGCCATGGGGCCGCTGGCGAGGTCGAGCACGGTCACCGTCGGGTCCTGGATGACGCGGCGCGAACGCTCGATGTGAGCGGCGAGGATGTCCGCAGGATTGTTGAACACGAAGAAGGTGCGCAGCCCCCTCTCCCCCGCCTCCAGCAGCGTGCCGATGACCGACGACGTCTCGCCGCCCTCGCTGATGGCCACGAGCACGTCCCCGGCGGCCAGATCGGCCTCGATGACCTGCTGCCGCCCGAACGAGACGTAGTCCTCGAAGCCCTCGACGGAACGGATCAGCGCGTAGTCGCCGCCGGTCATGATGCTGACGATCTGGTCGGCGAGCTTCGCGGCCTGCGCAGCCTGGGCCGGCTGTTGCGCCGCCACGTCGCGCCAGAACCAGCGCCACATGGCCTCCAGGAGGATGCTCAGCCGCCCCGTGGCCCCGCAGCCGGAGAAGCACACGCGCCGGCCGGCCGCGAGGGCCTCATGCAGCGCATCCACAAGCCGCGCCATCTCCGCACCGGCCAGCACACGCCGGGCCACGGCCGCCACGTCCTGGTCCACGCCCTGCAGCAGCCGCACGCCGGCCGCCGTGTCCTCATGCAGCGTCTCAGCCAGCCCGCGGGTCCGCGGATGCGACTGCTCAGTGGGCAGCATCCCGAGATGGAACTGCGTCTCCTCGGTCAGAAAATGCTCGGCTTCGCGGCGGTAGTCGTCCATGGCGTATCTCCCTGGCTGAGCGCGGTCACGTCGGCGGCGTGCGGAGGTCTCCCGGGCCGGCCGCACGAAGTGCTCGTGCGAAGGCGGTCCGCCCCGCCACATGCCCCGCAGGAGGCCCCCGATGCTACGCAGCTTCAGCGTTCTATGGCTCTTGTCCTCCCTGTCTTTGGCCACGGCGCAGACCGTGTGGCAGGAGGGCTTCGAGCAGGCCCGCGAGGGCCTGCCGGTCGGCTGGAGCTTCGCGGCCACCCGGGGCGCAGTCAGCGGGGCCTGGGATGCGACGGAGCCGGCCGGCGGGCATTCGATCCGCCTGCAAGTCAAGGAGGCGGGAGGGCGCGCGACGTGGATGTACGGCGAGCGTCTGCCCCTCAAGCCCGACACGGCCTATCGCCTGCGGCTCAAGGCCATGCGCATCGGCGTCGGCCAGGGCGGACGGGCGTACGTGATCCTGTACGAGAACGGCGTCGAGGCCCCCGCGTCGTGGCACATCTCGCCCTTCCTGGACGGCACGCAGGACTGGCAGACGCTCAGCATCACGTTCCGCACGCGCCCGGACGCCAGTTGGGGCCGCCTGCAGTGCAAGCTGTGGGAGGCGCCGGGCTACGCCTGGTTCGATGATCTGGCGCTCGAGGAGATCGCGCCGGACGCGGTCGCGGACAGCGCCCGCCAGCGTCCCACCCCGCCCGACGATGGCGCGCCGCTGCAACTCATGTGGTACCCCGCCCAGCGCCGCCCGGACAACACGCTGCACCTGTTGCCCGGCCTCGTCAACCCGGCCGCGGTGTTCTTCTGGGGGCGCAAGGCGGAGGTACGCGAGCCGGTCCTGATCGTCGAGACCCCGCCGCAAGTCACGGTGCGCGGCCCGGTCGTGTGCAGCCGCGAGACGATCCCGGAGGCCGTGGACGTCAAGCCCGAGCGCGTCACCCGTGACGGCGCGGCCATGTTGCGCTGGCGGCTACCGGTCCGGCTCGAGCCGCTGACGGCACGCCTGAAGCCCTCGGGCCCGGAATGGACGGCCTACCACTTCATCTACGTCGAGCCGGGCGCCGGCTGCCCGGAGCGCTTCACGTGGCGCTGGCAGACGGAATGCGCGGGACAGCCGGGGCCGTGGCACGAACTGCCGGCGCAGCTCGAGCCGCGCACGGCAGGGAACGCCCGGCGTGTCGCCGCGTTCCCCCTGTATGCCCAGCACACCGATGCCCTCCGCCTGCCGACACGTGAACGGCGCCAGGGCGTGCTGGACACGCTGGCCTACGCGGGAGTCGAGGGCGGGCTGACGCTGGGCAACTACCAGCGCGAGTACCACGCCATAGATCAGGAGCTTGAGCGGCTGGGCTTCCACACGTGGGAGTGGCTGTGGGACGGCTACAACCACACGGGTGGAGAGCAGTTCCCCCTCGTCTTCGCCACTGACAAGCCGAACCGGCTGGTCTGCCCGCAGGCGCAGGCGGAGCGCGTCGAGCCGTGGTGGTCGAGCCTGTGCGCGAACTACCGTGGCCGCCTGGAGGCCGACACGACCCGGCTGATCATCAACTTCGAGCCGCCGGTCTTCGACTGCTGCTTCTGTGACCGCTGCCGCAAGGCGTTCGCGACGTGGGCGAAGCTCCCCCCCGAGCGCGTGGCCGGGATGACACCGCAGGAGATCCAGCAACTGCCCGACGACGCCTGGGGCCGGTTCCGCGCCTGGCAGAATGGGGAGATCGTCAAGAACCACTGTACCGCCGTCCATGCTGCGAACCCGAAGGTGGCCGTCGGGCTGTGCGGGCCGGCCTACAGCGACTGGACCGCCCGCCGGGGGATGGACATCCGCCTCTTCGAGCCCGAGGTCGCCTTCCACGCGCCGATGATCTACAGCGTCGGGACGGACTACGCGGACCCGATCCGCGCCACGTGCGAGCACGTCAAGGCCCCCGTCATCCCCTTCGTCCTCGCCTCCGACCTGGCCGTGCCGAACGTCTTCGCGACGGCGCAGGAACTGCGGACGAACCTGCTCGTAACGGCCGCCAGCGGCGGGGCGGGGGCGGTGCTGTGGGTCGGGATCGAGTCGCTGGACGGGGAGTTCCTGAACGCACTGCGGCAGAGCCTGGGGGAGATCGCACAACTCGAACCGTTCATCCAGGGCGGCAAGCGCACGGAGGGCCTGAAGCTGGATGTGGCGCCTGGGGAGGCGCGCATGGTGAAGGTCGGCGATGAGAGCTTCGCCGTCTCGCCGTTCAACACGGGAACTTCGGCGCTGCGCCAGTGGGCGTGGCAGTCACCGCATGGCCGCCTGTGCGTGATCGCCAACTACGACGAACTGAACGCCCGCCGCATCACCGCGCCGGACGCGAAGCTGCTCTTCGGTCCGGCGCTGGCAACGGCACGGGGGCAAACGACGCTCACGCTGCAGCCGGGCGAGATCGCGGCACTCATGGTCCCGCAGTGAGCGCCGCCGTCAATACCAGCCTTCATCCTTCCGCGCCGGCGGCGGCGCCGGGGCGGGGGCGTCGGGGTCGTAGACGAAGCCCTTGTGATCCGCGTTGTGGTGCGTCGGCTCTTCGCCCAGCCGCCAGGGCTCTTCCTCGCTGAAGACCGGGCGCGTGTTGAAGGCGTTCTCGACCGTCCCCCGCTTCTCCACGTGCTTCACGCAGCCGATGATGCAGCCGCGCGCGCCGCAGGCCGCCACCGGGTGCGCCGATAGCGCCTGCAACGCGGGCATCGTCGGGAACAGCGCCCGCCCCAGGTCCCACGCCTCCAGCCACGTGACTTCCTGCTCCCCCACGGCCATGCGCACGCCCGGGAAGCGCTTGGCGAAGAACGGCCCGCTGGCCTTGTTGAGGCCGAAGTGCGTCAGCTTGCACTTCCCGAGGTCCAAGTCATTCCACTCGATGCGGTGCCCCTCGACCTCGATGGCGACCGACCTGTCCAGGGCGATGGCCCCGGCCGGGCATTCGGCCACACAGCGCTTGCAGCGGTCGCACAGCACGCCGGTCTCGATGGGGTCGGGCTCCAACTCGGCGTCGGTGAGCAGCACGCTCAGACGCTGCCGCGGTCCGAACTCGCGGGTCATGAACACCTTCGACCAGCCCATCTCGCCCAGGCCCGCCAGCGTTGCGGCAATGCGATGGTGCACGACGACTTCACGCGCCGGCAGGCCGGGCCCCGGCGACGGGGCGGCCGGGCCGAACTCGCGCTGCGTCGCGATGGCGCTAAGCGAGCAGGCGTCGTGCCCATGTTGCTCGATGAACCGCGCCAGCCGGTAGTTCGCGACCCCGAGCATGTGATTGAGGCCCGCGTAGCTGTAGATGTGATACGAGGGGTAATGGGTACCCTCGTCCACGCCGCGGTGCGTGCCGCGAATGATGCGCTTGAGAAAGACGACAACGGAGCGCACCTTCGGCATGATGTTGCGCGGGTGCATGTCCGGCGGGGCCTGGTCGAAGCGCTCGATGTTGGCCACGCCAAGCTTGTCCACGCCGACGACGTTGAGCGCGTATTCGCGCAGGGCGTCCTTGGTCAGCATCGGTGTCACGCCTCCTCTTCTGCCGGGCGGAAGGGCGAGGCGAACTTGCGGGTGAGCCTGCCGCTGTCCTCGAGGTGCGCCACGCACGCCCGGCCGCACGCCGCGCCCAACCGGAAGGGCTCCGAGCCCGTCGAATACGGCAGCCGCGTCGTGCCGGTCTTGCACACGCGGCAACTCTCGATGTGCAGGGGATACCAACTCGCCTCGCCGTCGCAGAGCGGCGCACGGTGGAGCGCCGACGTGTCCAGCGCACCCGCTGGGCAAGCCTTTGCGCATTCGCCGCAGTTGTCGCACACGCTGCCGGAGAAGGGCGCATCGGGCTCGAGGTCGGCGTCGGTGAGGATGATCGTGAGCATCTGCCGGGGGCCGAACTCCGGGGTCAGCAGCCACTTGCCGCGCCCGACTTCGCCCAGGCCGGCGGCGTGGGCGGCAAAGTCGAACTCGAGGATGACATTGGGCTCGGGCTTGTCGGGGCCGACGGCGACGCCCTGGGCACGCATGTCCCCGGCTTGGTGGAACATCGGCGTGGCTTCCCAGCCCTCGTTCTCCAGGCGGCGGCAGAGCTGATAGGTTGTCTCCAGCGCGACGGAGCCGGGGATGCCCATGTTCAGGGTGTAGCCGGCCGTACCGACCTCCATGCCCTGCAGCGACCCGCGGGGGATGCTGAACGCCAACACGATGACCGAGCGCGCCTGTGGTTGGATGGCCAACGGGCTCGCCTGGGGTGAGAAGAGCGCGAAGCGCTCGATCGGCGCGATACCGACGAGGTCCACGCCCATGCCTTGGGCGAGGTCTTTGAACTCCTGCGTTGTCACGGCACTGCCTCCCAGTCAGAGATGTGACGGCAAATCCCATCGAAGCCAGTATGGGCCAGACGCGGCACGCGGGCAAGGGCCGGGGCGATAGAGGTGGTGGGACGGAACGATAGCGCCTCTGGTCAGTCCCGCCGCAGCCGCGCCTGCTCGCGGTAGCGCGTCGGCCGCAGGCCCGTCACGCGGCTGAAGACGCGGCTGAAATGGCGCGGGTCCGGGAAGCCGCAGCGTTCGGCGATCTCAACACAGGGCAACTCGGTGTGGGCGAGCAGGGAGCCGGCGTGGGCGATGCGGCGGAGGGTGACGTAGCGGGCCGGCGGCACGCCCAGCGTCTCGCTGAAGATCTGCCGCACGCGCACGGGGCTCAAGTGCATCAACTCCGCCAGCCGCGCCACGGTCCATTCGCCGCGCAAGTCAGCATCCACGGCCGCCAGCGCCGCCGTCAGGCGCTCGTCAGCGGCACTGGCCGCCAGCAATTCCCCGGCGGCCTCGAGTTCGCCCAGCCAACGGTCCACGAG
>CAZZDO010000063.1:0-17196 GCA_964653205.1 uncultured Armatimonadia bacterium | reverse complement strand
CCAGAGCGACCATGGACGACGCGTGCTTGGCGTCCAGTCGCAGCGCATTGCGGTATTCACGTTCGGCGGTGGCCCGATCGCCGTTCTTCTCGGCGAAACGACCGAGCACAAAGTGTGCCGCCGCGGAACTGGGGGCGATGGCGACCGCCTTCTTGGCGGCGGCGACGGCCTCGGGGTACCGCCGGGTGACGGCGTAGGCCGAGGCGAGGTTGAGCCACGTCGTCGCGTTGCCCGGCTCAATATCGGTCGCGTGGCGGAAGGAGCTGATGGCCGCGTCAATCTTGCCCGCCAGCAGGTACATGCGAGCTTCCAGCTCGACCAACTCGCGGTCGTTAGGCTTCAGCCGACGCGCTCGTTCGACCCAGTCGAGGCCCTGCGTGGGGTTCTGGAGCTTGAGATTGGTGCGCGCCATGCCGACGATCGCATCGAAGCTCTGGGCATCAATGTTGACCGCCCGCATGTACGCCTGGTAGGCGTCATTGTACATGCCATAGTCGTAGCTGAGCTTGCCCGCTTCGAGTTGCGCCTGCAGGTCGCGCGGGCGATGGCGAGCCCGGGACTGCGCGCGGTACAGGGCTTTCATCATCGCCGGGCTGCGGCTGGCGCCGTTCTGCGGCGCGGTCTCGTCCGCTTCGGGGTGGCAGCCGGCCCCGATCAGCACTAGCGCCGCAAGGCCCGCCAACGCCAATAGCCTCATGCCAACGGCCATGTTGTCTCCTCGGCTCACCATAAGGGTAGGCGCTGCACCCGCAGATCGTGCGAGCCATCGGGCAGCGCAAACTCATAGTATAGTACAACGCCCTGAGGTTCGGCCAGCGCTTCGACATAGCGCACGGAGCCGGAGGCGTGCGGCGACACCACCCACGGCCCCGCCGTGGTCAGGCGCTGCCACGAGCGCAGGTCCAGGCTGGCGCACAGCCCGGCTCGCTCCTCGTAGTTCTCGGCCACGCTGGCGCTGCCGTCGTAGTGCCCCAGCCACACCCCGGCGCAGCGCACGACCGAGCCGATGCGCGTGCAGTAGGAGTCCCAGCCCTTGTCCGGGGGCGTGAGAATGTCGCCCTCCCACTGCCAGTTGTGGCCGTCGTCGCTGGTCGCCAGACCCGTGTGCGACTTGAGCAGCCCCGTGTTATACACATCGCCCGTACTGTGCATGGCTTGAGCGTCGGTTTCGCGCCGGGGGTTGGGGGCGTAGCTGACGATCATGTAGAGACGACCCGCGATCTCGTATACGGCCGGGTCCTTGACGCCCTCGGCATCGCAGTCGTCCGGTGTGAGCACGGGGCGGAGTTGGCGCGTGTCGAAGGCCTCGGGGCGGTCGGCCTCGGCCAGCTCGATGCGCCAGCGGCCGTCCTCGCCCACGAAGGACAGGTACAGCAGCCAGCGATCACCCAGCTTGAAGAGCCCGGCCTTCTCCATGGACTGGGTGTTCAGGTCGGCCTTTCCGGCGGACCAGATGTCCTCGAAGCGGACGCCGTCGGCACTGGCGGCGAGGCGGCACTCGACGCCGCGGCCGAGTTCGCGGGGCTTGCGATAGCGGTAGTACAGGTACGTCGTGCCGGTCGCGTCGTCGCGGCAGGCGCTGGGTGCGCCGACCCACCAGCCGGGGCCGCTGCCCAGCGGCGCGCGGACGACCTTACCGGCCGTGGGGTCAAAGGAGTTCAGGTGCGGCCAGTGCCGCGGCGTGACTTGGCCTTCATTCATGGGTATGCTACTCACTGGGAAGGAAAGATCGGTTGCTGGAATGAACATTCGGCAGGATCGGTCGCGTTTCCTGCGTGTACGCACACGATCCCCGAGCGGGGAACCGGGAGGTGGCGACGATGGATGTGCGACAGAGCTTACTGGACCGGGCGGCGCGGCGGTGGGAGATTGACCGCAAGCTGGACCGCGCCATGCGGCGCGACGAGGCCGAGCGGAAGATCGGCCCCGTCATCACCATTTCGCGGGAGTTGGGGAGCGGCGGCGCCTCCGTCGGCAAGATGCTCGCCAACCAACTCGACCTGCGCTACTACGACCGCGAACTGATCGAGAAGATCGCGGAACGCACGGGGTCGGACGTGGAACACATCAAGCTGCAGGAGAGCACGAACCGCAGCGGCTTCGGCAGCATGGTTCTGGGGTTCATTGACCGGCGGAATGTGCAGGACACGGTCTACTTGCGCTCGCTGATCAAGACTCTCCGGGCCATCGCCAAGGAGGGGCAGGCGGTCATCATCGGCCGGGGCGGCAGTTGCGTCCTGGAAGATGCGCTGCGCATTCGCTTCGTGGCCCCCTTTGAGGTCCGGGTGGAGCGCATGGCCAAGATCCGGGGCCTGAAGCAGGACGAGGCGCGGCAACTGGTGCTCGAAACCGACCACCGTCAGACCCGCTTCCTGCACGACTTCTTCGGCTGCGACCCGAATTGCGTCCAGCTCTACGATCTCATCATCAACACGGCCAACCTGTCGCTGGAGCATGCCGCCGAGTTGGTGACGACGCGGTTGCACCAGACATGGCATGACGGGGAGGACAAGGCGTGACCTATGATCTGCTGCTGACCGGCGGCGAGGTGCTGGACGGCTCCGGTCTGGCGGCCCGGCGTGCTGACGTAGCTGTCCGCGGCAGCGCCATTGTCGCTGTCGGCGCGTTGCCCGGCGCCGAGGCGAAGCTGAGCCTCGACTGCCGCGGGCTGGTCGTCGGCCCCGGCTTCATTGATCTGCACTCCCACTCCGACCTGACGCTCCTGCAGAACCCGCTGGCCGAGAGCAAGGTGCGCATGGGCGTGACCAGCGAGTGCACCGGGCAGTGCGGCATGGGCGTGTGCCCGATCCGCCCCGGGGCCGAAGAGGAACTGCGCGGGGTCTGCTCGTTCATCGAGGCCGAGGTGGACTACGGCTGGCTGAGCACGGCGGAGTACCTGGCGCGGTTACGGGAGGCCCGCCCGTCGGTCAACGTGGCGCCGCTGCTGGGCCAGAGCGCCCTGCGCGCCTTCGCCATGGGCTTTGAGAACCGCCCGGCCACGGCGGCGGAGATCGCGACGATGCGCGCGGCGGCCCGGGATGGCTTCGCCGAAGGCGCTCGTGGCATCTCCCTGGGGTTGGCGTATGCGCTGGGCTCGTTCGCCTCGCGCGACGAGCTGGTAGGCCTGTGCCGCGAGGCCGCGGCCCATGCCGCCGAAATCAGCGTACACATTCGCAACGAGGGCGTTCACCAGCTCGCGGCTCTGGAGGAGATGATCGGCATCGCCCGCGAGGCTGCGGCCGACGGCCCGTTGCGGCTGGAGATTGACCACCTGAAGTGCTCGGGGAAGGCTAGTTGGGGGAACATGCCGCGGGTGCTGGCGCGGATCGAGCAGGCGCGCGACGAGGGGCTGGACATCGCCTTCGACGTCTACCCCTACACGGCCGGCAGCCGCCACCTGTCGGGGTCGCTGCCGGCGTGGATGCACGATGGCGGCAATGACGCCCTGGTGGGCCGCTTGCGGGACCCGGCCTGTCGGCAACGGCTGCGCGAGGAGTTCGACGCGGCGCAGGACGACCCCAACGCGGCCAACCCGTTCGAACTGAGCTTCGCGGACATCCTTATCACCGATGTTGGCAGCGAGCAGAACCGCTGGGTGGTGGGGTTGCGGCTGGACGAGGTCGCGGCCCGGCGCAATCAAGAGCCGCTGCAAGCCGCGCTGGACCTACTGGCCGAGGAGGAGGGGCATGTCAGCGCGTGTTTCTTCTCGATGAACGAGGATGACATGAGGCTGGCGCTGGCGCACCCGCTGGGGAGCGTGGCGACCGACGGGCTGGCGTTCGCGCCCTACGGGCCGCTGTCGAAAGGTCGGCCGCACCCGCGCTCTTACGGCACCTACCCCCGGCTGTTAGGCAAGTACGTGCGCGAGGAGGGGCTGCTGAGCCTGCCGGAGGCCGTGCGCAAGTGCACTTCGCTGCCGGCCAGCCGGCTCGGCCTGACCGACCGGGGGCTGCTGCGCGAGGGCATGGCGGCGGACCTGACCGTCTTCGACCCGCAGACCATCGCGGATACGGCGACCTATGCGGACCCGCACCAGTACCCGGTGGGCCTCGCGCACGTGATTGTGAACGGGATGCTGACGGTCAGCGAGGGTGAGCACACGGGCGCGGGCGGGGGGATGGTCCTGTAGGGGGGAGGCCGTTCTGTAGGGCGTAGCGCAGCCGGGGGCTCGTACCCCGCCCCGCGTGCCACTCACTGAACGGATGGGCGGGGTACGAGCCCCCGCCCTACAGACGGCACACGTCACACGGCACACGTTCACAACACCTGACCATCATGTTCTACATCGGCACTTCCGGCTATTCCTATGACGACTGGGTCGGCCGCTTCTACCCCGAGAAGACGGCGAAGACGGACTTCTTCGCGCTCTACCAGCGGCAGTTCAACTGCGTCGAGTTGAACTTCACGCACTACACGCTGCCCGCGCCGGGGACGACAGCCGCGCTGGCCCGGAAGGCGCCTGAGGGCTTCAAGTTCGCCGTCAAGTCCTTCCAGGACATGACCATCGGGCGCAGCCAGGACGCGGAGCTGTACAGGCGGTACGCCTTCGGCATCGCCCCCCTCATCGAGCAGGGCAAGCTCGCCTGCGTGCTCCTGCAGTTCCCCAACCAGTTCGTGCTCAGCCGCGACCATGTCAACCACCTGGCCTTCATCCGAGGCCAGTGGCCCGACCTGCCGCTGGCCGCGGAGTTCCGCCACCGGAGTTGGGTGGACGACGAGCGGACCTTTGACTTCCTGCGCGACCAGCGGATCGCGTACTGCTGTGTGGATGAGCCCCGGATGCAGGACCTCGTGCCGCCCGTGACCGCCGTCACGGCCCCGCTGGCCTACGTCCGCTTCCACGGGCGCAACAGCGAAAAGTGGTATCGCGCCGAGCACGCCTGGGAGCGCTACAACTACCTGTACAGCGAGGCGGAACTGCGCGAGTGGGTCGAGCCGGTGCGGCAGTTGCAGGCGGAGGCGGCGGAGGTCCTGATCTTCTTCAACAACCACTACTCCGGCAGCGCCGCGCAGAATGCGCTGGAGTTCGCGGAGCTGTTGGGCGCGTAGGCGGGTTCGTCCTCGAACCCGCACGGTGCGGGTTCGAGGACGAACCCGCCTACGCGGCATCCGCCGGCGCGTCGTTTGACTTGCCGCGGGCGCGCCTCTATAATTCGGTTAGTCTCACGCACCCACTCTCCCGAAGGGGGTTTTCGCCTTGAAACCTCCGGTCCTGGCTAGTCTCCTGCTGGCCTGCGTGCTGGCCGCGCCGTGTCTGGCCCAACCCCAACCCGCGACGACCCGGCCTACGACCCCGCCCCCACCGGCCCCGCCGCCGGTGGTGATCCAGGCGACCGTCAACGGCAGCCCCATCAGCGAGACGCACGTGAACCAGGCGATCGCCGGCCACTGGGCCACGCCGATCCTGCGCTCGATCATCGAGGAGCGGCTCATCCGCCAGGAGGCCCGGCGGCTGGGGATCAAGCTCTCGGCGGAGCAGGTGCACGCTCTCTTTGAGACCGAACGGGCGAAGTTCCCCTCCCAGGCGGCCTTCGAGCGCCATCTGCATGCCGCAGGCTACTCCTCGCAGGCCTTCGTTGACAATCTGATCAACGAGTCCATGCTGGCGCAGCTCCTCGAGCGCCTCACGGCGGTCTCGGACGAAGAGATCAGCCGCTACTATCTCGACCACCAGACGGACTTCTCCAAGCCCGCACAGATGCACGTGTTGCTCATCGCGACGGATACCATCGAGGAGGCTTACCTGGTGCGGGAGCGGCTCGCCGCGGGTGACAAGTTCGACGCCGTCGCCCGCGAGTTGTCCCGGCATCCGTCCCAGAGCAGGGGTGGGGACCTGGGCTGGGTCACCGGCCCCGAGCTTCCCGATCGGGCCATCACCGAGGCCGCGCAGTCCATGGAGCCCGGCGTGGTGAGCAGCCCGTTGCGCGCCGGGGGCCAGTTCTACATCGCGATGGTCAAGGAGCGCCGCCCCGCGCAGATCGTGTCCCTGGCGGGTGCGCGCGATGAGATCGCCAGCAGGCTCAAGGGCGGCAAGGCTGTCTCGCGCGAGGACTACCTCGCGATGCTGGCCCGCAAGGCGAGCATCCAGGTGAACTGGGCGCCCGCCAAGTACCTGAATGAAGAGTATGCGCGCCTGGGCATCGTGGACGTCGTCGTCAACGGCAAGGTCGTGGACCTGGGGGCGGACCCGGTGAAGATGCCCAGCGGCACGCTGGTGGTCCCGGCCAAGCCGATCCTGCAGGCCATCGGGGCCGCGCTGACCTGGCAGGCCAAGGACAAGTCGCTGCTGGCTCAGACGGCGCTGGGCAAGGTGAAGCTCACCCTCGACTCCCCGCGACTGATCGTGGGCTCGGACAAGCTGGAGACCCGCGACATGAAGCAGCCGGTGGTGCTGCGCGAGGGCACGCTGTTCATGGCCCCGCGCGAGCCCCTCGAGGCGCTGGGGGCGACCGTCATCTGGGACGGGCTGCGCAACCGGCTGGTGGTGGACATGCCCACCGAGACGATGCCCAGCCCGACCGTGCCGCCGAAGCCGGGCGGGTTGGAACGCCAGTAGGCCGGGGAGCAACACACCCGCGACGGTGCGCCGGTCCGCCGGCGCACATGCGCCCGCCGGGGGACCGGCGGGCCTACGCGGTGTCTAATCCACGCGACGCAAGGCCCACGCGTTGATTTTGGAGTCTGCCCCGGCCGATGAAGCCAGCGCCGCTGCCCGCAATTGACCCCCTCCGCATTCTGCACGAACACCCCGAGGACTGCGCCTGGCGGACCTGGACGCGCCCCCAGCAGGTCGTGGGGATTGCGCTGCTGGTGGCCCTGGCGCTGCTATTGTGGCGGGCCCCCCTGCCGGGCCTGCTGCTGCTCAACGGCCTGGCCATTGTCTTCTACGTGCTGCACTCGTTCTACAAGTTCTGGCTGATCTGGACTTCGCTGGAGCGCCCGGTGGCCCTGGCGTTCACCCCCGAGGAACTTGCCGGCCTGCGCGATGAAGACCTCCCGACCTACACTATCCTGATCCCGCTCTACCGTGAGGCGCTGGTGCTGCCACGGCTGGTCGAGGGCCTCTCGCGGCTGGACTACCCCCCCGAGAAGCTCGAGATCCAGCTCCTGATGGAGGAGGACGACCCGATCACGCAGGAGGCGTGCGCGAAGCTGGACTTGCCCCCCCAGTTCCGCCCGCTCGTCGTCCCCGACAGCCAGCCTAAGACCAAGCCCAAAGCGTGCAACTACGGCCTGTACGCCTGCGACAGCGATTGCCTCGTCATCTTCGACGCCGAGGATCGCCCGGAGCCGGACCAGCTCAAGAAGGCTGCCGCCGCGTTTCGCAAGGTGCCGGAGCGCATCGTGTGCTTGCAGGCGAAGCTGAACTTCTACAACCAGCGCCACAACCTGCTCACCCGCTGGTTCACGAGCGAATACAGCGTGTGGTTTGACCTGTTCTTGCCCGGGCTGACGGCCTCGGGCTGGCCGATCCCGCTGGGCGGCACGTCGAATCACTTCAAGGTCAAGGCGCTGAAGGAGTTGGGCGGGTGGGACCCGTTCAATGTGACCGAAGACTGCGACCTGGGCATCCGCCTGCACAAGCACGGCTATGGCGCGGCGATGATCGATTCGACGACGTGGGAAGAGGCCAACGGGAACTTCCTGTCGTGGTGCCGCCAGCGGTCGCGGTGGGTGAAGGGCTACATCCAGACGTACCTGGTGCATATGCGTCGCCCCTTCCGGCTCCTGCGTCAGCTCGGGCTAGGCTCGTTCTTCTCGTTCCAGATGACCATTGGCGGCGCGGTCGCCTGCTTCTTGCTCAACCCCATCTACTGGCTCATGACGCTCCTGTGGTTCCTGACGCATTCGGCGACCATCAGCGCCATCTTCCCGACGCCGGTCTACGCGCTGGGCACGTTCTGCCTGCTGGTGGCGAACTTCGTCTTTGTCTACATCACGGTCGTGGGGTGCCTGAACCGAGGCTACTATGACCTGGTGAAGTACAGCGTGCTCACGCCGCTCTATTGGCTGATGATGAGTTGGGGGGCGTACAAGGCCGTGGCGCAGCTCATCACCCGCCCGCACTACTGGGAGAAGACCGACCACGGGACGATGGGCGGAGCGGGGTAGGGGAGGGGCCGAATACCGGCGGCCGTTACGCCGGTATCCGGCCCGGCAAGCCCATCAATCCAGGGCCGGATACGGGCGGAGAGGCTGCCCGTATTCGGCCCCTCCGAACCGGGCACCACCAACCATGCGCAAGCGCCTCACACACATCTTGGCCTTCCTCCTCCCGGCCCTCGCGGCGTTCTACCTGGGCTGGGTGGCGCACGGCCGCGCGCTGGTGGACCTGGACACCGTGGCCGCGATGGGCAACGCCTGGCGCGTCTTCCACTGGCAGGACGCGGCCAACATGGCGCTGATCGGCTTCGACCAGCCGCCGCTGATGGCGCTGCTGTTCGTCCCGCTGGCGGCCTTTGTGCCGCGGGCGCTCGTGTCGGGGCTGGCGGCGCCCGTGCTGGGGGCGTTGTTTCTCGGGTTGAGCACGCTGGTGCTGTGGCGGCTGAGCCGCAGCCTGGGGTTGCCGTGGTGGGTGGCCGGAGTCGTGTGCGCGGGGTTCACCGCCCACCCGCTGGTGCTCAGCTACGCCATGCTCGGCGCGCGGGGGATCGTGCTGACTTTCGTGCTGTTGGGGCTCGCGGCGTCGCTGGTCAGTTGGCACCGCGAGCAGCGCGTGCGGGATATCGTGACGGGGAGCTTCTTCGCGGCCGCGGCCATTCTCCTGGCCTATGAGACGGTCGCAGTGCTGTTGATGGCAGCGCTGTATCTCGGGGCGCACTGCCGCACCGCACCGGAGCGGCGCGCCGCGAAGGCCGAGGGCCTGCTGGTGGCGTTCCTGATGCCGGCGGCGTACGTCGCCCTCGTCTGGATCGGGGCGAACTGGGCGATCATGGGCGACCCGTGGCACTTCTGGCCGAAGCATCAGGAAGCGGCGACGGAGGATATCAGCGCGACCCTTTCAGGCGCGCTGGCGGTCGCCCTGGCGGCCTGCCCGCTGCTGCTGGCATTGCTGTATCATGGGCTGAGGGGGCGCCGGGCCGGCTTCGCCGCGCCGGCCGCGTGGCTGGTGCTTGCCGCGCTGGCGGCGGTGCTCGTCTTCCCCCAGCGTCCCGGCTCCGTCGCCGACCCCTACCGCTGGACGGGCCTCGGCGCGCTGGCCGCGTGCGCTCTGGGGGTGGGCGCGGCGCTGCTGGTGGCCCTGCTCGCGCAACTGTGGGCGGCCCGGCGCGAGGGCTCCCTGCGGCAGGTGCTCTCGCCGGGGCTGCTCATCATCGCCTGCGGCTCGCTCTATCTGGCGTGGGGCCAGCAGGTGCAGCAGCACGTGCTGCCGGTGGGCTTCCGCACGGTGCTGCGCGGCCAGCCGGCGTTCGCGAAGCCCGTGGGCGGGGAATGGGCCACCGGCGACCGCCTGCGCGGGGCGCTCGCGCCCGACCGGCACCATGTGATCGCCGGGCCAACGGCGTTCGTCGTCGCGCTGCGGGCTGAAGCGAAGCAGAATGTGTTCGTCTCGCCGACGAGCCAGGCGCAACCGGGCGTGCCGCATGGGGACCTGGGGGAGGGCAGCCTGGTCGTCGTGTATGACGCGGCGCAGGATGTCTGGGCGTCGTGGCAGGCGCAGAAGCTGGATCTCATGCTCGACCATCGCTGGAGGCACGAAGCAGATGGCTCCAAGTGGCACCGACACGCCTGGGGCTGCTACCAGTTCGTCCCGCTGGAGACATGGCGGCGTGGACATCCCGGCCACAGAGGTGCTACAATTCTCAGGGAAGCTCCCCATGCGCATTCTCGGCGTTGACCCCGGCCTGCAGATCACCGGCTACGGCCTCATCGAGGCCGAGGGGGCGGCGGTGCGATTGGTGGAGGGGGGCGTCGTGCGGCCGGACGTGGGGCTCACGCTGGAGCGCCGCTTGTTCATGCTGCACGAGAGCATCAGCAGCGTCATGGCGGAGTTCCAGCCCGACTGCGTCATCGTCGAGGAGCTGTACGCCAAGTACGCCCACCCGCGCACGGCGATCCTGATGGGCCATGCGCGCGGCACGATCCTGCTGGCCGCCGCCCAGCGCGGCATTCCCTTCTGCGGCTACGAGGCGTCGTTGGTCAAGCGCTCGCTGACCGGCAACGGGCGGGCGACGAAGACGCAGGTCGCGCACATGGTGTGCCACCTGCTGGGGCTCAAGGAGCCGCCGACGCCCGAGGATGTGACGGACGCGCTGGCGCTGGCGCTGTGCCACGCCAGCCCGGGGCGGCAGATGTTCGAGCGCGTCAAGGGACGGCGAGGACTGCCGGAGGCGATTGCGAAGCAACTGTAGGCCCTCACCCCCTGCCCCCTCTCCCAGGGGGAGAGGGGAGCGGCAAACAACGCGTGGTGGCTTTCCCGATTGTGGCTCCGCAACCACAACGCGGACGGACCTGATTCCCCTCTCCCCCTGGGAGAGGGGGCAGGGGGTGAGGGGAAATCGGAGACACGTCATGATCCGTCGCATCCGCGGCGAACTGGGAGAAATCACACCGGAGACCGTCGAGGTCTGTGTCGGCGGCCTCGCGTATGAGGTCGTCGTGCCGCCGGCCGCCGCGGGGAATCTGCGCGAGCGTGAGCCTGGCACCGAGATTGAGCTGTACACCTTCCAGTTCATGCAGATTGACGGCGTGCGCGGGACGCCCGTACTGATGGGCTTTGAGACGCCCGCGCAGCGCGATTTCTTCGAGCGCCTGCTCGAGGTCCCGCGCTTCGGCCCGCGCAGCGCCATCCGCTCGATCAGCATCCCCGTCGCCACGTACGCGAAGGCCATTGAGATCGGCGACACGAAGATGCTTCGGTCGTTGCCCGGCGTGGGCGCGCAGAAGGCCAAGGACATTGTCGCGACGCTGCAAGGGAAGGTCGGGCGCTTCATTGACGTGGCCGAAGTCGAGGCAGCCCGGCCGCCGGGGGGCCTGCCCGAGTCCGACGCCGAGGAGCAGGCGCTGCTGGTGCTCGAGCAGCTCGGCATGACGCGCGCGGACGCCCTGCGAGCCGTGCTCCACTTGCGCGAGGCGCAGCCGGACCTGAAGACGGCGGACCAGATTGTGAAGGCGGTGTTCAGACGCTGAGCCGAGAGGAGCGAGTGGACAAGTCATGTCGGACTACCATATCAACATCTTCTACAGTGAGGAAGACGGCGGGTACATCGCCGACATCCCCGACTTGGAGCACTGCTCCGCCTTCGGGCAGACGCCCGAGCAGGCCCTGGCCGAGGTAGGAAGGGCCAAGGCCGCCTGGCTTGAGGCGGCGCGGGAAGAGGACAGGCCCATTCCGCCTCCGCGCTACCGGCCGCTCATCTACGCGGGGCTTTGAGCGACGCTACCATGTCACATGATGACCAATCTCGACAGCGCATCATAGGCGGCGAGGAGCGGCGCGAGGACAGCGAGGAACTCGCCGCCCTGCGCCCGCAGACGCTTGCCGAATATGATGTCGGCCAGACCCGCCTGATCGAGAACCTGCGGGTGGCCATCACCGCCGCCCGGCAGCGGGGGGACGTGCTTGACCACATCCTATTCGACGGCCCGCCTGGCCTGGGCAAGACGACCCTCGCGCACATCATCGCCAACGAGATGGGCGCCGACCTGCACCGCACCTCGGGCCCGGCGCTCGAACGCGCCACCGATCTCGTTGGCATCCTGACGAACCTCAAGCGCGGCGACATCCTGTTCATTGACGAGATCCACCGCCTCCCGCGGGTCGTCGAGGAGTACCTCTATCCGGCGATGGAGGACTACCGCATTGACTTCATCGTGGATAAGGGGCCATACGCCAAGACGATCCCCCTGACCATCGAGCCGTTCACGATCATCGGGGCGACGACGCGCGCGGGGATGCTCACCGGCCCGCTGCACGAGCGTTTCGGCATCTTCCACCACCTGGACTTCTACAGCGTCGAGCAGCTCGAGAAGATCGTCCGCCGGTCGGCGAAGCTGCTGGCCATCCCCATTGACGAAGGCGGCTGCCATGAGCTGGCGGCCCGCTCGCGGGGCACGGCGCGTATCGTCAACCGCCTGCTGCGGCGCGTGCGCGACTACGCGCAAGTCATGGGCGACGGCAGCGTCACCCGCGAGATCGCGTCCGACGCGCTGGAGGCCATGGGCATTGACGAACTGGGACTCGATCCGCTGGACCACAAGGTGCTGCTCACGATCATCGAGTACTACCAGGGCGGGCCAGTGGGCCTGAACGCAATTGCGGCCACCATCTCGCAGGACGCGGGGACGCTGGAGGATGTCGTCGAGCCGTTCCTGCTCAAGATCGGTTTCCTCATCCGCACCCAGCGGGGCCGGCAGGCGACGGCGCGCGCGTACGAGCATCTCGGGCGCTCGGCCGAGCAGGCGCCGCGTAGCGCGCCGGATGTACGGATGGAGTTCGAGGAGTAGCGGCGCGATTCATCGCGCCCTGAGGACCGGGCGCGAGCAACCGCTCCGTGCCGACCGGGCGCGATCAATCGCGCCACTACGGGAGCCCCGCCCCCGAAGGTCGTCCTCTCCATGGAGTGATGCCCGTGCGCGCCCTGTCCCTCACCGTCGCCCTGTGTCTGACCGCGCCGTTGTTGGCGGCTGAGCCCTTCGAGTTCGCCATCTTCAAGTCGTTCTATCGCCCGGGCGTAACTGTGACTTATCGCGCCACCGGGGAGACGGCCCCGGCGGGCGGACTGCGGCTCCAGGCTACGCTGCACGCCGAAGGGGCGACGCCGGCCCTGCAGACGCAGACGGTGACGGGGCTGACGGCCTCGGGCCAGTTCACGCTGCCCACGGATGGCCTGGCGCTGGGGCGGTACGCGATTGAGGTGCGGGTGACGGACCAGGAGGGCAAGACGATCCAGGAGCAGACGCTGCTGTTCCCGGTGCTGGCCGACCCGGCCGTGAAGTCTCGCCTCGTGTCCGTGCGCCCCTCCGACCACATGCTGCTTGTGCAGGGCAAGCCGTTCTTCCCGCTGGGCATCTACGAGAGCCCCGGCGCCGAGCCGTACATGAAGAAGCTGGCCGACGCGGGCTTCAACCTGTGCCACGTGCCCGGTGGGGCCTCGCCGGTACTGCCGAGACTGCTGGACACGACGCTCGCCCACGGGATGCGCGTGTGGATCAGCGCCTCGCACCTGATGGACTTCTCCAAGGACGCCGACAAGCGCAAGGCGCAGCTCACGCAGATGGTCCAACTGGTTGGCAACCACCCCGGGCTGCTGTGCTGGGAGAGCATTGACGAGCCGGCGTGGGGCAAGCAGAGCGCCGATGGCCTGTACGACGGCTACTGTTTCCTGCGGGCGCTCGACCAGCAGCACCCCATCTGGACCAACCACGCGCCGCGGAACACGATCCTGGAACTGGCACACTTCAACCGCGCGACGGACATCTCGGGCCTGGATGTGTACCCCGTGCCGGAGCCGCAGTCGCAGTCGGACCTGCCGAACAAGACAATCAGCGTCGTCGGGGACGAGGAGGACAAGAACATCGCCGCCGTACACGGCGAGAAGCCGATCTTCATGGTCCTGCAGGGCTTCGGCTGGCGCGAGTTGGGCACGCCCAGCCCTGAGCATCCGCCGGTCATGCCGACGTTCGCGCAGTCGCGGTTCATGGCCTATGACGCCATCGTACACGGCGCCAACGGCATCCTGTACTGGGGGACGCACTACACGAGGAAGCCCTCGCGCTTCTGGTCGGAGTTGCGTTGCCTCGTGAGCGAGCTGGCGGCGCTGCAGACGGTGCTGGCCAGCGAGAGCCTGCGGGGGAAGGGCGCGGCGAGCGTGAGTGGGGGAGAGGGCCTGCGCCTGGTCCACAAGCGCGTCGGGGGCTACAACACCCTCATTGTCGTCAACGAGAAGCCGGACGCGGCGCGGGCTGTCGTGACGCTGCCGGGCGTGAAGGCTAAGCAGCTGCGGCGGCTGTTCGACGGCGGGAACGTCGCCGTGCAAGGTGGGAAGCTGGCGCTGAGGCTCGACGGCTACGGGGTGGCAGTGCTCAGTGACAACCTCAAGTTCGCGGATCGGCGCAAGGACTACTCGGCCGAGTGGCAGAACGCGGCCAACGTCCCGCCGCCGGTGCTGACCGAGCCGGGGAACCTCATCGCCAACCCTGGCTTTGAGGTGGACAGCGCCGGGGACGGCGCGCCGGACGCGTGGAACGCCAGCCTGGCGCTGACCGCGACGCTGAGCGAGGTGGTGCACTCCGGCAAGAACTCACTGCGCTTGCAGGGCCTCGGTGGGGAGCTGGCGCCGCTGGCGGTGCAGCGCCGCGTGGACGTGCAGGCCAACCGGAAGTACCGGTTCAGTGCGTGGGTAAAGACGGAGGGGAATGCCGAAGTACGCTTCTACGTCGAGTGGGTGACGGACACGTTCCACGCCCACTGTCTGCCGTGGACGAAGGGCACGGGGGAATGGCAAGAACTGCAATACGAGTTCAGCGGGGTGCCGGACCCGAAGGGCGGAGCGTATGCGGTGGTTCAGGTGCGGGGCGATGGGGCCGCGTGCTTTGACGACCTGAAGCTGGCGCCGGTGGAGTAGGGCCGCGCGCTCACGAAGGGGCCGGCTCGTCGGGCGGCGGGGCGCACTCGTGCTGCTTGCTGTGCTTGGGGTCCAGCACGTCAATCGCGCCGTCAATGCCACAGCGCAGGGCCCGCAGCAACTCCACCCCGGCCAGGCGCAGGTGGCGCACCGACGGGGCCTTCGCCACCTCGCACAGCACCTCGTCCGCGCGCTTCACGAACACATCCACCGGATCGCGTGGGTCTCGCGTCATGGGGCCCTCACTCCTACTTGGTCTGGACTTCGGCCAGCATCAACAGGGCGCGAATGCGCTGCGCGCGTGACAGCAACTCGTTAGCCAGCGCCGCGGCCCGGGTCGGATCGCACTGTGCGACTTGGGGCAGGATGTCCATCAGCGCCGCTTCCCGCGCCTGCCAGTCCTCGACGCCTTCCAGCAGCTTGAGCGCCTCGGCGGGCTTGGAGGCCGCCAGCCACACCACAATGCGCCGGAAGGCCTCGCCGGCCAGCTTCTCATCGTCCACCTGCTGAAGCAGCGCCAGCGCGTCGGACAGCGCGCTCGGGGCCAGGGCGACGGCGGCCTCAGCCTGGAGCACCTCGCGGTCGGCTGGCTGAACCCTGTCCGCCCCGGCCAGGGCCGCCCGCGCCATGCCCGCCGCCGTCTCCGGCTGAGAGGCGGCCAGGCCGGCCGCGAGGCTCGCCATCGCCAGCGCGCGCTGGGCGCCGTCGTGGATGTGGGCCATCACCTGCATCGCTCGGTCCGGACTCACGGGAGCGAGGGCCTCGCACATGCGGCGGTAGGTCGCCTCGCGCAGCGGGGGGTCGCCGATGAGGTCGGCTTCCGGGAGCGCCGCTTCGACATCGAAGGCGCCCCAGGCCACGACGATCTCGCTGCGGGCCAACTGCACGCTGTCGTCGGGGTCGGCGGGGGGCAGCAGGCCGGCGGCCTCCGTGAAGAGCTTGGCGGCAGCGGCATGATCCGTGGGAGCCATGGCGACGGCGAGGTCGCGCAGGGCCGCGGCGCGGAAGATGGGCGCGTCAATCGCGCGGGCCGCCGCTGCGGCCTGCTCGAACGTGGTGCGAGCCAGGGCGTCGTCATGGCCCAGCAGAGCCCGGCCGATCTCCCGCAGCGCGAGGGCCTTCTGGGCGGCGTACGGCAGGGCCGCGGCCAGAGTAATCGAGCGGTTGAACATGCCCTGGGCCTGTTCGGGAGCGACGGGCCAGAGGCGCAACGCCAGCCCGCGCCAGGCCAGCGGCGCGGCCACCGGCTCCCGGATGCCCTCGGCGGCTTGCAGGGCCTGGGCCCACGTCTTCTCCCACCGCGGGTCACCCAGCTTGCGCCAGGCCATCGCCACGTCCGCAAGCGCGATGGCGCTCTGGGCGAGGTCACGCAGGCGGGAGGCCTCAGTCTGCGCCTGAGCCACGAGATCCGCGGCGGGCGGCGCCTGCGCCCAGGTGGTGACGCACAGCGCCGACAGGAGCATCAGCACCGCGACTGTTCGGATTGGGGCTCGGGGTTCCATCGTGCACTTCAGCATGGGCGAAAAGGGCCGAGGCGCAGCGCCCCGGCCCGTGAGAGACAGATGTGTGGGGCTAGAGCTCTGCCAGCGGCGGGGCGTCGGGCAGGTTCTCGCGCGTGCCCTTCAGTTCGCCCAGGGGGATGTCGAAGGCGCGCCCAACCGAGAAGAAGCCAAGCTTCTCGAGGGCCTGCTTGGCCATCTCGCGCACGACCAGGGCCGGCTTTTCGCCGACCTTGGCGCCGTCCTGGGCGGTCTGCAGCGGCGGGATGGCGCGGCGGTCCCCGATCTCGCCCAGCACCCACGCGGCGCGGCCGCGGAACGGCTCGGCCAGGTGGGCGTTGTTGAGCACCTTGGCGACCTGGTCTATGACCGGGTTCGGCTTCTTCGGGTCCGGCTCGTCCACCTCGCGGCCCTTCTTGACCAGTGCCACGCCGGCCATGTCGCACAACTCGTCGTCGCCTTCGAGTACGTTCACGAGCGAATCGACCGCCCGGTCGTCGTCGAGGTTGGCGAGCGTCAGCACCGCGCGCTCGCGCACCGTCTGGTCCTGGGACTTGATGTCCTCGGTAAGCCTCTCCATCGGATCAACCGAGCAGCCGGCCAGGGCGACCAACACCAGGGCCAACGCCACCAGGATCCGAGCCACGGGCATTTGTTGCATCGCGTGCCTCCAGCTAACTAGCGTCAGACGACGGCTTGAGCGGCGGGACGGCTACTCGGGCAGGCGCAGCAGCAGCGCGGTGCGCTCCGCGGCCTGCCGGGCCCAGTAGTCCGGGTCCTCTTTGGCCTTGTTGACGGCGGTCGCGACCGTTGGCTTGCTCTCCTCGGGCGGGCTGAACTTGCCCAGAGAGTAGAGGCAGGCGACGCGCACGTCCCCGTTCTCGTCTTCGAGCCCCGGCAGCAGCCCGGTGACGGCCTTCTGCAGGTCCTTCATGTCCTCGGCCACGGCGGCGACGTCGCCGAGGGCGCAGGCTGCGGCGAGCCGGACTTCGGCGTCGGGCTCGTCCTTCCCCGTGGCGGCCACGAGCGCATCAACCGAGGCGGGCACGCGCAGCAGGCCCAGGGCGCGAGCCGCAGCCAGACGCACGGTCTTGGTGGTGTCGGGCGGGGGCGCGCCTTCGACATCCCCC
>CAZZDO010000062.1:10573-17287 GCA_964653205.1 uncultured Armatimonadia bacterium | reverse complement strand
GGTGGATGGAACTGCCGCTGGAGGATGCGCGGCATCCGCTGAAGGTGTGGCGAGGGTAGGTCTCACGGCTCGAGGTCGTCGAGGAGCAACACCGCGATGCCGTCGAGACGCTTGAGCGCGAAGTCGTTGGTGAGAATCGCGTCGCAACCGGCAGACATCGCGGCAGCCACCTGGAGGGCGTCGGTGAGCTTGAGTCCGTGTTGTGCTCTCAGATGGGCTGCCTGCAGCCCTTCCGCCTTGCCGAGGCTCTGGAATCGAGTACCGGCTCCGCCCACGATCAGGCGTAGGTAGCCTTCCTGCAGGTCCGGCAGGCCGAGGCGCATTGGGTGCACCAGGCAGTCCGCCAGCGTGACCGGTGAGGTCACCAGGGAGATACCCCGGGGCCTCACGTGCCTCCATGAACTGAGCCATCCGGGGGCCGTAGACCGGGTTGCTTTCGAGGTAGTAGATGAGCGGGGCCGTATCCAGGAACACGGAGTGGAACGCCGTGACGGCTTCGGCGACTCTCATCTGATTGCCCGCGCTTCGTCAGACTCCCGGCGGGTACGAGACACCCAGTCCTGGGCGTCTTCGCCGCAGAGCGGGTACGGCGCGCTACCCGCGTAGTCCTCCCACTGCGGGCGTGCGGCGCCATCGTCCTCAACCTGCTCCAGCTCCGCCGCCAATACCTGAATCAGCAGCCGCTGCTCCTCCGGCGAGAGCTTCCTCGCTTCGTTCAGCACGCGGGCATAGGTTGATGCGCTCATGATGGGTGCTCCTGCCGATGCTTGTCGAGTGGGTAGTATACCACACCCAGCCTGCTGATGTGCGGAGTCGCCCGCAGGTTGCGCAGAGGGATTCGTGGTGCCGAAGGGCGAATACGCACCAACAGCCTCAGCCCTGGGGCACGGGAGGCGACATGCAGCAGCTCTTCCTGGCGGCACTCATGTACACCGGGACGTTCTCGGGCGTCGGTCTCGACAACTTGATGGACCGGCCGATCATCGCGCCGGAGATGGTGCTGCAGGCCGAGGGCAAGGCGATGGGCCAGTGGAGCACCGGTCTGACCTTCGAGGAGCGCGACGGCAAGACGGTCGGCCTGCCGCAGAAGGACTTCTCGCTCAAGCTCCAGGCCGACTTCGCCCCCGGCGACTACCTGCTCTCGTTCCGGTCGTCCGCGCCCAACGGTAGCACTGACTCACTGTGGGTCGCCGTGGATGGCGAGCGGCTGCCCGCGCCGCTGACGCTGTCGGTGGGGAATGTCGCCCGCAACTCGATTGGCCTGCCCATCAAGCAGGCCGGCAAGCATGAGATCGAGGTGACGTTGCGCGAGGGGCCGGGAGCGGTGCTGGAGGATGTGCAGCTTGGGCGCATGGTCATCAAGCCGCCCCAGCCGGCACTGCGGGCGGAGCTGGCCGGCAAGCACCCGCGCCTGCTCCTCACGGCCGAAGACCTGCCGCGGCTGCGGGCGCGGCTCGACGACCCGCGCGTGCAGAAGTGCTACAAGCTGCCGGAGTTGCTCACCCGCAAGCCGCCGCCGTATAAGGAGAAGTCGCGCAACGGCGGCGCGTACCGGACGCTGGGCAACTACGCGCTGGGTCATCTACTGAAGCCCGACCCGGCGCAACTGCAGGGCGTGACGGCGTGGCTGGAGGAGGCGACACGCTACGGGTCGGTCGGTGTGGACCTCGACGCCGAGTACTTCCTAGAAGGTCTCGCCTTCAGCTACGACTGGCTGTACAACGACCTGCCGCCGGAGCTGCGCGACCGCGTGCGCGTGACCATCGCCGACAAGTGCCGCGAGGTCTACACGGCGTCACTGGGCGGGCAGCAGGGCGGGGGCTACGCGTACCAGCAGAACCACTACTGGTTCGCCCACCTGGCCCTGGCGATGGGCGCGGCGGCCGTGTATGGCGAGGTGCCCGAGGCTGCCGACTGGCTGGCGTGGGCGTGGGACCGGTTCGAGCGGGTGGCGATGACCTTCGGCCCCGACGGGGGCTTCCACGAGGGCCTCGGCTATTGGGACTACTCGATGCCCACGCTGTACCTGTACCTGGACCTGTACGAGTGGTGCACGGGGCTGAGGCTGACCGTGGCGGACGAGGGACTGAAAGGGCAGTTCGAGTTCCGCTTCCGGCATCTGTATCCGGGGCTGGCGCTCAGCGCGGCGCTCGAGGACACCAGCTCGACGGCAGGCACGCCGCAGACGATGCTGGGGCTGTGGCAGGCCAAGCGCTTCCATGACGCGGCGACGATGGGGCTGGTGGACGCCCTCGGCAGGGAGGCCTCGTCGGCCAAGCAGAACCTGCTGTGGCTCGATGAGACCGTCGAGCCCAAGGACCCACTGCCGGGGTTGGCGCTCGCGCGGCACTATGACGATGTCGAGAACGTCTTCGCGCGCACGTCGTGGGGACCCGAGGCGACGGCGCTCGTGTTCGTGAGTCGGCCGATGGGCGGGCACAAGTACGCGGAGCTGTGCGCGAAGTACGGGCTGAGCGGGACGGGGCATAACCACCCCGAGCAGAACCACTTCGTGCTGTTCGGGCGCGGGGAAGTGCTGGCCGCCGACCCCGGCTACACGTACGACAAGCAGACGCGCAACCACAACACGGTGCTCGTGGGCGGCAAGGGGCAGTATGGCGATGGGGAGATGTGGCCGCGGCCGAACCCCGGCCGGGCGCACGTCACCGGCTTCGCCACCGAGGGGGATGTCACCATCACCGCCGGCGATGCCGTGTCGGCGTATCCGCCGGACCTGGGGCTGACGCGCTTTGGTCGTACGATTGTCCTGGCCGGGCGCGACCTCGTGGTCGTGCACGACCGCCTCGCCGCGAAGGAGCCGCAGGTGTTCTCGTGGCTGCTGCACCACTTCGGGCAGGCAGTGCAGAGCGGCGACGCGTGGGCAATCACGCGCAACCAGGCGCAACTGACCGTGCGGCCGCTGCTGCCGGCGAAGGTCGCGGGCGAGGCGAGCACGTACCGGCCGCAGTTCGTGCACCCCACGCGGAACCTGACGCCCAAGGAAGCCGACATCGGCCTGCTGGAGCTGCGCACGGAGCCGACGCGGGAGGCGACGTTCCTGGTGCCGCTACTGGTCGGCGACGCGGGGGCGGCGACGCCAGCGGTGCAGAACCTCTCGGACGCCACACGGGCCGCGTTGCGGGTCGGCGATACGGTCGTCGCGTTCAACCTGGGCGAGGGCGAGATGGCGGTGCCGACGCCGTGGGGCGAGGCACTCAAGACGCACGCCCGCGCAGTTGTGGCGAGGCTGCACGACGGCAAACATCAGGTCGTGAGCATGGAGGACAAGTAGGTGCGATCACATGAGCGCTGGATCTGGGTTGAGTTGATCGGCTTCGACGTCACGCAGCCGGACCACGGGGTGGAGCAGTATCTCAATGACGCCGGCTTCGTGCCCGAGGTGATCTGCCTGCTGCTGGCCACACCGGACTTCGTGCTGTCACACGAGGACCGGGACCAGGAGTTCGACCTCCCGCCGGATGTGTGCTCGCGCGACGGGCATGAACTCGGCCGCCACCGGCAGCGGCAGGTGTGGACGAACCGGCAGTTGCAGGCGCTCATCGCCAACCTGCAGGCGCGCGGGGTGAAGGTCTTCCTCACCGTCTTCACGCGCTGGTATGGCAACCAGCATCACCCCGAGTGGCTCGGTGACCACCCGGAGCTGTTCATGGTGTTCCGGTCGCTCGGCGTGGCGCACGGACTCAACGCCCTCGCGCGACTCAGCGATGGCACGCCCTTCGAGGACATCTGGGCCGAGAAGCTTGTGCAGACGCTGCGGTACTACGGCTTCGACGGGTGGCAGGGCGCGGACGGGTGGGGGCCACTGAACGGGCCGATCTTTGAGGTGGATTTCTCGGACGGGATGATCGCCCAGTTCGGCGACTATCGCGCTCTGGTGAGCGCTCCTACACCCCTCCCGGAGGTGGTGACGGCGCCCTGGGACGGCGATGTTGCCCGCCTCAATGCCCGGGCGGAATGGATCTGGCGCCACGCAAGGCAGGAATGGATCGGCTTCTACGCCGACCGCTGGGCAGGCTTCTGGGGCAAGATGATGACGGCACTGCATGCCGCCGGCAAGCAGGCCGTCATCAACTCCTCGTGGGGGCGCGCGCCGTTCGAGGCGCTGTACCGCTACGGTGTGGACGTGCGCAAGATCGCGGCGACCGGCGTGGACGGGATGATCGTCGAGAGCGTGGCGGCCGGGCTGAGCCTCGACCCGCGCCCGTCGGCGGCCGACCCCGCGCGGCACTTCGACTTCCTGACGATGCTGATGCTCACGCGGGCCTGCGCGCCCGACTTGCGGCTGATCTTCCTGCACAACGTACACGACATCTGTGAGGAATGGGACGCGCTAAGGCACGTGCCGGCGGTGCTGGAGAAGGAAATATGGTCGCTGGCGAATGTGTGGCATACGCGTAGGCGGGCTCGTCCTCGAACCCGCCAGGACTGCGGGTTCGAGGACGAACCCGCCTACGCGCCGGCCGCCGACGGCTTCCTGGCGTGCCTGGGGGATGGCATCACCCCGGAGGAGTGGAAGTGGCTGCGCGACCGCTGGGAGTTCAGCTTCGGCGACGCGCCGGCGCGCATCGTCGGCGCGACGCTCGTGTGGTCGGATGAGCTGATGGACGCGGAAGTCGGGGACTTCACGCAGACGCGCCGGCCGCTGTCGCATCGGCTGCTGTTCGAACTGATGACGCTGGGGGCGCCGGTCGGGGCCACGGTGCGCATTAAGGACCTCGACGCGGCGACGGGGCCGCTGCTGGTGGTCAACGCGCACCTGTTGCCGGCGGAGCAGTGGCAGGCGCTGGTGGACTACGACGGGCCGGTGCTGGCCATCGGCGGGCAGCCCAGCCCGCATGAGGGCGAGCGGCGCGAGGTGCGGCCTGGCTTCGTCTTCCGGACGTTCCCCGCGCCGCCGCTACCGGCAGACCTCGCGGGGCTGATCGACTCGCGGGGCTATTGGGACCACATGATGCAGCGCCTGCCCGCGGCGGCGTTCCTGCCGGCGTGCGCCCAGGAGCTGTGGGAGATGGTCATGCCGGGCGTGAGCTTCCCGGTCAGCGAAGTGTGCCTGGCGCTGGCGGAACTCGCGGACGGGCGCTTGCGCGTGGCCATCAAGAGCAAGCAGTGGCTGTACTGCAAGCCGGAGATTGACCTGGGACGCGCCATCGAGCGCGTGGATGTCGTGAGCGAGTTCCCGCTGGTGCGCATCCGGCCCGACGGCAGCAAGTTCGCGGTGCGCATCCCGCCGCGCGGGTTCGTGGTGGCGGATGTGACGTGGCGGTAGTCCCGGGCGGGGTCCCCGTCGGCTGCGCCGACACCCCGCCCTGCATCCCTCTCCGCCACTGGCCGATCCGCCCTCGCCATGCTATGATGTACCGTGTCGGAGGTGTTCCCATGAATGCGAGCTATCCCCAACTGCAACTCGCGCTGGATTTCGCTAACCTCGCGCAGGCGCTGCGCGTGGCCCACGAGGCGTGGGCGGGCGGCGTGCGCCGGCTCGAGGCCGGGACGCCGCTCATCAAGAGCGAGGGCCTGGATGTCGTGCGGCAGTTGCGCGCCGAGTTCCCGGACGCCACCATCGTGGCCGACATGAAGGTCATGGACGCCGGGCGGGCCGAGGTCGAGATGGCCACCAAGGCCGGGGCGAATGTCGTGACCGTGCTCGGGGCAGCGTCCGACGCCACCATCGCCGAGTGCCTCGAGGCTGCCCAGCGCTATGGCGCGCAGATCATGGTGGACCTGATCGAGGTGCCCAACCTGGCGGAGCGCGCGCAGCAGGCGCAGGAGTTGGGCGCGGACCTCGTCGGCGTACATTGCCCCATTGACGTGCAGATGCAGGGCGGCGACCCGATGGCGGCGTTGCGGGAAGTGGCGGCGGCCGTGACCATCCCCATCGCCGTGGCGGGCGGGCTGAACTCCGAGACCGCGCCCGAGGCCATCACCGCCGGGGCCAGCATCGCCATCGTCGGCGGGGCGATCATCAAGGCCGCGGACGCCCAGGGCGCCGCCCGCGCGATTCTGTCAGCCATCGCCCTGCGCAAGCCGGTGATCAGCGAGCTGTTCAAGCGCGGCGGCCCCGACCAGATTCGCGAGATGTTCATGCGCGCCACGTGCGCGAACATCTCTGACGCGATGCATCACAAGGGCTGGGTGCCGGGCCTCCGCAGCCTCACGCGCGGGGTGAAGTGCGCCGGCCCGGCCCTGACTGTGTGGGCCTACCCGGGCGACTGGAGCAAGCCCGTCGAGGCGATTGACCAGGCCGAGCCGGGCACCGTGCTCGTCATTGACGTGCGCGGCGAAGGCCCGGCCGTGTGGGGCGAGGGCGCCAGCAAGAGCTGCGTGTCGCGGCGGCTGGCGGGGGTCGTCATCCACGGCTGCGCGCGGGACACGAAGGAGATCCTGGAGCTGGGCTTCCCGGTGTTCTGCTCAATGGTCGGGCCGCAGGCCGGCGACCCGCGCGGGGTGGGCCTGATCGGCGTGCCGCTGAGAATCGGCGAGACGCCCATCCGCACGGGCGACTGGATCATCGCCGATGACGACGGCGTCATCTGCGTGCCGCAGGAGCACGCGGTCGAGATCGCCAACCGCGCGATGGACGTCGTCGAGCGGGAAATCCGCGACCACGCGGAGATTGACGAGAAGGGGCTGACGCTGGGGCACATCGCGGAGTTGGAGCGGTGGGAGCAGCAGCGGGGGAAGGAGTAGGCGATG
>CAZZDO010000062.1:0-10473 GCA_964653205.1 uncultured Armatimonadia bacterium | reverse complement strand
GGCCCCGGGGCGATGGGGCTGTTTCATGCTGTCCACATGGCGCGGGCGGGCCTGCCGGTCACGCTGCTGGACCACCGCAAGAGCCGCGCGCGGCGCATCAGCGGCGGCGTGATGCTGATCGTCCCCGCCACCGACGCCACCCCCGCCGAGACCTTGCACGCGCAGATTCCCTGCCGCGCCCTGCACATGGCCAAAGAGCCCTTTGATCTGCTCCTCTTCACCGTCAAGGCGTACGCAACCAAGCGGGCCGCTGAGCAGGCCGCGCACCTCATCGGGCCCGAGACCGTGCTGGTGTCGCTGCAGAACGGGCTGGGGAATGTTGAGGCCCTGCAGGCGCATCAGCAGCCGGAACTCGTCCTGGCCGGTGTGACGACTTCCGGCGCGACGCGGCACGATGAGCACACCGTGATCGAGCACGGGGTCGGGAACATCATCCTCGGCTCGACGGCCGGGAACCGGGCGCTGGCGGAGGCGGTGGCGGCGGTGCTCAGCCGGGCGCTGCCGGCCGAGGCCGTGTGCGACATCTGGCCCGTCATCTGGCGCAAGCTCGCCGTCAACTGCGCCATCAACCCGCTGACGGCGATGTTGGACGTCCCCAACGGGCTGCTGCTGGACGCGCCGGTGCGGCACATGATGGGCGAGGTCGCGTTCGAGGTCGGGCAGGTGGCGCGGGCCGTGGGGGTGGACGTCGAGCCGAAGGAGCTGCCGCGCTCCGTCGAGGACGTGTGCCGGCTGACGGCCGACAACATCTCCTCGATGCTGCAGGACACGCGGGCGGGGCGGCGGACGGAGATCGAGCACCTCAACGGCGCGGTGGCGCACGCGGCGGAGAAGGTGGGCGCGAAGGCGCCGCTGAATATGGCGCTCGCGGCGCTGCTGGCCGCCCACGAGTGGCGTAGTGAGCTTGAGGCACAGCAGCGTACATCCCGAAAGCAGACGCGGGCTGGAAAGCCCGCGGTCCAACCCCAACCGCAGGAGAGCGACGAATGATCATCATTGGCGAACTCATCAACGGCACCCGCAAGGCGGTCAAGCAGGCGATCGCGGACAAGGATGCCGGCTTCATCACCAACCTGGCCAAGCAGCAGGCCGAGGCCGGGGCGACGTTCATTGACTGCAACCCGGGCACGACCGGTGAGGCGGAGATCAGCGACATCGAGTGGCTGGTCAAGCTCGTGCAGGACGTGACCGACAAGCCCGTCGCGTTCGACACGCCCAACCCGCTGGCGCTCAAGGCCGCCATGGCGGTCTACACCGGCAGCGCGACGCCGCTGGTCAACTCGATCACGCTGGAAGCTGAGCGCGTCGAGAACACGCTGCCGATCATCGCCGAGAGCGGCGCGAACTGCGTGGCGCTGGCGTTGGGCGATGACGGCATGCCGTGCCTGGCCGGGCAGCGCGAGGCCACCGCGAAGAAGCTGATTGACCTGCTGCTCGGGGCCGGGTTAACGCAGGAGCGCATCTACCTGGACCCGGTCATCGCGCCGTTGGGCACCGACAACAGCGCGGGGCTGCAGGTCGTGCAGGCCATCTCGGCGATCAAGGCCGAATACCCGCAGGTGCACATCACGGCGGGGATGAGCAACATCAGCTTCGGGCTGCCGGTGCGCAAGCTGCTGAACCGCGTGTTCATGACGATCTGCATGGCCGCGGGCCTCGACAGCGCCATCTGCGACCCGCTGAATCTGGACCTGATGGCCGAGATCACCGCCGCGGAGGCGATCCTGGGCCGCGACGAATGGTGCATGAACTACATCACCGCCTTCCGCGCCGGGAAGCTGGGGGAGTAGCCGTTGCCGTAGGAGCGCCAGCTTCCAGCTGGCAGCCGTTGCCGTTACGGAGCGCGGCTCTCCAGAGCCGGCAGCCGTTGCCGTAGGAGCACCGGCCTCTTCTTGCCGGCAGCACAATGACGGGGGGTGTGTCCGATGGTCGCCATCGGCGCCCGGGGCCATGGCCGCCTCCGCACGGTCGTTCACGGCGGAGTCGCCATGGCTTTGCTGGTTCTCCTGCAGTGTCTCACCCCCGGCCTGTCCCAACAGCCCACCAAGCACTACACGCCCGAGCAGATCGAGCAGATGACGCCCGCGCAGGCGCTGGACCTGCTGGTGCGGCCGGACCCGGAATACGGGACGTTCGGCGCGCGGCAAGCGCTGGTGGCCATCGCCAAGGCGGCGGACGACCAGGGCCGCGCATGGATCATGGATCAGCTCGTGGCGCTCACGCGCGACCCGAAGGCCCCAGTCGGCGCGCGGTGTCAGGCCTGCTACACACTCATGGACATTGACGTGGGGCGTGGCACCGACGAGATGGTCGTGGTGCTGGCACGCGACCCAACGCCCGTGGTGCGGTCGGCGGCGGCGTCCGCGCTGGCCAACAGCGACCTGCCGGCGGCGCGAGCAGCGCTGGAAGCTGCCGAACGCGAGGAGCCGGACGCGACCGTCCGCGACTGGGTGACGAAGGCGCTCGCCCGCGTCACGCAGCGTGAGAAGGCGCGTAGCGAGCCGATCCGCGAGGACTTCGAGGCCTGGGGCACGGGCACCCAGCCGCTGGGCTGGTCGCCGCCGGGGGCCACGTCGGGCTACCAGGGCGCGGTCAGCGATGAGCAGCCCTTCGCGGGCAAGCGCTGCTACCGGATCACGTGCCCGTCGCCGGAGGCGCTGCCAAAGAACGGCTTCGGCGCGTTCTCCCACGCCGTGAACGCCACGCTGTACCGGGGCTACCGGGTGCGCTTCAGCGGGGCGGTGCGGGCGGTGTGCCCCGGCCGGGCCGCGCGGGCGCAGCTCTGGATGCGGGTGGACCGACCGGACAAGCAGCCGGGCTTCTTTGACAACATGGACGAGCGCCCGATCACGTCCCCCACGTGGCAGACGTACCAGGTCGTCGGGGACGTGGCCGACGACGCCACCGGCATCATGTTCGGGGCGATCATTCAGGGCGGCGCGACCGTGGGCCTCGATGACCTCGTGTTCGAGATCGTCGGGCCGGCCGAAGAGCAGATCGTGGAGCCACCGCGGCCGCTGGCGCCCAAAGCCATGGAGAACCTCGTCGCCTTCACGCGGCTGCTGGGCTACATCCGGCACTTTCACCCCAGTGACCGGGCCGCCGCGACGGACTGGGCCGACATGGCGATTCGCGGCATGCGCGGCGTCGAGAGCGCCCGCAACGCCAGCGAGTTGTGCCAGCGGCTGCGCCAGGGCTTCGCCGTCGTGGCCCCGACGGTACGCATCTTCCCCACCGGGCAGAGTGCGGCCCTACCCGCCGAGTTGCAGCCCCCGAAGGACGCCAGGGGCGTGTCCGTCACGTACTGGGTGCACACGGGGTTCGGCGGCGGGGAGCCGGGGATCTACCGGAGCGACAGCAAGCGGGTACCCATGCCGGCGGGTGAGTGGCCCGCAGACGTGCCGCGCCCCGACCAGCCCTTCGCCGCGGACCTCGGGGCGGGCATCTCGTGTCTCGTCCCCCTGGCGCTCTATGCCGACGCCGAGGGGACGCTGCCGCATGGGACGGGACAGGCGCCGACGCCGCGGCCGACCGTCGTCCCTCAGGCGGAACAGGACCGTGCCACGCGCCTCGCCGACGTGGCGCTGGCGTGGAACGTGATGCAGCACTTCTACCCGTACTTCGACGTGGTGAAGACCGACTGGCCGGCGGCACTGCAGCAAGCTCTCACGACGGCGGCCACCGACCCCGACGGCATGGCGTTCCTGATGACACTGCGGCGCATGATCGCCCGGCTACACGACGGGCACGGGAACGTGACATGGACTGGCGACAAGGGCCGCTTCATGCTGCCGGTGCGGCTGGCGTGGGTGGAGGATCAGCTCGTCGTGACGGATGTCTACGCGGCGGCAGCGGACAAGCTGCGGCCCGGCGATGTGATTGTCCAGTGGGACGGCCGCCCGACGCGGGAGGTGTTGGCCGACCTGGAGCAGACGGTCTCCGGCGCGACTCCGGGCTGGATCCACCATGTCAGCACCGGGCGCCTGCTCATGGGGCTGCAGGGGTCGGAGGTCAAGCTGCTGGTGCAATCGCCCGGCGGGGCGCCGCGACCGGTGACGTTGCAGCGTGCCGAATGGCAGCCCCGGCAGTGGCCCCGGCCGTACTTGGTCGAACTGAAGCCAGGGATCATGTATGTGGACCTGGACCGCATCCAGACGGCGGAGTTCGAGCAGGCGGTGCCGCAGCTTGCGGCCGCGCGGGCGATCATCTTCGATCTGCGCGGCTACCCCGACGGGCTCTCGGTCGCGCCGCTGCAGCACCTGATGGAGCAGAGCTTCACCTCGGCCCAGTGGCATGTCCCTGTGGTCACCTACCCGGATCATGAGCGGATGAGCTTCCTGGATAGCTGCAACAAGCACGAGCCGCTCGCGCCACGCTTCACCGGCAAGATCGTCTTCATCACCGACGGGAGCGCCATCAGCTATGCCGAGACGTGCATGGGGATGGTGGAGCACTACAAGATGGGGGCGATCGTCGGCGAAACAACAGCGGGGACGAACGGCAACATCTGCCCGTTCACGTTGCCGGGGGGCTACCGGGTCGTGTGGACGGGCATGAAGGTGCTCAAGCACGATGGCTCGCAACACCATGGGGTCGGGATCATCCCGACCGTGCCGGTGTCCCCGACCGTCAAAGGCCTGGCGGAGGGGCGCGACGAACTGCTGGAACGGGCGCTGCAACTGGCCGCCCAGTAGGAGAATGCCCATGCCCAGCCGCCTGGAACAGGTTGACCTCAGCCTGCAGCTCGAGAGCAAGAAGGCGTACGAGAAGGAACTCAAGCAGTGGCAGATCCGGCTCCTGGGGTTGCAGCAGGCGTTGCGCAATTCGGAGCACGCCCTGCTGATCGCCTTTGAGGGCTGGGACGCCGCCGGCAAGGGCGGGGCGATCAAACGGCTGACCTCACCGCTGGACCCGCGCGGCTTCCGCGTCTATGGCATCGGCCCGCCCTCGGACCTCGAGCGGCAGCACCAGTACCTGTGGCGCTTCTGGACGCGCATCCCCGCCCGGGGGCAACTCGTGATCTTCGACCGCTCGTGGTACGGCCGGGTGCTGGTGGAGCGCGTCGAGGGCTTCTGCCCGGAGCGCGACTGGAGGCGGGCGTACAACGAGATCAACGACTTCGAGGAGCAACTGAGCGACGCGGGGGTGCTGGTGCTCAAGTTCTGGCTGCACATCAGCGAGGAGCAGCAACTCAAGCGCTTCCGCGAACGCGAGAACGACCCGCTGAAGAGCTGGAAGATCGGGCCGGACGACTGGCGGAACCGCAGCAAGCGGGCGCAGTACCTCGAAGCAGCCGAGGAGATGTTCGACCAGACCGACACGAAGCACTGCCCGTGGCGCGTGATCTCGGCCGAGCACAAGTGGAACGGGCGGATCGAGGTCATCAAGACGGTGGTGGAGGAAGTCGAGGCGGTGCTGGGCAAGCACCAGGCGCAGCCGGTGCAATCGCCGGAGGACCCGGCCAACCAGGGCGCGGAGGACTGATAACTACGGTGCGACGCGCTCGGCCAGGGCGGCCAGCCGCTCAAGTAACCGGGCCGCCTCGGCCTTCTGTTCGCCCTCGCCGCTGTCGTGGATCGTCTGCAGGGCGCCGCGCAGAACATGGGCGAGGCGGTGGCTCACTTCGGGGCGCTGGGCCCAGGCGGGGAGCGCCACGAGTTCGTCGAGGGCGTCGCGCGCAAGTTCCAGGGCTGGCGCCGCGTGTCCCTCATTTAGCAGTAGCCGCGCCTGCGCCGTGTGGGACACCGCGCAGGCCAGGCCGTCGCCACAGCGGCTGGCCAGGAAGATGCCCCGGGCGCTTTCCTGATCCCCCACCTCCAGCGCCGCCAGCGCCGCCACACCCCCGGCCAGCGCCCCGCCCTGCCCCGTGTGCAGCGACTCGATCATCTCGTCCACAGCGCGGTCCCATTCACCACTGAGCAAGAGCACGCGGCCGACTTGCTCGCGGGCCCGGCCGGTGTTGCCTTCGGCCGCGACGGCCGCCCGCGCCTGGGCGAGGGCCTCGGGGCCGTCGCCCCGGCGCAGGGCAACTTCCGAGCGGACCAGCGCGACTTCGGCCTGCAACTCTTCCCCGCTCTGCCGGGCGATCTCGTCGGCGGCCCAGGCGGCAGCGTCGGGATCGTCCTCGTTGAGGCTTCCCCGGGCAATGATGGCCAGGGCCCGGACCTGATCGTCGGCGGGGAAGGCGGAGATGGCCGCCTGCGCCAGACGGTGCCGGCCCTCGTGGGCCTGCAGCCGGGCGAACTCCAGCACGAGCACCCCCGCCTCGGGCACGCGGGTGAGCAGGTCGGAGATCTCACCCACGGGCAGGGCGCCCAGCCCGACGCCCGTGGCCAGGCGGTGGATCAGCGCCAGGCGCGGGGATTGCACCTCCACCTGTTCGGCGCGCAGGCAGGCCTCGCGTGCCTTCGGGGCGCGCCCGGTCATCAGATACGCCCACGCCAGCGAGGCCCACACGTCCTCACGTCCGGCGGCCGGCCCCTCGATGATCGCGCGCTCCAAGGCCGTGACGGCCGGCTCCCAGTTGCCCAGCATGACCTGCGCCAGGCCCACGTCGGCGCGCACGCCCAGGTCCGGCGGCAGCGCCTGCTCGGCGGCGAGCAGCAGCGGCAGGGCGCGGTCCGGCTGGCCGCGGCGCAGAGCGTCCTTGCCCTGGATGAGCCCCAGCCAGAGGCAGGCCTCCGGGTGGCTCGGCCATAGCAGGCACGCCAGGCGCAGCAGCCTGGCGCCCTGCCCATAGCCCAGCCGCCCCAGCGACAGGAACCAGCGGGCCTGGGCGTAGCACATCCCGGCCAGCAGCTTGCGCATCATGGCGACGGCTCGCGGGGGCACGCCCCGGCCGGGCGCGCCGCAAGGGGGTCGTCCCCCGGGAACACGCTGCCGCCGTGGGCGTCGTAGGCGACAATCAGCGGCAGATCACGCACGACCAGGCGGCGCACCGCTTCGGGGCCCAGTTCGGGATAGGCCACGACCTCGGCGTCGGTCACGCAGTCGGCGAGCAGCGCCCCCGCCCCGCCGACGGCGACGAGATAGACGCTGCCGTGATCGAGGCAGGCCTGCCGCACGGCCACCGCGCGGTCGCCCTTGCCGATGCTGGCGCGCAGGCCGCGGCCGTGGAGCAGCGGGGCGTAGGGGTCCATGCGATAGCTGCTGGTGGGGCCGGCGGAGCCAATGGCGCGGCCGGGCGGCGTCGGCGCGGGGCCGCAGTAGTAGATGGCCTGCCCCGCCAGATCGAAGGGCAGGTCCTGACCGGTTTCCAGGGCGGCAACGATCCGCTGGTGGGCGGCGTCGCGCGCGGTGTAGATGACGCCGGAGAGCAGCACGGAGTCACCGGCGCGCAGGGCGCGGACGGCGTCGGCGGTTAGCGGGGTCTCGATGCGAGTCTCGGGCACGCTGTTCTCCTGGTCACAGCACCGCGGTCTTGTGCCGGGCCGAGTGGCATTGCACATTGAGCGCCAGCGGCAGGCTGGCGATGTGGCACGGGTGGCGTTCGACGTGCACGGCCAGGGCCGTCGTGTCGCCGCCCAGGCCCATCGGTCCGACGCCGGTGGCGTTCACGCGCTCGAGAATCTCCTGCTCCAACGCGGCGACTTCCGGGTCGGGGTGGGGCCGGCCCAACGGGCGCAGCAGGGCCTCCTTGGCCAGCAGCGCGGACTTCTCGAAGTTCCCGCCCAGGCCGACGCCCAGCACGAGCGGCGGGCAGGGCTTGCCCCCGGCCCCCTTGACGCGGGCGACGAGGCGCTCGATGACGCCCTCGCGCCCTGCCGACGGCGAGAGCATCCACAGGGCGCTCATGTTCTCGCTGCCGCCGCCCTTGGGTGCCGCGTGCAGCGTCAGGCGGTCGCCCGCGACGAGCCGCACGTGGACAATGGCCGGCGTGTTGTCACCGGTGTTCGAGTTGCGCTGCAGCGGGTCCGCGAGAACCGACCGGCGCAGGTAGCCCTCGGCGTAGGCCTGGCGCACGCCCTCGTTCACGGCGGCGTACAGGTCGCCGTCGAGCCGGCAATCGCGCCCGAGTTCGGCGAAGACGACCGCGAGCCCGCAGTCCTGGCACATCGCCAGGCGCTCACCCCGCGCGATCTCCGCGTTGCGCACGAGCGTCTCGAGGACGCTGCGCGCGGGGGCGTGGCGCTCCCGCGCCAGGGCGCCCTGCAGGGCCGCGAGGACGTCCTGCGGCAGGTCGAAGTTGGCCTGCAGAAACAGACCGCGAATGGCTGTGGAGACGTCGGACGTCAGAATGTTGCGCATGGTTGGTGTCTGTAGTGGCGCGATTCATCGCGCCAGGCGCAATGAATTGCGCCACTACCCTCTCAGCCGTTCCCAGTCGGCGACGGTGGCGCGGACGTGCTCCGCCGACTGGCGCAGGGCCGCGGCTTCGTCGTCGTTCAGGTCTAGCTCGACAACCTTCTCCAGGCCGGCGGCCCCGAGGACACAGGGGACACCGACGAACACATCGCTCAGCCCGTACTCGCCCTGCAGCAGGACCGAGGCGGGCAGGAGGCGCTTTTCGTCGCGCAAGATGCTCGCCACCATCTGCACGACGGCGGCCGAGGGCGCATAGAAGGCGCTGCCGGTCTTGAGGTAGTTGACGATCTCCGCCCCGCCGTTGCGCGTGCGGTCCACAATCTCCTCGAGGCGAGCCGCCGGGATCAACTCCGTGACGGGCACGCCGGCGACCGTGGCGTGGCGCGGCAGGGGGACCATCGCGTCGCCGTGGCCGCCGAGAACCATGGCGGCGACATCGGCCGCGCACAGGCCCAACTCCATGGCGATGAAGGCGCAGAAGCGGGCGGTGTCCAGCACGCCCGCCATGCCGATGACGCGCTCGCGCGGCAGGCCGGAGAGCTGATGGGCGATGTAGGTCGTCACATCGAGCGGGTTGGAGACCATGATGATCATGGCCTGCGGGCAGACGCGCTGCAAGTGCTCGGTCACTTCGCTGACGATGCGCCCGTTGATCTGCAGCAGGTCGTCGCGTGACATGCCGGGCTTGCGGGCCACGCCGGCCGTCACGACCGCGAGGTCAGAGCCCGCGGCGGGCTCGTACGTCTCGCCGCCCTCGATGCGGCAGCCGTGCCCCACGATGGGCGCGGCCTGCATCATGTCCAGGGCCTTGCCCCGGGCCAGCCCCTCCACCACGTCCACCAGGTAGACGTCGCACAGCCCGCCTTCGATGAGGCGCTGGGCGGTGGTTGCGCCCACATGTCCCGCACCGACGACCGTCACTTTCATGTCTCGTGCTCCTGTTCAAGCTCTACCCACGCGGGGCAGGTCATTCATGTGGCCGCCACGAAGGGACCCATGCCGTTCACTTCCCTCCGGAGAGGCCCCCCATGCGTACTGCACGCGTCCTGGCTGTCCTTGTCGCCGCAAGTCTGTGCGCCGGCGCCCTGGCGGAACTGCGCCCGGTCAACAGCGTCACGCCGACCAAGCCGTTCTACTTCCAGTGCAAGGCGACCAAGCAAGGCGTACTGGCCACCGAAGGCCCCTCACCGCGCTGGAACGGCGACCAGGTCGGGCTCGACCTGGAATGGCGCGCCGAGTCGCCGGTTGACCGCGCCACCGGGATGGCGACGGGCCGCACCCAGTTCATCCCGCTGCAGATCACGCGGCCGGTCGGCCCGGCCAGCCCGCAGTTCCTGGCGGCCCTGGCGACCAACGAGATCTTCGCCGAGGTCCTGATCCAGTTCCCGCAGGATGCGGCCGGCGCCGTCTGGTATGAGATCAAGCTGCAGAACGCGCGCCTGACCATGGTGCGGCAGTTCGTGGCCCCCCCGCCGGGCGACCCGAACGGCACGCCCATCCTGCTCGAGAGCATCGCCCTGCGCTACCAGAAGATCACGGTGCGGCACGTGACCTCGAACCGTGAGGCCACGGCTGACAGCAGCGGGCTGTAGGTTCGTGCCCGGCGGCGCGGCTGTGCTATAATGCGCGCGCCATGCGCCTGCCGGAACTCGTGCTCACCGTCACCCTCCAAGCCGTCGCCCTGCTCCTGCTGTCACGCCTGCTGTTCGCCGGCGTGATCTCTTCACTGGCGGACCGCCGGGGCAAGGGCTTCCTGCTGGGCTTGCTGCGGCTGCCGGGCAACACGGTCCACGAACTGAGCCACTGCCTGGGCTTCTGGCTCTGCGGCTACCGCGTCAAGCGGGTACTACTGTGTATCTTCGACCCCCGGGGCCGTGGGTCCTGCACACCGGGGCGAGCGTGGTCGCCCATCACGCTGCCGCAACTGGCGGTGGGGCTGAGCGCCATCATGCCGCTGCTGGTTGGCAGCGTGGTGCTGATCGCGGCGGCGCGCCTGTTGGACATCCCGGCCCCCGACCCCATTGCGCCGCAGGCCGACCTGTTGCCGGAGCTGTGGCGCCAGTCCCTGCGCCTGCTGCATGGGCTGGACCCGCACCGCTGGCAGACGGCTGTGTTCCTCTACCTGGCCCTGAGCATCGCGGCCGAGATGGCCCCCAGCGCGACCGACCT
>CAZZDO010000061.1:0-17290 GCA_964653205.1 uncultured Armatimonadia bacterium | reverse complement strand
ACGGCCCCGGGGCCGTCATGGACTACTCCCCCAAACCGCATGAGCACGTCCGCGTGCGCGAGGGCTGCCTGGAGATCAGCGGCGACCCGCCGTTCTCCAAGTTCATGCTCGACACCGAGCCGGGACGGCTGGCGTACCTGATGCGCAACAGCCTGGTGTTCGTGAAGAAGTGGGCGGTGTACCCCGAGCGCGCGTACGCCGAAATGTCCGCGGGGACGCTCTCGCTGTACTACTACCCGTTCCTCGAGGACCGGCAGAAGCCGGCGGCCGAGCGGGGCCTGCCGATTGACTTCTGCGAACTGGAGCCCATCGGCCCGATGGAGATCCTCCAGCCCGGGCAGTCTGCCTCGTTCAGCGAGGACTGGTGGCTGCTGCCGTACGCCTTCCCGGCGGAGGGGCAGGACGTGGACGTGGCGGCGGTCGTGAAGCTGATGGACGGGTGCGAGGTCGGCGGGCGGTAGCGACGGGGGCTGGCCGCAGCGCCGTAAGGCTAGTCGCGGTCGGTGACCGCTCGTACATCATTGGTATTGGGGGGGAGGGACGGCGCGCTCTTGGGGCCCGGAGGGTGCGCCCGAAACGCTTCTGGCACACTCTTGCGTGGTCGGTGTACGAGCGGTCACCGACCGCGACCCGCTCACCGCAACGGCAATTCCCTCGCCTCCCCCGCCACGAACCGCCGCTCGCCCGGCGAGAGGCTGTAGTCCGTCCACACCATCTTCCCGTCCCCCACCTCAAAGGTGCTGTAGCAGAACGGCGGCTCGGCCATTGACCGCGCCGTGCAGTAGTGCACGCCGTTCCGCTGCTCGTACTTGCCGGTGTGGTAGTGCGCGCTGATGACCGCCCCCACGTGCGGGTCGTCCTCGATCAGCGCCAGCGCGTCTGCGGCGCGCGCGAAGCTGTAGCCGTGGACATCCGTCGGCCAGACCCACTGGTGCAGCGCCACAACGACGGGGAGCCCCGCCTCGTTCGTCGCCAACGCCTCGCGCAAATGCTCCAGCGCCACCGCCGAGCTTTCCTGCTCCTGCTCAGGCTCCATGCTCCCCGAGTTCAGCCCCACCAGCCGCACCCCCGCCACATCTCGCGTCCAGTTCAGCGCCCCGAACAGCTCGGCGAACTGCTCCTGCGGCCCATCATGGTTGCCGTAGAGCCACCCCGTGCGCCGGGAATCGTCGCACCTACGCGTCACCAAGTCCCGCACCTGCCGCAGTTCACTCCTCCCCACCTCGGCAAAGCCGTCGTCCACGAGGTCGCCGCCGAACACGACCAGGTCAGGCTGGAATTCCTCCAGGCCCTGCTCAAGCGCCCTCGGCACGAGATAGCCCATCAGGTCGAAGCGCCGGGCGTGCGCCCACCACGCGTGCTCGGGGATGCGGGGGTAGAGGCCTTCGGGGCGCCGCTCGAAGCCCGTCATGTGCAGGTCGGTGAGGTGCAGGAGTTTCATGCGGCGCGGGTTCGTCGCCCGTCGCGTGGGGACCTGTCCCTGGCAGGGGATTCACCCCTTGAGGGCGAAAGGCCGCGCCCAGCGCGCATCGGGGACCGATGCGCCCACGCGCCACTGACCAGGAGGACCACCGTGACCATACCCGCTGCCGACCGCGCCGTCGTGCGCGAACTCGCCGCCCAGACTGCCGAGATTGCCGCCCTGCCCGTGCAGGAGGAGACGAAGGCGCTCTGGCGCGCCCTCAATGGCCTCAAGCCCGTGCGGCCGATGGTCATGATTGACCAGGTGTGCTGGAACGAGATGAACGTGGATGACGAACTGACGCTGCGGTGCGAGGACGGCTTCTGCCGGGGGCTGGAGTGGCGCTTGCGGGCCACGCTGTACCAGTGGCGGCACATGCGCGCCGACATGGTCGTCGAGCCGTGGATTGACATCCCGAAGGCGATCCGCAACACGGGCTTTGGGCTGGGCGTGCAGGAGAAGACGGCGGTTCTCGACCCGTCCAACAGCGTCGTCGGCCACTTCTACCTCGACCAACTCCAGACGGAGGCCGACCTCGAGAAAATCCGCATGCCGGAGATCTCGCATGATGAGGCCGCCACGGCCCAGGCCGAGGAGCAGGCCCATGAGCTCTTCGACGGCCTCCTCGAAGTCCACATGCAGGGGCAGTGCCCCGTGTACGCCCCGATGGACCTGATCGTGTGCTGGCACGGCGTCGAGCCGCTGCTGTATGACATGGCCGACCGGCCGGAGTTCGTGCACGCGATGATCGCCCGCCTGACGCAGGCCCAACTGTCCATGCTCGACCAACTCGAAGCCCAGGGCCTGCTGGGCACGCGGCAGCAGACGATCCACTGCACCGGGGCCTGGAGCGACGAACTGCCGTACGACTCCCCCCGGCCCGCTGCGAAGAACCTCTGGACCTACGGCATGTCGCAGATCTTCTCGACCGCCTCTCCGGCCATGCACGACGCCTTTGAGACCCCGGCGCTCATCCCGTGGTTCGAGCGCTTCGGCCTGGGCTACTATGGCTGCTGCGAGCCGCTGGACCTCAAGCTCGCGATGATCCGCAAGTACCCGCACGTGCGCAAGGTCTCGATGAGCCCATGGGTGGAAGTCGAGCGCGGCGCGAGGGAGATCGGGGGCGACTTCGTCTTCTCGCGCAAGCCCAGCCCGGCGTTCCTGGCGCGCGACTGGAACCCGGCGGCCGTGGCGGCCGACCTGCAGGAGACGGTGGACGCCTGCGCGCGGCACGGCTGCCCGTGCGAGCTGATCCTCAAGGACATCAGCACGGTGCTCTATCAGCCGCAGCATCTGTGGGAATGGAACGACCTCGCGCGGCGAGTGGTGGGGGCGTGAGCGGCCGGCGCCGAGGCGCTACGGAACGTGCGCGGCGGCCGCGCCGTCTGACGGACCCTGCCCCGGCAGGTAGTGCCCCTGAGCTTCCAGGATCGGCCCCGCTTCCCGCCGCATCATCGGCAGGCGGCTGATGAAGATGCCGGTCGCCACGAGACAGGCCAGGCTGCCGAGATAGACCGTCATGGGAGCGCCAATGTGCGTGGCGGCGGCCCCCGCCCACAGGCTGCCGAGCGGCATGGACCCCATGAAGGCCATCGTGTACAGGGCCATCACCCGCCCGCGCTTGTCTTCCTCCACCAGCGTCTGCAGCAGCGTGTTCGTCCCGGCCATCATCACCATCATGCCCAGTCCGGTGAACAGCATGATGGCCATCGAGAGCGGCAGCGAGCGGGAGTGCGAGAAGGCCAGCAGCCCCAGGGAGTACGCCCCCATGGCCACGGCCATGACCCTCCCCAGTCCGCGGACCCCCTTGCGGGACGCCAGGAAGAACGCGCCGATCATCGCGCCCACCCCGACGGCGGCGATGAGCAGACCGAGGGTCTGCGGCCCGCCGTGCAGGACGCGCTTGGCGAAGACCGGCATGAGCATCATGTAGGGGCTGCCCGCAATGCTCACCAGGCTGAGGTTCAGCAGCAGGTAGGGGATCGTCTTGAGACCCCAGACGTAGACGAGACCCTCGTGCAAGCCGCGCAGGCCCGCGGCCCGGCCGGTCGGTTGCTCGCGCCGCGTGATCTTCATCAGCAGCAGCGCCCAGATGACGGCGATGTAACTCACGGCGTTCAGCAGGAAGCAGAAGCCGGCGCTGGTGATGGCCAGAATGAACCCCGCCAGCGACGGCCCCACCATCCGCGCCGCGTTGAAGACGCTGGAGTTCAGGGCGATCGCGTTGCCCAGGTCCGCCCGGTCGTCCACCATCTCGACAACGAAGCTCTGCCGTAGCGGGATGTCGAAGCCGTTGATGATCCCCAGGAGGATCGCCAGCGCGAACAGGTGCCAGACCTGAACGTGGCCGGTCAGCACCAGCACCGCCAGCACGCCGGCCTGCACCATCGCGAGGACCTGGGTGAGAACGACCAGCTTGTGACGACTGAAGCGGTCGGCCGCCAGCCCCGCCCAGGGGGCCATCAGAAAGGCGGGGATCTGGCTTGAGAAGTCCAGCGCCCCCAGCAGCCACGGCGAGTGCGTCCAGTTGTACACGAACCACTGCAGCGCCATGCGCTGCATCCACGTGCCGATGAGCGAGATGCCCTGCCCCATGAAGAACAGGCGGTAGTTGCGGTAGCGCAACGCGCGCCCGGTCCACTTCAGGGCTTGGATGCGGTCGGCGACGAAACCCACGCGGCGGTCATTGCTCCGAGATGTGAGCGGGAGTCAGCATCAGATGCTCGCCGGCGGTCGTGGCGATCTCGACGACCGCGTCCTCCAGGACTTCCGAATGCCCACCGGGATGGCGCACCTTCATCGGCCCGCCGAAGGGGTTCGCCAGCCGCAGCGTCGCTCCGGCCTCGCTGGTGACTTCCACGCGCTTCGTCTCGCGGTTCTCCCGCCACGCCGACACCAAAAAGGCGCCCTCGACGCGGAGGCGCTCGAACGAGGCGCTCAGCCAGTGGCGCGGCACGGCCGGGAAGATGTGCAACACGCCGCGGCGCGTATGGGCGAGCATCTCCATCACGGCGGTCGTCGCCGCCATGGTGGCCTCGATCTGCATGATGAGCGGACGCCCGGCCATGAGCGTAAAGCCGCGGAAGACCGCGTCATGGGTGCTGGCGTAGCCCTGACCCAGGAACAAGCGGCGGAACAGCCCCAGCACCAGGTCCGCCATGTCGCCGTTCCCGAGGCGCGCAAACAGGATGCTCACCCACGGGAAGCACCAGCCGCTCCACAGGCCCATGCCCATCTGCGTCAGGTGGTTGAACGAGGCCTGAACGAGGCCGTGCTGCTGCGGGTCGTCCAGGTCGAAGATGTCGAAGGGGTGCAGCCCTGACAGGTGCGACTGGTGGCGGTGGCTCTCGGCCAGCGGCTGGCCTTCCCACAGCCAGATCTGCTGTCCCGACGGGTCGGTGGCGGCCAGCGGCAGGCGGGTCGAGATGTCCCGCCATTTGGCGCGGTCCGCGACGTCCACGCCGAGCAGTTCGGAGGCCTCGGCGAGCACGCGGCACAGGAAGTGGATGTTGGCAAGCTGGAAGCTGGCGTTGCGGCCCCAGGCGTTCATGCCCGAGCCGCCATATTCGGGCGAGACGCTGACCGGCAGCACGAAGCGCCCGTCCTCTTCCTCCAACATGGCCTCATACACGCGCATGGCGCCCTTCAGGAACGGGTAGGCCACATCGCGCAGGAATCGCTCGTCCATGCTGTAGCGGTAATACTGCCAGAAGAGCTGGCCGGTCCACGCCGTCGAGCCATGATCTATCGAGCCGGTCCAGAAGCCGCCCATGCACCGGCAGCGGTCGTCCACGGCGTGCGGAAGCTGCAGTCCGTCCTCGATGCCGACGAAGGCCTTCGCGTTCGCCCGCAGTTGCGGCAGCCACGACTGGATCATCTGCACCAGCGGCTGCAGCGCCTGCAATTGATTGCCCCCGTACGCCGGCCAGTAGCACTCCTGGACATTGATGTTGAAGTGGTAGTCGCTCGACCACGGGGGCATGACGTATTCCTCGACCCACGGGCCCTGCAGCGTCGCCGCCGGGCCGCCCGGCCAGGATAGGCCGGGGAGCTTGTACATGCCCAGGTAGTACAGCAACTCGCGGTCGCGGTCGGGCAGGCACACCAGGGGGCACTGCCGCCAGTAGTCGCGCCACCATTCGGCTTCCTGCTGGGCGGTCTTGTCATAGGCCTGCCGGCTGGCCTCGATGAGCAGCGTCCGCGCGTTCGCCCGGGCCTCAGCCGGCGTATTGCCAAAGACGCTGCAGACGTAGACCTCCGTCCGGCCGGGGGCATGGACGCTCACACAGCCCACGCACATCGCCGGTTCGCCCGGACATTCCTGCACCCAGCCCACGAACTGCGCCGCCGTCCCGACCACGATGTCGTCCGTGAAGAGTTGCGCCTCGGGCAGGCCGTACTGCCGGAAGTGCGCCAGGACTTCCTCGTGGTAGACCGGCTGGCGCGTGATCTCCACGTCCGTCCCGCGCAAGGTCATGACCAGCAGAGGCTGGTCGCGCACGACGACCGCGCGCAGCACGCCGCCGGGCGCGAACTCCACCTGCGCCTCCCCGCGCGCCATGTCCAACCCGCCCCCGGCAATCACGAACGGCTCAGCCAGGCGCAGGTCAATCCGCCCCATCGGCAGGCGCGTCGGGCGGCGCGGGGTGTGCTCGTCAGTGCGCGTGTCCTCGAACGCCGCCCGCAGGCTCTCCTCGTCCCCGGCCTCCAGCCAACGCTTGAGGTTGGGGTAGGTCGCCTCCTCGTGGAAGTCCATTCCGCCGCGATGGTCCCAGTAGTCCTGCCGGTTGATCGTGATGCGGATGTCGGCGCCCTCACCCCAGATCAGCGCCCCGAAGGTGCCGTTGCCCAGGGGGATGCCGTGGTGGGTGTTGGTGGCGGGGAACTCGAACTCCAGGCGGGTGCTGAGGAAGTCACACGGTGGCTTCATCGTCGGGTCCTTTCGGGTCGCGCGTTACTGCAGCTTCAGGATGGCTTCGGCGACGCGCCAGCGCAGCTTGTTGTATTCCTCGCCGACGAACTTGTCACTGATCGCCACCAGCCAGGGGCTCTCGTGCGTGATGTCCTGCAAGTCGTCGGGGATCTTGGGCAGCATCGCCGCGATCTCATCCAGCACTTTCTGCGCGTCGGGGACCGACGCGCCCACGCGCCCCTTCGGATTCTGCTCGATGAGCGCCTTGAGTGTGTAGAGGTACCGCGCGTCGTCCATGCCCTCGCGCATGGCCTGGTAGTGCAGCGTCGGGATGAGTACCGTCGGGTCTTCCCGCGACGGCGCGGCATAGGCGAAGTCGTGGCCCACGGCGTCCGTGTCGTCGAACACATCGCCGCTGGCGGAGTAGTACATCCACGGGATGTGGACCCGCAGGGGCGCTTGCCACAGGTACAGACCGTTGATGATGCGGTCCCATTCCGCCGTGAAGAAGTTGCCCCGGATGTTGTAGTACGTCCAGGCCTCCTGCTTGTTGGCCGAGAGCAACTGCCCCAGTTCCGCCCACGTCCCGCCGCCCTTGAGGTAGTCGTCCAGCGCATGCCCGTTGAAGCACGGGATGTCCACGAACGGCGCGACCTGGGCGAACATGTCCCGCCACGGGCTCTGCGGCGTCGTGTGCATCGTGATGTAGAACCGCAGCGGCGAGAGCTGGTCGGCGATCCGCGCGAACTGCAGGAACAGCGGCAGTCGGTCCCTGGTGAACACCTCGTCCATGTGGGTGAGGACCAACTCGAACTCCGGGAACTCCTGCCGCAGCGGCAGCAGCCCGTCCAGCATCCGCTTGGCCTCGGCCATGAAGGCGGCGTCCATCTCGATGGTGTCGTCGAGCGGCTGGCCGGTCGCGACCTTCTTGCCCATCACCCGCGCCAGTGTCATCAGGCTGTCCTCGATGGGAATGGGGCCGTGGAAGCCATGGGCCTTCAGCGCCGCCAGCATCCGCCGGAGCGGCTCGTAGTCGTACGAGAGCTTCCCATCATCTTGCGCGACGCGGACCCCCATGCCCCCCCACATGACCGTGATGCCGTGGCGCTGCATGTCGGCCAACTCGGCCTCCAGCCGCGCCGGCTCGTCCAGCATCGGCGTCATGCGGTAGTACATGCCGTACTGCTTGGGGCACGGGGCGAACTTGATGGGCAGCACGCGGCACAGCAGGCCGACCGCGGTCTCCCGGCCGCCGCCGTTGACCGTCACCGTCCCGCGATACGTCCCCGGCGCGGCCCCCTCGGGCACGTGCACATCCACGAAGATCTCGCGCATCGTGCCGGGGTCGAGCGTGAAGGGACGGGACGGGAAGACGAAGCGCGGGACGGGGCTGAAGTTCTTCGGCTCGGGCTTCATCCAGTAGCCGTTACGCATCGCCTGCCGCGCCACAAGCCCGACGTGCACCTCGGAGGCGGGGATGCTCCCCGTGTCGCTCTTGAGGTCGCTCACGGCCACCGTCACGGGCAGTGTCTTCGCGGCGGCCAGCAGCAACTCGACCGGCTCGTACTCCCCCGGCGCGGCGAAGAAACGCAGCTCCTTGGGCCACACTTCCCCCACCGGGGGCTGGTCGTTGGCCTGCTGGTCCTCCAGGCACTTGCTCCACAGCACGTAGCCCTTATCGCTTTGCGGCAGAGGGAAGCCCACCTTACCGGCCTCACGGTTCAGTCGGGCCAGCGCCAACTCGTCTTCCGTCACGTCGCCCGCCAACGTCGGCGGCGCCGCGACCCCGGCGAGCAGCAGCGTCGCCCCGCCGAACACGACCATCTGCCGCATCGGTGCGCTCGAAGTCAGCTTCAACGACAGCCGCTTCACGCCGCTGAGGTCCACCGCCACCGCCTGCGAGGCCTTGCCGGCGGCCAGCCCGGCGGACCAGAGCCGCTTGCCGTCGCCGGCGATCTCCACTTGCGCCTGCCCGGTGGATTCGTTCAGATCAGACAAGCCAATCTGCCCCACGAGCGTGGCCGCCGGCGAGTCCAGTTGCCATGTCACCACCTGGTTCGCGTACAGCCCGATCCCCCGCGGGTAGCGCTTCCCCGCCATCACGAGCGGCAGCTGCGCCTCGTCGCGGGCGGGCTGGGCATCGCGCCCGACGACCGCGCCCCCCGGCTCCACCGCCGCTACGGGCAGCGCCGACAGGCTGCGGATCATGCCCGGCCGGCCGGGGTCGGCGCAGGCCCGCCTGATCTCGTCCGCCGTGCGCGGCACGTCCGAGATCCGCACCGCGTCCAGGTCCACCCCCGCGCCCCCGAGCATGAAGCTCGTCACGTCGCCCTCGACACCGGCGTGGTCCGTCACCGGCGGCACAACCTCTTCCCCATCTACATAGAGGTGCAACTCCGTCGCCGTCCACGTCACGGCGGCATGATGCCACTGGTCGGGCTGCCAGTCGGCAATGGAGCGCTCCACGCGCCGCCACACAAAGGGCTGCGCGCCGTGGTTGCGGATCGCCACGCCAAAGCGCGTGCCGACGACGGTGTTGAGCGTGAGATAGCCGCCCTCGCGCGTGCCGAAGCTGAAGAGCAAGGGCGGGTTGGTCGCCGTGCCAATCCAGCACGGGCGCAGCCACAGTTCAACGGTGCCCTGCTCCGGGCGCAAGTTCCCCGCCGATGAGTACGACAGGTTGCCCCGCTGGACCGAGACGGACGCCCCCACCTTGCCCGGCACAGGCTCCGCGATGCCGCGGCCATTCTGGACCGCGAGCCCGCGACAGAAGTCCGCCGTCGTGCCCTCGTCGAAGGACGCGTAGAAGGTCGTGTGTTCGTCCGGGGTCACGGCCCACATTGGGGAGACCAGCAGGCCGCCGAGCATGATGAGGGCCAGCATCCGAGCGCGCATTGGGCGTACCTCCGCGACGCGACCGTCCGCGTCGCTACGGGTGACTTCAACCCGCAGGGGCACGGGACCTCCGCGCGCGCATGGAGGAGGACTGACCCACGATCAACTGACCGTGGCTGAGGATCGGCGGATTGGCGGGCTGAAGTCCGAGACGGGTGGGCACTGAACGCGGCAGGCTACTCTCCAGCCTTCTTCTCCGGTCCGAACACGTTGTCGTGCACCGTCGTGTTGCCGCCGGAGCTGACGGCATCCTTCGCCGTTGGCTGCGCGAACCAGTTGTGGTGGATGTCCGCGCCCTGGCTCGGCACGCCGCGGATCACGACCGCCCGGCGCTTGCTGTCCAGGAACGTGTTGTGGTGGATGTGCATCCAGTCACTGGCGATGTTGGTGGCGTCACCGCGGTCGCTGCCCCCGTGCATGTCGAAACGATGGCTGGTGGCGTTCTCCCCGACCCGGTTCCACGCCGCCTCGTAGGCGTCGCCGGGCCGGCCGCCCGAGGCGATGTCGTGGCGGCACCAGTCAAACTTGTTGGCGATGATGAAGCAGTTGGACTGGCCGGTCGAGACGCCGTAGCCGTAGCCGGATAGCTGGCAGTGATGGATGTCGTTGTGGTGGATGTGGATGTCTCCCGCAGCCCCCGCCCCGATGCCCACGCAGTTGAAGTTGTAGACCTCACAGTTGTCGAGCACGGAGCCGTGATGCCCCAGGCTGATACCGAAGGCGAAGTGCGGCACGAGGTCGGCGCCGGCGTAAGGTCCCTCGAAACGCAGGCCGGTGATGCGAACACCGTCGCCGCCCGTGCGGAGAAGGTACTGCACCCCGAGGGTCGTGCTGAACAGCCGGGGCCCGAGGGAGCCGTTCAGGCCGCGCGTGCCCGCCAGGGTGACGCCGCCGGGCACGATGAGAGCGGCCTGGCCAGTCATGTCCATCTCGACTCCGTCGGGGACGAAGACGGTCTGCCCGGCCTTGGCCTGCTTGAGGGCGTCGCGAAGCTCCGCGAAGGTCTTCGCCGTGAAGTCGCCGGTGGTCTTGATGTCGCGATAGCCCGCGCCACCGCCGATGGGGTCGCCGGTGGGGTTGGCGTCACAGCCAAAGGTGGGGTCATCAGGGGCCGTGAAGGCGGGGATGTCGGCGCGCGGGCTTGCCTCAGCCACAGGCAGCGGAGGGGCCGCTCCAGCTTCGGGCGCGGGCGGCGCCTGCCACAGCAACGCGGTCGTGTCCTGCGCGCCGGTCAGAAGCCACCGGCCGTCGGGACTGATCGCTAAGCCCGATACCGTCGAGCTGTGGCTGATCGCCTCACCGGCGGCGCCGGTCTGCAGGTTGTAGCCGATCACACGGCCGTCGCCTCCGGCGGCGAACACCTGCGCCCCGTCCGGCGAGCAGCGCAGGCCGTTGATCTGTGAGCCGCGGGAGATGTCCAGGAGCTTCCGGCCGGTCGCGCTGTCCCACTTCAGCAGATGCCCGTCGCGCCCGCCGGAAAGCACGCCCTTGCCGTCCGGGGTGAAGCGCACGGCCGTGACCCAGCCGGCGTGGCCCATCAACAACTGCGTCTGCCGCCGCCCGGCCGTGTCCCACAGGCGCACGCTGCCGTCGCGCCCGACGCTGACGAGCTGCGTGCCGTCAGGCGAGACATCCAGCCCCAGCACGCCGCCGCGATGGCCCTGCAACACGGCCACGGCCTCCGGCTTCCCCTGCTCCCAGACGCGGAGGGAGCCGTCGTCGGCACAACTGTAGAGCCGGCCGCTGCGGTCGTAGGACACGGCCCGCACGTAGCCGAGATGGCCGGCGTACTCCGCCAGTAGCTTGCCGGTGGTGAGGTCGAACTCGCGCACCTGCCCGTCCTTGCAGCCGGCCGCCACGCGCTTGCCGTCAGGCGAGACGGCCACCGCAAAGGCCCCCAGCATCGCGCCCGGAATGACGCACAGCGTCTTCCCCGCCGCGGCGTCCCACACCCGGAGCGTCTCATCGCTCGAACCGGTGACGATGCGCCGGCTGTCGGGCAGGAAGGCGACCGCTTCGATGCTGCCCACGTGCCGATCCCACTTCAGACGCGGCTCCCCGGTCCGGATGTTGGTCTCGGCCACCTGGTAGGTGCCGTAGCTCAGCAGCCACTGTTCGTCGGCGGAGACGGCGAAGGGGGCGACGACGGACTGGTGGGGACGCCAACTGAAGGTCTGCTCGCCGGTCTCCCGGCTCCAGCGGTGGATCGTGCCGTCCCGCCCGCCGCACAGGACTTCATTGGTCGCGGGTAGATACGCGACCTGGAAGATGCGCGCGGCTTCCCCGGGGCAGTGCTTGTAGGTGCGGAAGACCTCATAGGTATCGAGCGACTGCTCCGCCGCGCGATCCTCAGACCCCGACAGCAGGTACTGGCCATCCGGCGAGAGCGCCAGGTGCTTCGCCTCGTAGTTGGACCGCCACTTCTTCACGAGCTGCCCGGTCGCGAGGTCCCAGCGCTCGAGTTGGTGGACGTAGCCCCCGCCGAGGATCGCCGTCTTGCCCTCCGGGCCGTAGATCGCCCCGGCGCGAATGCTCACCATCTCGCTCTTGACGGCGATCAACTCGCGCGCGGACTCGAGGTCCCACTCCTTCAGGCCCGGAGGGTTGTTCGCGGCGGTGAGAACGCGCTTCTCATCGGGGGAATAGCAGGCCGTCCGCAGTTCCTTCTGGCCGGTGTCCCAGGAGCGCACGTCCTTCAGGGCCGCCGGGTCCCACTCGTGGACGGTCCCGGCGGCGTCGCCCAGCAGGAGCACCTTGCCATCGCGGCGCAACTGGACGCTCACAAGCGCCGACTGCGAGACAAGGGTGCGCGACTGTCGCTGGCCCGTCGCCAGGTCCCAGATGTCCACGCTGCCGCCCGTGAGGACCACGCCCCGGCCGTCCGGAAGGTAGGCCAGCCCACCCGCGCCACCGTAACGCATCACGAGCGTGCCGAGGCGCTGCGCCGCGCCGGCGGGCAGCGGCTGACCGTGAAGGTCCTTGGCTTCCTGGGCCATGGCGGAAGTCACTCCCAATAGCAGACAGAGCGAGAGCAGCACGGGCATGGTCCGCCTCCTCTGCGCGTGGGCCAAGCGCGCTACCGCGCCAGCGGGCACTTCACCACGCAGCTCTCCGCCGCGCAGCGATGGTGCCCCTGGATCGCGTCGAAGCCCCGCATCGCCTCCGTCAGCGCCTCCGGCGTGATGTCGTCCGGCGGCTCCACCTCATACGAGACGCCAAGGTTCGCAAAGCCGTCGCCGCCCATGAGCGCAAACTTCGCGCACCAGTCGCAGCGCTTCTGGTCGAGGCGATTGAACGTGATCTGCCGGCCCTCGAGCGTCAGCGTGACTTCCTCGGCGTAGGCCCCGGGCGGGCAGACTTCCTGGCAGACGCTGCAGCCGGCGCACGCCTCGATCAGCCCGGCGAAGTCCGGCAGGGCATCGGCCTGCAGCGGCGCGTCGGTGATGACCGACACGGTGCGTAGGTTCGCCCCGAAGTCCGGGTTGGTCAGGAAGCCGCCCTTCGTGATCGCGCCCAGCCCGGCCGCGACGGCCGCGAAGCGATTGCCGAAGACATTGTGCTGCGGCCCGCGCGGGTTGGCCACCATCGAGCCCGTGTTCATCAGGTCCAGGCTGACTTCAGCCTTGTAGCCGCGCGCGTGCAGCCACTTGCACAGCAGCAGCGCCTTCTCGCGCAGGATCCACTGGACGACATACTGGGCGAAGACGTACGGCCCAACCGCTTCGGCGGGCGGCTTGCCCACGCGCTCGACGGTCGCCTGCGGCAGCCGCAAGCCCATCACGACGACCGCCTGCGCGTCCGCGAGATAGTCCGTCGCGTCCTTGACCTTCCGGGCCTCCTCGGACACCTCGACCTCGTATTCCAGCCACATCTTGCCCTTGTTCGTAGCCGACAGCATCATCTCGCCGTCCATGAGTGGGGCCAGTTGCGCCTTCAACTCGGCCAGGCGCGCAGGGCTGGCCACGCCGACCTGGTCCACGCCGAAGCCCCTGGCGGCCTGCTTGAGGGCGCGGGTGAGCGTCGTAGCGGCGCAATTCATTGCGCCCGGGGCGCGATGAATCGCGCCACTACAGGGCTCATTCGCCACCAGCGGCGCGCTCGTCAGGAACGTCGCGGTCATCATTTCCCAACCCTCGGGGGCGAGATGCGCCACCTGCTTGGCCAGCCGCTCCTGCGGCAGGTCCGAGCACACGACAACGCTGTAGCCGAGGTTCTCCAGCTTCCGCGCGGCCAGATACGACGCGCGCTCGGCGAGGTACTTCCCGGCCGACCACACCTCGTGGAAGCTGTTGTTCTTCGGGATCGCCACACCCATCGTCACGCCGCTGACGGCATCCGGCAGGCGCTGCTGGTAGTCCAGCCCCGCCGCCTGCATCTGCGCCTCGTCATGGACCCACACGAAGTCCATCCCGGCGCCGTAGGCGGCGGCGACCATCGGGTCCTGCACCCAGCGGGGGAGCCAGTCGGAGTCGCACGTCGGCGGCTGGATATCCCCGGCCGGCACATACGCCCGCGCCCGCCGCGGGGCGTTGGTGTATTCACGGTCCCACAGCCGCAGGTGCGGCGGCAGGCAGTGCCGCAGACAGCTCCCCATCTCCCCGCCGCGTAGCCCGTGCTCACGAATCGTTGCGATGATGTTCTCTTCGGTGACAACGTCCGGCTTGGGCAGGTCCAGGTCCACGCCGAAGTGTTCGCCCCACGAGCAGCGCCACAGATTCTTGTTGGCCTTGGTGTAGCGCCGGTCCTCGATGACGAGGTCCACGGTGCCGTCCACTTCCTCGGACAGCGCCCCGGCCAGGCAGTGCGTCACGCACTGGTTGCAGCGATCGCATAGCGTGTTGCCGGGCAAGAGCGGTGTGGGGTCGAGCGGCGCGGTCGTGACGATGGACACGAAGCGGTTGCGCGGGCCGAACTCCGGGGTCATGGAGATGCCCTGGTAGCCCAACTCGCTCAGGCCCGCGGCCACGGCGGCGTAGATGTGCGACATGTCCGGCGCGAAGACCGCATTGAGATTCTTGTAGTTGCGGTAGCGCCAGATGTTGCTGGCGGCGATGGGGAGGGCCTGGTAGCCGAGGTCCTCGACAACCCGCGCCATCTCGTAGGACATGTGGTCCAGATGCGTGTTCATCAGCCCCTGCACGGCGTACGACCCCATCTTCTGCGGGTGTTCGAGGCCGCCGATCTCAATGCAGCCATCCGGATGGTGCAGGGCGCAGACGATGACCGTCTGGGCCGCGGGCAGCAGCCCCTGGGGGCTCATCTCCGCCGGGGCGTTGGCGAAGCGACCGATGTTGGCGATGCCGACGAGGTCGGCGCCGAGATTGAAGGCGGCGGACTTGATGAGGCCGGTCAGTTGCGAGTCCATGTGAGGCATCTCCTGGCAGTGGCAGTAGGCTGGCGGTGCGTCGCTGGGGATGATAGCCCCGGGCGCCGCCTGCGGGAAGGGACGCAGTGATGTTTCTAATTGGACAGAATGCTGCCAGTACCTCCCGCGGGCGGCGCAGCGAGCCCTGGAGGGCAGGAGAAGCTACTGCTCCGGAGGAAGACGGTGGCCTATGGTCGCTACACGCTCGCCCGAGACCACGCCGCTGCCCGCGGCGAGACTGGCCGGCCAGCTTTCGTTCCGCTTCTACTGGGCGCACCACTTCCCGGCCCCGCCCGGCTGGACGGTGCCCGCACCGCTGGCCCGGCCCTACGCGACGCTGTGGCTGCTGATTGACGGGGAGTTGCGCGTGGCCACGCCATCGGGAGCCCACACAGCGCGGCCGGGAGCGCTGGTGGCGTGGCCGCCGGATGTCGTCCGGGAAGCCGAGAATGCCACGGCGCGCACCGCCATGCTCTACACGGCTGCCTTCGACCTGCGCGTGTGGGGTGAGGTGGATTTCTTCCGCCTGTTCCGCGTGCCGACGCTGCTGCACGCACCGGACTTCGCTCCCCTGGCGGAGCCCTTCGCGGCGCTCGTCGAGGCGCTGGCCGCCCGTGACGAGGCTGTCACGCTGGAGGCCGAGGGGTGGGCGCGCGTGCTGGTGGGGCGATGGCTCCGGCAGGTCGAGAGCGCGGGTGAACTCCACCCCGCCGACGAGGTGGATGAGCGCCTCGCGGCAGTGCTCTCAGCCATCGAGGGCGACCTCGCCAGCGGCTGGAGCCTGCAGCGCCTGGCCGACCTGATGCGCCTGAGCCCCGTGCGGATGCGCGAGGTGTTCGTGCGTGGCGTGGGCCTGCCGCCGATGCGCTATGTGGCCCTGCGCCGGCTGGCCCGCGCGCGCAGCCTGCTGGCCGACACCGGCCTGACCTGCGCCGAGATCGCCGAGCGCTGCGGCTTCCACGACCCCGGCTATTTCAGCCGCACCTTCCACCGGACAGTGGGGCTGCAGCCGTTGGCCTATCGCGAGCAGACGCGGTTCGGCCGCGAATAGGCGCAGCAGCGCGGTTCATTGCGCCCGGCGAGGGCGCGATAAATCGCGCCCCTACTTCTCGTCCATCAACGCCTTCACGTTGTCCTTGACCTCCTGCGACGTGACGTCCGGCCCCAGTGAGTAGCGCAGAAGGCCCTTGCGGTCAATGATGCGCACCTGTGGAATCGGCACGATGGCCGTGTCGCCGAAGAAGGCCTTGTGGGTCTTGTCGTCCAGCCGCGCCAGAGGGATGTCAAAGCCGGCCGGGCGCCAGCCCTTGATGGCGGCGTCACTGTCGTCCATGGACAGCCCCAGGAACTCCACGCCCTGCTTGCTCAACTCGTACGCGGCGTCGTTGTAGTCGCGCAGGTGTTCCACGCACGGCTTGCAGTACGTGGCCCAGAAGTCCACTACCAGGACCTTCCCGGCGTAGTCCTTCAGGCTCCGCGTCTTGCCGTCCACATCAGTCACCGTGAAATCGGGGGCCTTCTGGCCGACGCCTTCTGTCGGCGGCGTCTCCGCCGACGATGGCGGCGGCGTCACCGGCGGCAGGTCGGCGCTCGGCGCCCCGGCCGGCTTGCAGCCCCCCGTGACCGCTAGCACGGCGACAGCAGAGACCAGCATCAACAGCATCAGGTGCGCGCGCTTCATCCTGTACCCTCCAACCCCCTGGCTATTGGGTGCCCGTGTGGCCGAAGCCTCCCGCCCCACGCGCCGTCTCGTCCAGCGTCTCCACCACCACGAGGTCGGCGCGGCTGACCGGCGCGATGATCAACTGGGCGATGCGGTCGCCCCGGTTGATCGTGTACGGCGTCTGCGACAGGTTCACGAGCCCGACGCACAGCGGCCCGCGGTAGTCGGCGTCAATCGTCCCCGGCGCATTGGGGACCGTGATGCCATGCCGGATGGCCAGCCCGCTACGCGGCCGCACCTGGGCCTCGAAGCCCTCGGGGACGGCGAGGCGCAAGCCCGTCGGCACGAGCGCCCGTTCCAGCGGCTGGAGCACCAGCGGCTCGGCAATGGCCGCTCGCAGGTCCATGCCGGCGGCATGCTCCGTCTCGTAGCGGGGCAATTCGAGGCCCTGGCCTTCGGGCTCGACCAACACTTCCACGCGCACTGCGTCCGTCAACCCTGGCCTCCCGGATGTACCGCACGGTCCTGATACTCCAGCGCCGTGCTGCCGATCTGGATGACATCGCCCGCGCGTAGCGCTTGGCGCTGCACGGGACGCCCGTTCACCGTCGTGCCCGCCCCCAGGTCCCGCACGTGGTACGCCGCCCCGGCCGCCTCGATGACACAGTGCTGGGCCGCGATGTGAGGGTCCTTCAGCAGCGCAATGTCACACTTAGGCGAACTGCCGATGGTCGTGACCTGGTTGTAGATGATGAACTGCTTGCCCGTCAGCGGGCCTCCCACGACCGCCAGCCACGCCTGCTTGCGGAGTTGCTCGATCAGGCCGATGGCCGCGCCGGAGAGGCCGCCGATGAGCGTGATGGCCAGCAGCCGGCTCCCCAGCCCACCCAGCGCCATCCCGAGGGGATCGAACAGGAAGCCGCCGGCAAAGCCGCCGACGGCCCCGCCCATCAGGCCATTCACGATCTTCTTGACCGACTTCGCGGGCAGTCC
>CAZZDO010000060.1:5975-17331 GCA_964653205.1 uncultured Armatimonadia bacterium | reverse complement strand
GGTGGGTTCGTCCTCGAACCCACACCGTTCAACGCGTGGGTGGGTTCGTCCTCGAACCCACACGACTTGCGGGTTCGGGGACGAACCCGCCTACGCGGCGACCGGCAACGGGTGCCGCCTACACCGCCACGGCATGCTCGTGGTACGCCGGCGCCAGCCGCTCGGTGCGCTCCCAGAAGGGCCACAACTGCTCCTCACCCCAGGCCGACACGACCGGCCACCCCTCCAGTCGCCCATCCAGCCGCGACGCGCCGTCGAAGCTCCCGTAGCTCCAGCATTCGCCCCGCCGGGCATGCATCTCCGCGTGTGCGGCCATGCGCTGCACCGTCACTTCCGCCCCGCACAGCACGCACTCAAACCGTAGCTTGTCCCCCACTTCCTTCAGGCTCAGGCCTGCCATCAGGACACCTCCTCCGGCCCGGAGCTGCGCCCCCCAAGCCGGGCCACAGACCGTCCTTCCAGTGTCCATGCTAGCCTGCCAAAAGCCCTCTTTCCCTCAAGCCCGGCGCAAATCTGGATCGCGTTATTGAGCGCCCCTCACAGCTCATCGAACGGCGGGATGTCCACCGTCCGCTGCTCGTCAATCGAGATCCGCGTCGCCACACCGATGGCCGCGCTCTCGTAGCCCGCCTGCAGGTTGCACAGCGGTTCCCGCCCCTCGAGGCACGCGTTCGCGAAATCCGCCAGCAGCGCCGGGTCCGCCCCACCGTGCCCCGTGTCGCGTGTGGGCCGCTCGCGCCGCTGGTCGCGGTTGCCGTAGCGGCGCGTCACCTCGATATGCGCCACCCCCGTGTCGTGGTTCGCCTCAACATCAAGCTGCGCGTCCGCCCCAAACAGCGTCAGGTGCATGCCGTAGTACGGCGCAAAATGGATCTCGTGGTAGCTCCCCAGCACCCCTGACCCGTACTCGATGTTGACGAGGCTCAGGTCCTCCACGTCGGCCGCCTGCGACCACACGCAGTAGTCATCGCCATGCTCCAGGTCCACGCCCGGCGGGTCGAGGTGCGTGGTGTGGTTGAGCACGTGCGGACACGTGTCGCGCCGGTCGCACTCGCGGCAGTGCTTGTCGGCGGGCTCTTCCCCGCCAAAGAACCGTCGCGCGCCCATGGCCGACACCCGCGTGGGGCTCGACGCCACCAGCCAGTTCATCAAGTCCAGCCCGTGCACGCCCTTCTGCAGCACGAGGCTGACGACGTTGCGCCGCGACCGCGTCTTGTCGCGCCCGAAGAACTGCCCCTTGTCCCGGCCCACGTATTCGGCCAGGTAGGCGCTCAGCACCGTCCCGATCTCCCCGCTCTCGACGATCTCCTTCACGCGCTGCCACAGCCCCGAGAAGCGCAACTCCAGGAACGTCCCGACCACCAGCCCGCTGTCGCGCCGCAGATGAGCGATCTCGCGCAGGTCCTCGAACGACTGCGCCAGCGGCTTCTCGATGAGCACATGCTTCCCATGGCGCAACGCCTCGCGGGCGTTGCCGGCGTGGAACCGGTCCCCGGTCCCGACGAGCACCGCACCGATGTCCGCCTCCCGCGCCATGTCCTCCCCGGACCCATAGGTGGCGATGTCCGGGAAGAGCATCCGGGCGATGTCGAGCATCTTGGGGTTCATGTCGGCGACAGCGTTCAGTTGCGTATTGGCGCCGTCATGGGCCATGCGGGCGATCCACAGCCCCCGCACCCCGAGCCCGACGACACCGACGTTGAGTTGTTGTGACATGCGGCGTGTCCTTTACAGAGGAAATGGTGGACGAAGTCGTTCCCCTCTCCTGACGGCGACGCGCAGCGTCGCGGAAGGAGAGGGGCAGGGGTGAGGCAGATCCGTGCCGTTCGCCGTGTCTCTCACTCCCCCGCCAACCCCACCTGCTCCTGTACCTTCTGTGCCAACTCCGCCTCCGCCAACGTCTTCCCCGCGCTCACGATCTTGATGTGCCCGCCGATGGGGCCGGTGGCCGGCAGGGTCAGTGTCACCTGCGCCGTATGCGCCTGGAAGCTCAGGATCGCGCTGCCGCCCTCCCTCCGCACCTGCGCCGGCTCCATCGCCTCGACCGTCTGGTCGCTGGCCTGCAGGACATGCAGGAACACGTCCTCCGCCCGGGCGGCCCCCGGTCTCACCTCCAGCCGCCACCGCCCCATCAACTCCGGCACTTCCTTGTACTCCAGCTTCTTGATGCCGGTATACTCGCTCTTGACGATGGCCCCGGCCGGCCCCGCGTTGATGTCGTAGTTGACGCCCTCGACCAGGAACTCCTGGCCCGGCCCGCCCACCTTCTCGATCGTCGCGTCAGCCGGCAGCAGCGTCCGGCAGAACAGCCGCCCCTGGCCCTGATCCGCCCGTGCCGTGTTCCCGTCCATCGTCGGCTCGTTGGCGAAATGGATCAGCCACGTCTTGGCATACTCCGGCTTCGTGGACACGATGCGGTCGAACACCACGAAGTGGTCGGGCATGAGGTAGATGAACTGCCGCACCGCCTGCGCGCACTTCTCCGCGTTGTAGACGGGCGTCATGTCCACCGCGACGTACGTGTACTGGGAGTTCGTCTCGAAGGCGATGACCTTCGAGCCGACCTGCTTGTCCTGCCCGCCGGCCTGCGCGTACACCTCGCCGTTCCAGTACGGCGAAGGCTTCTCGCCGGGCATCTTGATGAGCACGCAGTTGTGGGCAATGGTCTGGGCGAAATAGTTCTGGAGGTTGTCGGTGTTGCCCTGGCGCGTACCCGTGTCCAGGGCCAGGAAGCCCTGCTTGAAGATCGTGAAGTGCCCCGCGTCGTAGTGGCGGTGCTGGGCCGTGGGGCCGTCGCCGGCGATCAGGCAGTAGGTGTCCTCCGGGCCGTCCCCCGAGCGCATGAAGACCTGCCCCATCAGCGGGAAGAACCGCGCCGCCGGGAGCTTCTTCGGGTCCAGCGGCGCCGGGGCGCGCTCCAGGTCCGTCAGCAGGTACGGGTAGAGGCACAGCCCACTTGTGGCGAAGTACACCGGGAAGCGCTCCCGCACATACGCCGCCAGCGCCGCCTCCTCCGGGCGTGTCTGGCCGTACAGGTGCATGATGTGCGACAGGTGGTTGTACATCGGCCAGCGCGTCAGCCGGTTGTCCACGTGCGGCGTGTCGCCGTAGCCGTACTCCAGGAGGCCCGGCAGTGCGTTCCACATCACGTAGTTGGGGAAGCCCGCCACGTAGTCCAGTTCCGCGCGCCGGTCCTCCCCGAGGGCGGACTTCATGCAGTGCACGTAGTTCCACTCCGCGAGGGGGTATTCGCCCATCGAGTAGCCCAGCGTCGGCGAAGCCGCCCCGCCGTCATCGCCGGCCATGCCGCGGCGGTGCGCGATGACCTTCTGGTACATCGCATAGCCCTCGTTCAGGCAGCGCAGGGCCATCGCGTCGTCGGCCCCCGTGCCGTACAGGGCCAGCCCCGTGAACAGCGCCAGGTTGTCGTCCCCGTAGTACCCTGTCTGGTGACCCCCGCGGTTCTGGCGCTGCTTGCCCTTGCCGTGCAGGCACTCATCCACATGGGCCAGGAAGCCCCGGGCCAGCTCCAGCCGTTCCCCCTCCGGCAGGTCATTCCACAGCCAGTCCAGGGCGCTGAGCCACTGCAGGCGGCTGAAGCCGTACCAGTTGACCGACTTGCCCTGGGCGAAGCAGGCCTGGTAGTAGTCCAGGCTGGCCCAGAGCATCTGCCGGATGCGCTCGAGGCGCTCGGGGGTGGGCTCAACGCGCTGCACGAGGGCGGCGGCCTGGAGCCTGTCGCCCCAGTCGTAGGCCTCGACGGCGCTGCCCTCGCGCGTGGCCGGGCGCTGGATGCCTGACCACTGGCCGGGGGGCTTAGGGTTGTCCCCGGCCTTGCGGACCTCGGCGAAGTGGTCCTTGTAGAGCCCCAGGGCCCGTTCCTTGACGCCGGGCCACGTGTCAGCGTTGAAGTACAGGCGCGGGTGGTCGGTGCGGAGGTGGCTCCAGTCGGGGGCCTGGCAGGGCGCAACGGAGCAGAGCAGGAGCACGGCGAGGACGATGCAAACAGGCAGCCCGAGCGGGGACATGGCCATCACCTCGCCGGGGACGTTCGCCGCCGCAAAGCAAAGAGCCTTCCGGCCGACAGACATCGGCGGGAAGGCTCCTGGTGCGTACGCTCGGTTGGTTAGGGGCCTAGACGAGAACGGCGGCGACCTTGTCGCCCTCTTCGACGTTCATGACCTTGACGCCGCCGGCGGTGCGGCTGCGCACGGAGATGTCGTCCACACTCGTCATCAGGGCCATGCCCTTGGCGGTAATGATCAGCACGCGCTGGCCCGCGCCGGTCTTCACATGCTCGGCGGCGGCCACAGCGTCGCCCTCGCCCACCTTGAACCCGGATACGCCCTTGCCACCCTTGCCCTTGGTCGGGAACTGGGTCTCCTCGACGACCTTCCCCTGCCCCATCTTGGTAACGATAAGGACTGCTTCAGCCATGTTGTTGTCTCCTTTGGTGTGTTTTGCAGGCCACGGGGCTCCCCCTGACGCCTACAATGGCTCGATACTATCCCAAAACGGCCTCCGGATGCAACAAGGAATCCGCGTTGGGAGGCTCTGAATGGCCTCAGGAGGCCTCGGAAGGGCTCAGAAGGTCCCTGCCGCCTCCCGGCGAACAGGTGAGCACACCCGCCCCTGTGAGGCCACCATGAGCGCCACGAAAGCAGATTTCTACGTCAGCCCCGCCGGCCGCGACACCTGGAGCGGCGCCCTGCCCGCGCCGAAGTCCGACGGCAGCGACGGGCCATTCCGGACCGTTGCCGGGGCGCAGAAGGCCGTCCGGGCCCTGCGCGCCAAGGCGGACAGGCCGGTCACAGTGCTCATCCGCGGCGGGCGCTACCGCCTCAGCCGGCCCCTCGTCTTCACCCGCGAGGATAGCGGCACGGCCGAGGCCCCTGTCACGTACGCCGCGTATGGCAACGAGCGCCCTGCCTTCAGCGGCGGACGGGCCATTACGGGCTGGACGGAGGGCAAGAACGGCGTCTGGACTGCCGATCTGCCGGCCGGGCAGGCCGGCAAGTGGGCCTTCAACCAGCTCTTCGTCAACGGGAAGCGCGCCATCCGGGCCCGGCACCCCAACGAGGGCTACCTGCGCACCGCCGGTCTCCCCCCGGGCGTCAAGAGCCCCCACGGCGTGCCCCGCGACCACAAGACGTGTGGGGTGATGCGCTTCCGGCCCGGGGACATCAAGCGCTTTCATAACCTCGAAGATGTGAACATTCTCCTCTATCACGCCTGGACGGCGTCCCTGCACTGGATTGACAAGCTGGACCCGCGCCGCCACACGGTGAGCTTCACGGCGCCCTCGGGCTGGCCGCTGGGCACGTGGGAGGCCGAGCAGCGCTATGTGATCGAGAACTGCCTGGAAGCCCTGGACATGCCTGGCGAGTGGTATCTGGACCGCCAGGCCGGGCGCGTGTACTACCTGCCCCTGCCGGGCGAAGACCCCAACCAGAGCGACATCGTGGCCCCGGTGCTCGAGCAACTGCTCGTCTTCAGGGGCAACCCGGACAAGGAGCAGTATGTCCAGCATGTGCACCTGCAGGGGTTGACGTTCGAGCATGCCGACTGGCAGGTCGCCGGCCGGGGGCGGGCGGACGGCCAGGCGGCCGTGTGGCTCAGCGGGGCGGTCTTCGGGCGGGGGATGCTCAACTGCTCGCTGGAGGGCTGTGAGATCGGCCACGTCGGGCAGTACGCGGTGTGGCTGGAGCAGGGCTGCCGGGACAACGTCATCCGGCAGTGCGAGTGCCACGACATGGGCGCGGGCGGAGTCAAGATCGGGGAGACGGCGACCGTCACCGAGGCGAAGCTGGCGACCGCCCACAACACGGTGGATAACTGCTACCTCCACGACGGCGGCAACGTCTTCCCGGCCGGAGTCGGGGTCCTGGTCCTGCGCAGTAGCTCCAACTGCGTCACCCACAACGAGATCTGCGACCTGTACTACACCGGAGTATCGGTCGGGTGGAGTTGGGGCTATGCGCCGAGTTCGGCGAGCCAGAACCTTGTTGAGTATAACCACATCCACCACATCGGCCAGGGCGTCCTGAGCGACATGGGGGGCATCTACACGCTGGGGATATCGCCCGGCACGCGCCTGCGGTACAACCTGATCCATGACGTCGAGTCGTACAGCTACGGCGGCTGGGGGCTCTATCCGGACGAGGGCAGCACCCACATGCTGCTGGAGAACAACATCTGCGTCCGCTGCAAGACGGGGGGCTTCCACCAGCACTACGGCCGGGAGAACGTCATCCAGAACAACATCTTCGCCGACGCGACGCTGATGAATGTCTCGCGCACCCGCGAGGAGGCCCACGCCTCGTTCACGTTCGAGCGCAACATCGTCTACTGCACCAACCCGACGGTCCTGGGCGGGTCGTGGAAGAACAACAACTACCGGATGGAGCGGAACCTGTACTGGAACGCGCAGGGCGCGAAGCTGGAGTTCAGCGGGCTGACCTTCGCGCAGTGGCAGTCGGAAGGGCGGGACCTGGAGTCAGTGGTGGCTGACCCGCTATTCGTGGACCCCGAGCACGATGACTTCCGGCTCAAGAAAGGCTCGCCGGCGCTGAAGCTGGGGTTCCACCCCATCGCCACAGAGAAGATCGGGCTGTACGGGGCGAAGGAGTGGGTCGAGAGACCCCGCGCGTAGATGCGCCGGTCCCCCGGCGCAGCTCTACGCCCTCGCCTCCGGCCGCAGGTCCGGCACTGCCACCGGCTCGCTTCCATTCTCCGCTGACATGTGGGCACACACGCCCGGCAGCGTCTGGTCGAGGCCCTCGTACACATCAATCGCCGGCTTGGTGTCATCCAGAATGCAGCGGACGAAGTCGTTGACCATGTAGTACTCGCTCGTCCCGTGTCCGCCCAGTAGAGCTTCCGGCGGGGCGCCGCGGTGGTTCGTCCCCAGCGGCAGCGGAATCTGCGCGGTCAGCGCCGGCATGTCCTCCAGCCACAGCAAGTGCTTGCCGTCCGGCGTGCGCGGGCTCTCGATCTGGCCCTTCGTGCCATAGATGCAGAACCAGTGGTGCGCGGGCTCCTTGGCCACCGAGAAGCCGCAAAGCTGCTTGATGACGTTCCCCTTGGCCGTCTTGAAGATCCCCACTTCCATGTCAATGTTGCCGATCTCGGGGCGCTTGCGACAGCCGGTGTGCATGCCCACAGCGGTCACCACGCGGTCCTGCATGATCTGCAAGAGCGGCCCCAGATCATGCGTCGGGTACAGGATCGGCGGCAGGCGCGTGCGCCACGTGAGCTTCCCGTCTTCGTCGTACATGAGCCCGCCCAGGTCGTGGATGTACTCGCCCTCCGCGTAGACGATCTCCCCCAGGTCGCCCCGGTGGATCATGTCGCGGTACTGCTGCACCCACGCGTAGTAGCACATGTTTTCGGCGAACATGTACTTGAGCTTGGGCGAGGCCTCGACAGCGGCGACGAGGTCGCGCGCCTGCTGCAGGTCATAGCACGCGGGGACTTCGGACAGCACGTGCTTGCCGTGGGCCATGGCCTCGACGACGCAGGGCACATGCACGGGGGCGGGCGTGGCGACGAGGATGGCGTCCAGGTCGGCCTGGCAGAACTTGGTGTAGTCGTCGAACCAGTAGGGGACGTTGTTGTCCTCGGTCCACTTCTGGGCCAGCGACGTGCGCAGGTCGCACCCGGCGACGACCTGGCACTCCTTGTGGTTCAGGAACACGCGGGCGACGCCCGCGCCCCGACGCAGACCGGCGATACCGACTTTCAGCATTGCTGTGCCACCTTCCGTGGTGTGGATCTAGTTGCGGGGTGGCCGGCCCGGAGGGCCGGACGGGGGCCCCGCAACGGTCAGCGCCACGCAGCGGGGCCCCCGTCCGCGCTGCGCGCGGCCACCCCGCTACTGGTTGATCTCATCCGCCCGACGGGCGATCTCGTCCTCCAGCTCCTTCAGCTTCTCGTCCGGCTTCTCCTCGGGCAACACCCCTCGCCTCCGCAGGAACCACAGCAGCCCGAACGTCAGCAGCACCCCGACCAGCACCAGCACCAGGATCACCATGGCGGCGTGCCGGCGCTGGTCGTCGGTCACCAGCGTGTCCGGCTGCGCGAACGCCGCCGAGCACAGCCACCCGGCCGCAAACGCCAGCGCCTGCCTCATTTCGGGGCCTCCAGGGAAACACTCCACAGGTGAGCGTTGCTGGCGTAGTACAGCCGACCGTTGAGCAGCGCCGGCCCCGCGCTCATCGCCTGCGGGGCCGTGGCGATCAGCTCATGCGCGAACGTCCCGGGCGTCAGCCGCACCACGCCCTTGCTCATGGTCGCCAGGATGGCCCCCTCCGGCGCGCGGACCATCCCCGGCCGCGTGATGCCGCCGAACTCCGCCAGGTCCGCCTCGTGGATGACCTCCCGCTTCTTCACGTCGAAGACGAAGAGCTTGCAGCCGTTGGCGATGCCGTACACATGCCCATCGCTGCCGATCTCCAGGCTGCTGATGCTCCCCGCGCCCGGCACCGGCGCCGCCTGGAACACGACCTTGCGCGTCGGCCAGTCGAACAGGTAGAGCACGGCTTCCTTGGCCAGCGGGTGCCCGCCGCCGGGCGCCTCGGTGGTCGTGCCGCCGACAAGGTTCCCATCCGGCAGCGCCCTCAGCGCGATGGTGCTCTGGTTCGGGATGAGCTGCTCGTGCTGGATGAGCGTGGCGGTCTCGGTCTCGATGTTGTAGATGCCCAGCCCGCCCCCGCACAGCCCGTAGCCCGCGTAGCCGGCCATCAGCACATGCTTCCCGTCCGGATGGGCCAGCGTCGCCCGCGGGCGGCAGATGTCGTCGTGCCATTCGGCGATCTCGCGCGGGTTCGGGGCGTTCCCCTCCCCGCCGTTGAAGGGCAGCGTCGTGTCGAACAGGTGGAAGATGCCGTTGGAGTACGATGACGCCGCGACATACTTCCCCTGGCTGTCCATGGCGCAGAAGTTCCCCCCGCCGATGCGCCGCACCGGCCCCAGGTCCGTCACCTTGTCCGCCGCCGGGTCATACGCCACAAAGTGCATCGGGTGGCACGAGGAGGCGTAGATCTTGCCATCCGGCCCCGCCACGAGTGACGTAATCTGCGCGCCGCCGGAGGCGTACTTGAGCGGCAGCCGCTTGACGTCCTTGCCGTCGGCGCTGCGCACGTCAATGAACGAGTTGGGCAGGTCCAGGCGCGCCGTGCGCCCGTCGGCCAGCTTGCCCGTGGTCGCGCCCCAGCCGATGACGCCGTTGGGGGCCTTGGGCAGCACGTCCTTCCGCTCAATCTTCTCCGCCTGCCCCCCGGACATGCGGTAGCAGTTCCCCAGCGCCAGCCCATACACTTTGCCATCCGCGGCTGTGTACACTTGCGCCGTGCCGTGCTTGCGCTCGCTCTCGGGCAGGATCGGCTTGATCTCCCCCGTCTGCGGGTTGCAGGCGACGATGTTGCACCGTGCCGTCCCGATCCCCGCGTACGCCCACCCCTGGTCGTCGAAAGCCAAGTAGGAGAAGTACTTCTCCTCCGGGTCCAGCGTCCCGTAGTCCTTCATCTCGTGGGTCTGCGGGTTGTAGGACAGCAAGTGCGAGTCGGGGTAGCTGCCGATGTAGATCAGCCCGCCCGGCCCGTCCGCGAACGCCTCGCCGACAAAGCACCCGGTGTTCTTGTCGGGCACGCCGTGGAACAGGAACTTGCGCGTGTTCGGGTCGAACTCCAGCAGCACCGGCCCCGCGCCCGTGTAGAACCGCCCGTTCTTGCTGAGCATCGAGGCGAAGGGCGGGGAGTTGCTCACGCCCTCGGGGAAGAACACCTGCTCCGTCTCGCCGCTGTCGAGGTCGGTGACGAGAAGGTAGCCCTGCTCGCTCATGTCCAGCGCGCACGAGACGCCCAGGTTGCGGCCCTGCCCGTCCTGACACACGACGAACCCGCGGCTCTCAGCTACGGGGGCGGCCACGCCAAGGTCCTTGAACTGCGGCGCGGCGACAGCCCCCGAGGCAACGGTCAGCAAGATCATGATGGCACTCCGCACGAGGGTTCACACTCCTTCTGCCCGCCATTTCTCGCTTGGCGGGCCCATTCCTTGTCGCGGGGCAGGAAGTGCGCCCCTCGCGCAGGAATTGGGCCCCATGCTCTCCCGCAAGACGCTGGCCGCGCTGGTCCTGATCCTGGCCCTCGCTATCACGCTGCGCACGGTCGGCCTGACCCGTCTCGTCTACGCCAACCCCGACGAGGCCCTCTGGTCATACTTCATCGTCACCGGCGCGCAACTCTCGCCGCTCTCGCCCCACCCGTCCGAGAACGCCCTCGCCCACATCCTGAGTTGGGACTACGGCTACCCGCTGTTCGTCGTGGATTACGTCTACGTCCGCGCGCTGGAGGCCCTGCGCCTCCCGGTCTCGGAAGTGACGCTGCCCCTCCCGCTGGCGCTCTTCGGCACGCTGAACTGCCTGCTGGTGTTCTTCATCGCGGGGCGGCTCCCCACGCGTGCTGTTGCGGGGCCCCCGTCCGCCGGCGGCTGCGGCGCAGCCGCGCGCCCGTCCACCCCGCAACTGGCGTGTGGCGCCCTCATCGCCGCCGCGCTCATGGCCGTCATGCCGCTGACGGTCGGCCGCTCGCGCTCCATCGGCGGGGCGGAGGCCTTCTCCGGCTTCGTCCTCCTGCTGGCGATGCTGCACCTGATGCGCTATCTCGAACGCCCCGACGACCGCCGCCGGCAGTGGCTCGCAGGGCTCTGCGTGGGGCTGTACGTGTGCGGGGATGTGCAGTTCCTCATCGGCGGGGCGGTGCTGCTGGGGCTGATTGCCTTGTGGCCGATGGGGTCGGGCGACGGGTCGCGGTCGGTGACCGCTCGTACACCGGACGGCAAGGACGCGGGCGACGCGGCGGAAGGGCCGGAGAGCGCCGGCTGTCGGGCGCGCCTCCGTTTGCTCTGGCGGCCGGGCGTGCTCATCCCGCCCCTCGTGCTCTTCGCCCCGTATGTGCCGGCGTGGCTCTATGCCATCCACCTCGGCTATCGCGACCAGACGTACCTCGGCACGGTCTTCGCCGAGCACAAGGCCGACTGGGGCTTCCACCTCGTGCCTTTCGGTCTGGACCTCGCGCGCAACCTGGGCGTCTTCCCGCTCCTCGCCCTGCCGGTCCTGGTATGGTACTTCGCCCGCCACTGGCGCCGCCCGCAACACTCCCTGCTCTGGTGGATCGCCCTCACCGCCTTCCCCTTCCTGTTCGCGGTGACGAGCGAAGTCACGCAAGCCTCGGGCTATCACGAGCATCTCGCCGCGGCGCTGGCCATCGCTCTCGGCGCCGCCCTCAGCGCCCTGTCGTTGCCGTTGCCGTCGCCGTCGGAGGGGCGGTTGGAGGGGCCGTTGTCGTTGGAGGGGCCG
>CAZZDO010000060.1:0-5875 GCA_964653205.1 uncultured Armatimonadia bacterium | reverse complement strand
CTCGCCCGCCGACGGTAGCGTGGGTAGAGCGGGCGTCTCGCCCGCCGACGGTAGCCCTGGCGGGCGAGACGCCCGCTCTACCCCTGCCAGTTGCCCTACTCCCCCACCAACGCCCTCCCCGGCTCCGTCGAAAGCAGCGGCGGCAGCTTCTCATCCAGGAACAGCCGCAGGTCCTCACACACGCCCGTCGCCGCCCCGCCAAGCTTCAGCGACCACACCTTCCCGCGCATGCCTTCCGGCACTGCCACCGTCACCGCCACCTGCCCCGTCTGGATCGTGTCCCCCTCCCCCGCGACCGTCCCGTCCGGATCGAGCACCTGCAGCTTCCCCGTCTCGCCGGGCGCATCCGTCTCCAATCGGATCGTGAAGCTCGCCAGCCCTTCCGGGACGAGGAAGTACAGCGGCGGCTGGCCGCCGAGGAACGCGTACTCCGGCCCCGCGAACGCCATGCCCCTGACCGGCGAGACGACCCGCGAGGCGTTCGAGCCCGACTCGGCGATCAGCGTGTACACCCCCGGCGCGGCGTCCGGCAAGTCGAGCTTGCCGCTCGTCTCCAGGTTCGCCTCGCCCTGCGCGACCGTCTTGCCTGCCGCGTCCATCACGAGCCACGCCACCGGGTGCGTGTACCGCCCCAGCCGGCGCAACTGCACCTCGGCCGTGAGCTTCTCCCCCGGCGGCACCAGCAACGCCACGGTCTGCCGCGTGCGGAGGACCGGCGCGGCCGCCAGCGCCTTCTCCCCCACCTCCGCCTCCGGCAGCGCCAGCCGCACCGCCCCCACCAGCCGCTTCTCCGGCTCCTTGATCGGCGCGGCCTGCGCCCGAGCCAGGAACTGGTGCTTGAACATCACCGTGTCGAGCGTGAACTGCTGCTTCGCCTCCACTCCCGCGACCAGCGCCTCGATCTGCTCCCGCGTCTCCTTCACCGGGCGCAGGCTGTAGCTCTGCAGGAGCGTCGTGAACTTCAGGAAGTCCTGCGTCATCTGGATGCGCGCCCGCTGCTTGTCGGTCGCCGCCAGCGGCGCGATCTTCTCCAACTCCGCCGCCATGCGCGGGTAGTCCGCGTCGGCGAAGTGCGGCCCACGCTCGCGGCACTGCTTGACGATGCCCTCGAAGAACGCCCGCATCGCCGCCGCCGCCGGCCCGTACATCCCCGCGTAGTAGTCCGCCAGGATCGGCTCCAGCGGCTGCCGCGAATTCCACATCATCTTCGCGGCCAGGTAGAAGTTGATGGCCGCTGACCCGCACTCCGGCTCGGCCTCGGCGCTCGCGCCGATGAACCCGCGCTTGACCAGCAGCGGCAGGTCCTCGGCCAGGCTGTACCCGGCGCACACCCGCGCCATCGCGTCCTCTTCGCCCACCAGCGACACCCAGTACTCGCGGATCATCAGCTTGTCCGCGGCCTTGCTCCACCCGTCCATGATCGCCATGAACTTCTGGTTGTTCGCGCACGTCGGGTCGGCCATCGCGTGGATGTTGCAGCCCACGTAGCCGTAATGCGCCAGCGCCGTCAGCACATTCGGCTCGGCCTTCACGTCCGTCGGCGGCTCGACCGTCCCCGCGTACGCGTACCACGCCAGAAGCTTGCCGGGGTGCTTCTTGGCAATCTCCCGCGCGACGGCATTGACGAACAGCAGCGTGCGCCGGCCCTTGTACTGGTTGCGCTGGTCGCGCTGTTCGGGCGGGTCCTGGGTCTTGCACGCCTCGCACTGGCACCAGCCGTAGCCGTCATTGGGCGACAGCGAGAAGCTCGACGCCTGCGGGTTCTCGGTGAAGTGCTTGTCGGCCGCCGCGACCGCCAGCGCGATGACCTCGGGGTTGCTCGTGCACGGCTGCCAGCTTTCCTCATCGCCGGGCACATGGCGCTCCGAGCCCCACAGCGGGAAGTACTCCGGGTGTGTCGGGCCGAACACCTTGGGCGGGACGATGCGCGCGAGGTTGTGGCCGGCGCTGAACGCCGCCCCGCCCATCTTGTTGCGCTTCCGCCACAGCGCGTAGCCGTCCTTCTGCCACGCCGGCCGCCCGCCGTAGGCGTACCACATGTTGCGGTCCACCATGTCCGGGTTCTGGACTTCGCTCATCGCGGGCAGCGCCACCGTCTTCTGCTCCGGGATCTCCTCCCCCAACTCACCAGGGAAGAACCACCGGCACCCGAGCCGCTGCAGCACCTCATAGGCCCCAAAGATGAGCGCGGCGGGCTCGTGCGCGGTGATGACCAGGTTCTCTTGGCCGTCGCAGTACAGGGCGAAGCCGTCGTGCTTGATCTCGGCGGCGAGGGCCCTGGCCTCCGGCGAGGCATAGACTGAGCCGAGAGCGGGCGCGAGCGCCACGACGATCACCCGCTCGGTGCGCGAACGCGGCAGGCCGGAGTGGAGACGCAACTGAGCGCCGCTCATCTGCGCGAGCGTGCTCTGCAGGGCCTCCGCGGCGGCGGCGACTTCCAGGGCGTCGCCGGGGGCGAGGATGACCGCTTCCGGGCGACCATCGCGGACGAGGGTGAGGTCCGCGAAGGCGGCCGTGGTCAGGAGTGTAGCGATCAGCAGTAGCGTCGTGCGCATTGGTTCTCCTCATCCTTCCTGGGGCCTGCGGATGCTAACGACACAGAGCGAGGAGGGAAGGGGGGCGCGCCTGCAATCCACGAGCTTACGCTCGTGGCAATGCACGTCGGCCCCTGCGGGGCGAACGGCCCGGCCGTTCCCGCCTCGCCGTTCCCGATGTTCCCGCCTCACCGTTCCCGATGTTCCCGCCTCACCGTTCCCGCGTTCCCGCCTCACCGTTCCCGCCGTTCATCCTTCCCAATACGGCTGCAACTCCAGGAAGTTGCATAGGATCTCCTGCCCTACCGGCCCGCCGGGGCGCAGGTCGCCCATCCAGTCCGTGATCACGACCGTCGCCGTGTCCGACTTCGCGCGGAACGTGATGTTGTGCATGTTGAAGCACGCCGGGTTCTCGCGGTTGAACGGTCCGACCGTGTGCGAATAGCAGCTCTTGAACGGGTGCTGGAAGGTGTGCGCCGGGATGAGGTCCACGCCCTGCACTTCCAGCTTCACCGGCAGCACCCCGAGCTTCGACACGCCCTTCTGCAGGTCGCCGTAGTCGGCGCTGATCATCTTGAGCGAGTATGTGCGGCCGGGCTTGAGGCCCTTCGCGATCTGCGTCACGCTGTTGGGGGCCTTCGCCGACCGGCGCATGACCAGGAAGTTGTCCCCGCGGTGCGTCATCGGGTAGCGGCCCTCCAGGAAGCTCAGCCCCGCCATGTTGCCCGTCGTGATGCTCCCGCGTTCCCCCAGGCCGAGTTGCCAGCCGTCGAGGCCACGGTCGAAGTCGGGGTTCTGCAGATGCGTCAGTTCATAGTAGTCCGTCAGCCTGTCCCCCCGCCCCTCGATGCAATAGTGGCGGTACAGCTTGCCTGTCCAGCGGATCAACTCTTCTTCCGAATAGGCCGACAGGTACGACGTCACGCCGTACAGGCCGAACAGCGCCGGGTCGTTCGCCAGCACGTTCACCTGCAGGTCCATGAAGGCCTTGTAGTCCACCGCCGGGTCAATGTTGGTGCTTTCCGGCGGGGTGGAGATCAGGAAGCCCGTGACGATCAGCAGGTGGGACACGACCTCGGGCTGCGCCTTCGCCCACTCCTGCACGGTCGTCACCAGCGGGCCCTGGATGGCCGCCCGGGCGTCCACTTCCGTGTGCTCTTCGGGCAGATAGCGCTCCAGCGCGCAGGCCCACCCGGCGTCCAGGCATGTCTGGGCGAACGCCCGGCTCGCCGGCGCGGGATACAGCGGTCCGCAGTACGGGTAGTACACCTTGTCTTTGAAGCGCGGATCATCCCGCAAGCGCCGGAGGCCCGCATGCCACGACTGCCAAATGGGGTCATCGCCCGCCCCGAACTCGTCCACGATCATGCCGTCCAACAGCGGCTCGTCAACCTTCCCGTTCTTCTCCCACGCGGCGAACACTTCATCGGGCGACACGCCCTCCTTCTTCCCGATGCCCGGCAGCGGCGTCTCGACGATCCAGCGCTTGCCCTGTCGCTTCCACTCGGCCCAGCGCTCCCGCTCGGCCTCGTTCCCCCGGCTGACGGCCAGGTTGATGTGCGGCAGAATGTACTTCTCCAGGAACGGCCAGTCCGCGGGGCCGTAGGGCTTCAGTTGCGGGCCGCAATCCACACGGCAGTAGCCGATCTCGGGGATGGACCGGACGACGACCCGCGCGGCCTTCCCGCCGTCCTGGCAGCGAATGATCAAGTCATGCGGCCCGGCCGGCAAGCGACGCATCGCCTCGGCGGGCTGCCCGCCGGCGAGGTCGAGCTTGAACAGCGTCGCCGTCTCGCCGCAATCGGGCACCGTCGCCTCGACGCTGCCCTTCCCCCCTTTGCCCGTGACCTGGAAGTACACCCACCCCTCCCGAGGGTTGGTGAACCGCACCCGCGCGTCTTTGCTGACATTGCTGACGCTGCGCAACTCGCTCACGAAGTTGTTGAGCACCCTGATGTGCGGGTCGGTGGCTGCCCACTTCGGCGGCTCGGGCCACGTGATGGCGACCGTCGCCGGCAGGCCCAGGAGCCTCTTGCCGGCCACGGCGCGGGCCCGCAACTCGTACGTGCCTGGCTTGAGCCTCGCCGCGTCGAGGGTAGTGGTCATCTTAGGGGCCCCGGCCAGGTCGCGCAGGCGCCGGCTGGCGATTGTGCCCTTGCCGTGGGGGACCGCGAGGGTTAGCTCGACCGCCGCGTCGGCGGGCAACTCCCCCAGCCCCCGCACGTCCAGCCGCACGATGATCTGCCGCGCCGCATACGCCGTCACCGCCGTCATCTCGACCTGGTGCGTCAGGTTCGTCGTCAGGTACGCCTGCCGCACCTGTTCGGGCGTCAACGCCCGGTCGTACAGCCGCACCTCGTCAATCATCCCGCAGAAGGTCTTGTGCTTGGTCCACTGCGGGTCGCCCTTGCTGGTGCCGAAGAAGAAGCTCTCGGTCGCGGGGATCTTCCCGGCCTTCCCCTGCATCGAGCCCGCGAGTTCGCCGTCCACGTACAGGCGCATGAGGCCCTTCTCGCACGTCCCCACCACGAAGTGCCACGCGCCCGGCGCCACGGGCGCCTTGACGTTCACCGTGCTGGCCCCCGCGTACCACCACACCTTGCCGTCGCCGTAGTACGTCAGCACGTAGTTGTGGTAGGCCTTCCCCACGATGCCCGGCTCGCCCACGGCCGGGATCTTCTCGGGCCGCACCCACACCGCCAGCGAGATGTCCTCCTGCGGCGACAAAGCCGGCGCGGGTGGGCACTCCACATAGGCGCCCTCGCCGTCAAACTTCAGACAATGGCCCTCCCCCGACTTGACCCAGGTGGCCCCGTGCAGCGTCGCCGTGAGCCCTCCGACGGCGTCCTTCGTGACGTTCCCCGAGCCTTCGTCACACGGGAAATGGGCCAGCAGGCCGGACTGGCCGAGACACGGCGCGGCCATGAGTATCAGGGACAACAGCGCGTACCGGAGCTGTCTGGAGCGCATGGCGAACCCTCCGCGAGATTGGTGGACAAGGGTTCGTCACCGGTCGCCACCGTTCCTCCGGACCCGGCCAGCCGAGCGATACAAACAAATGTTCGCTTTGCTATTGACACGCCGCCCCCGGACTGGCAGAATGTACGGGCCGCGGCTCACGAATCCGTCAAGACCTTGGGGGGAACCCGAACTTACGGCCGTGGCGTTTGTCTATTGAACGAGATGACCACGTCGCTCACAGCGCAGCGTGCGACCCTTGTGGCCGCATGCCTTATGGGATTGTGCCTCCTGTTCGGGGCGTCCGGATGGGGCCATGCGGCCCTGCCCGAACCCGCCCCGGCCCAGGCGCCTGCCGTCACCGCTGCGGTTCCGTCCAACCC
>CAZZDO010000059.1:12295-17414 GCA_964653205.1 uncultured Armatimonadia bacterium | reverse complement strand
CTACACGCTGGGTGCTGCAGTTCGAGTTGAACAAGCCCTACGACGACCCGACGCCATGGCGGCATTCATCGGTGCTGATGTTCTCGGATGATGAGGGGCGGACGTGGCCTGAGCACGTGCGCGTCACGGGCGCCCCCGAGAGCCACGTCTTCTACTGGGACCAGCGGCCGGGCGTACTGGCCGACGGGACGCTGCTGGACCTGTTCTGGACCTATGACCGGGCCACGGGGCAGTACCTGAACATCCATGCGCGGCAGTCGGGCGACCGCGGGCGCACGTGGGGCGACCTGTGGGACACGGGCGTGCCGGGCCAGCCGTCACAGCCGGTGTCGCTACCGGATGGGCGCATCCTCATGGCGGTTGTGGACCGCAGCGGGACGCCGACGATCAAGGCGCGCACGAGCGCCGACGGCGGGCGCACGTGGCCGGCCGGGAGTGAGGTGGTCATCTGCGAGCCACCCCTGACGCGCCAGAGCGCGGACCAGACAACGATGCAGGAGGCGTGGGAGGAGATGTACGGCTTCAGCCTGGGGCTCCCGGCCACGGTGGGGCTGCCGGATGGCGACGTGCTGGTCGTCTACTATCGCGGGCCGGCGGCGGACGAGACGGACATCGAGTGGGTGCGCTTGGGGGGCACCTGACGCTTAGCGGGGGATGCAACTGAGCTTGAGAGGGTGTCGAGGATGAAACGGCGATATCGAGGATAGTGAGGACGAAGGACTGATGCTCTTCTTGTCGTTCATCCTCGCCATCCTTGCCGTCATCCTCTGCATCGTCTAAAGCTCAGCTACATCCCCCATCAAGCCTCGTGGTGGCCTCTACTCCCGCCAGAGGCTGTGCACCAGCCGCGATGAGGCCTCGACGATCTTGTACCCCGCGTACGGCTCCAGCCGCGCCCAGTGGATGGCCGCGCCGGAGTAGCCGCCGCCCATCAGCGCCGGGATCGTCGGGCAATAGCCGGAGAAGCCATCGGCAAGCTGCGCGACGATCGTCATCGCGGCGGGGCTGCGGCGCTTGATATCGAGGCCGAACTGGCAGTACAGCTCGCACGGGTTCGTCAGGATCGCGAGATCACCGACACGCAGGGCGTGCAGGGGCAGCGTCTCGCGCGGGTCGGCGGCGAACTCGCGCTGCAGGCGCAGCACTCCTGCTTCGGCCAGGATCCACGGGCCGCGTCCTGCCCCCTCCGCGCCCTGTGCCGCGATGGCCTCGGCCTCGGCCAACTCCTCGGCCGAGGGCAGGCGGATGTCCACCATGAGGTCCTCGCAGGTGTGGCGGAAGACGGGGTCAGCCACGGGCTCCGTCAGCCGCATGAGCCGCAGCGTCTCTCCCGCCAGCAGGGCCCCCACTTCCCGCAGCCGCGCTTCGCGATCCCACCGCCGCACGGGGCCCAGCTCGTTCCATGGCGACGTGTCGCCGCTGGCGCCCTGGAGGTAGAGCACGGGCAGGTCGGGGCGCAGGGCGTCGCGGATGAGCCGGCGCGCCTCGCCGGGGAAGTCCGCCGAGGCCTGCAGCGCGCTCTCGATGCACGTGGCGTGACAGCAGTTGGCATGGATGACGGCGAGGGGCACGCCCTCTTCGTCTACAGCGAAGAGGATCGTGTGGGAGGGATCGTCGGGGCCTTCGAGGCCCGTGAAGTCGGGGCGCTGCGTGTCGCCATACATGCTGTGGGAGCCATCGGCCCAGCACACGCGGCGGTTGAAGCCGACATGGGCCGCGCCCCGCGCCCAGCCGACGCGCGCCGGCCGGGCCTGCGCCACGGCCTGCGCCGACACCTCCGCCAGCCGGATCACCAGCCGCTGCAGGTAGAGATCGTTCTTGACCGAGTCCGGCAACAGGCCCATCGTGTCGGGCGCGTCGTGGGTGTGGGTGCTCGTGATGATGATCTGGCGCTCCGGCACACCCGTCGCGGCCGCGGTGGCAGCGCGCAGCTCGGCCATGTACTCGGCCTCGAAGAGCCCCGCAACATCGAGGCTGAGGAGCAGCACCTGCAGGTTCTCGTCGGCCAGATAGAGCGCGTTGGCTTCGAGGTCGTCGCGAATGCCCTCGCACAGACGACGGTGAAGCTGCCCGGCGAGGTCGTCGCCGAGTTCGGGGTTGATGGCGCAGAAGGCGCTGCCGACGTTCATGTGAGCCTCCATCGCGTGGGTGGGTTCGTCCTCGAACCCACGCGACCTGCGGGTTCGAGGACGAACCCGCCTACGCGTCATCCGCCTACTTCGCGCGGCTGATGATGAGCTGGTCCAGTCCCAGCCCGCCGCTGATGTTCGCCAGGCGCAGCACGTGTTTCCCGGCGCTGAAGTGGAAGCGGGCGGCTTCGTCCGTGCTCGCGCCGCCGGGCTTGGCCGGGACGCGGAAGAACTGCCAGTTGTCCCCGCCCGTGCAGTAGCCGCCGGTGTTGGGCAGCACGAGTTCGGGGCCGCCGGCCGTGGGCGGCTGGCCGTCGAGGGTGAGCGCGCGGCGCGACGGATCGGAGGCCGTGCAGTAGCGCAGCACGAGGTTGTAGTCACCCGCCGCGGGGAGGTCGAAGGCCCACTCCAGCCAGTGCCCTGCACTGGCCTCCCACTTGGTGACCATGCGCCCGATGTTGCCGATGCGGTCCACAATCTCGACCTCACCGGAGCCCTGGCCGCTGAAGTTCTCCGCCTCGAGGACGACCGACTGGCGCGGGTCGAGCGCCAGCACCCAATCCGGCGGCATCGTCACCAGGCGCTTGGCGACGGCGGCCGTGCCGAGTTTGTCCGTCACCGTCAGCACCGCCGTGTACGTCCCCTCTTTGGGGTAGGTGTGCTTGACGACCTTGCCGGTGCCCTTCTGGCCGTCGCCAAAATCCCACGCATAGCCGACGATGTCGTTGTCCACGTCGGTCGTCGCGGAGGCGTCGAAGGTGACTTCGCGGCTGCCGCCGGGGCCGAAGTTGCCGCCAATGCTGAAGGCCGGCAGCGGCTCGCCCGGGGCGAAGATCTGACTTGGCCAGTAGCTCAGGTACGGCAGCGTGCCCTTGACCTGCAGCTCGAAGGCGCCGGGGCAGGAGGTGAGGTGTAACTCGCAGAGGCCCTTGGCTCCCGCTGCCGCGTCGGCGGTGAGGGACGTCGGCTTGTCGGCGAAGCTGAGCGGGAACGTCTTGCCGCCGGGGGCGCGTAGTTCGGCTTTGTAGCTGCCCTTGGTGAGGCCGCGCAGCACCAGCGTTGTCTTGCCGGTCGGCGGGAGTTGGAGCATGTACGCCGGGAGGCGCACACCGGGGCCGAAGCGCGTGGGTTGGGTCACGTCCACGATCTGGCTGTCGAGGTCGCAGTCCATGTCCCACGGGGCCTGCCCGGCCACGTCGAGCTTCAGCGCGTACAGGCCGGTGCCGGCGCCGGGCTTGACCTCGATGACGACGGCGGGGCGCTGGTCGAGCTTCGCCTCGGCGACGGGCTGGCCGCCCTTGGTGAGCGTGGCCGTGCCGCCCAAGGCGCCGTTGCCGCGCGGCCGGAGCGTCACCATGAAGCCGCGGTCCACGGACTGGCGGAGCAGGACCTGCGCGGTTTGCCCGGGCGCGAAGTTGTAGCTGTCCAGGTCCGCCGCCGCGAACTGATACAGGATCGCCGGGGTGCGGCGGATCTGCATGGTGAAGCCCTTGCCGAAGCCGCTGACGCTGCGTACCTCCTGTACGGTGCCGGTCTTGACGACATCGCCGAGGGTCTTGTCCGGCTGACGCATGTAGCCGTGCATCATGCCCTCGGTGATGAGTTCGGACAGGCCGCCCCCGGAGCTACTGACCGGACAGCTCGTGTAGCGCATCGCCTTCTTGTCCGGCACCCAGCATGAGGCGATCAGGTAGTGGGAGGCCGCGGCGATCATGCGGTCCACCGCCGGGTCGCGCGCGACCTGGTTGTAGTCACACAGCCCCGAGAGCAGGACGCCCACCATGAAGGCGGCGTTGCCGCGGTGGCGCGGCAGGCAGAGGCAGTGGCCGGGCGTCATCTCGCGCTCCCAGCCGCCGCTGGGGTTCTGGCGCTCGAAGGTGCGGTCCATGATGATGCGCGCGGCGTTGAGGTAGTACGGGTCGCTGGTGGCGCGATACATGCCCATCGTGAGGATCAGGTGCCAGCCGTTGGTGCGGCAGTTGCCCCAGTCGTAGTTGTTCAGATACGAGCCGTCGTACACGTCCGACAGTAGCGCGGCGGCCTCGCGGCCGCGCAGATCACCGGAGAGGAAGTAGTCGGCCAGGTAGCCTTCGCACCAGCTATGGGAGACGGTGAAGCCGCCGCTGGGGCTGCCCTGGTCGTTGATCATGTGGTCGTAGTAGTTGCCGGTGTGGCCAATGCAGTGGGCGTAGACTTTGCCGACGTAGTGCTTGTCGCCGGCCCAGAGCATATCCACATCGCGGTTGTGCCGCGCCGCCTGTTCGGCGAGGCGGAAGTAGCGCTCATCGCCGCTGCGGACGAACTGCAGGTAGAAGGCGTACTGGGTGTCGTACTCGATGTTGCCCCAGTTGCGGCCGCGCTCGCCCCACCAGTCGCCGAAGTTGAGCATCCCGTACTCGCGGCCCCGCTCGCGGCTTTGCAGATAGCCCGCCACAGCCTTCTCGACATTGCGCTCGTAGGTCAGGAAGATCCCGCCCAGCTCGGGGCTGGAGGGCAGGATGTTGCCGAAGGCCTTGGAGTCGCAGTACCAGTTCTTGTCGGCCTTGAGCACGGGGGGTTCGTCGAAGGCGGTCGCCGCATCGGCGGCCGGGGCCTCGCCGGGCCCGTGGAAGGCGAAGAGCAACTCGTGGCGTTTGCTGACCCCGGCCTTCAGCTTGTAGACATCATCCTTGAGGTAGTAGTAGAGCTTGTCCTCCCATTCGCCCTCTTTGCTGACCTTGTAGGTGCCGGGGGCGAAGCGGGGCATGATGCCGATGCTCACCCCGTCCGGCTTCAGCGTGAGCGACTTGGGGTAGAGCTGCCAGAGGTAGCGCACGGCGACGGTGAGGCCGGCTCTGCCGCCGGTGACATCGCCCCAGTTGGCGGCGCGCTTGCCGCGTAGGCCCGCCGGTCCCCCGGCGGGCGCGCCAGGGCCCGTGATGCGGTAGTCGTCATCAAACCCCTGCCACAGCGTCGCGGCCTCCGGGAGGGGTAGAGCGGGCGTCCCGCCC
>CAZZDO010000059.1:0-12195 GCA_964653205.1 uncultured Armatimonadia bacterium | reverse complement strand
CCTCCGGGAGGGGTAGAGCGGGCGTCCCGCCCGCGCCGGCTTCACCGCCGAATCGTCCCTTCGGCTCGCCGCCGAGGGCTAGCTCCTGCGTCAACGTGAGCGCGTCGAGGTCCGAGAAGGTCTTTGCGGTGTTCGTGTTGGTGAACGTGTGGTGTACGGCCACATCGCTCTTCCCGGCGTAGAAGTGCAGGTCCACCTGATCGCCGAGCGCGGCGTTCTCGCCGGTGAGGCCGCCGTCTATGCGGATGATGCAGTGCAGCGGGCCGCGCCGCATGACTGTCACCGTGGCCGGTTGCGCCGTCCCGGTCTTGCCGCCGGCGGTGAGCACACTCTGCCCGCCGCCAGAGATGACCTCATCGTCGCTGAACTTCCCGTCGCCGTTGGCGTCCAGCCACACCTTGCCCAGCAGCGCTGACCTCTCGCGCGGCAACTCGACCTGCAGCTTGCCGGTGTTGACGGTCAGGCCCGCCTGTCCCTCGGCGATCTGCAGCGGGTGGGCGATGGGCGCGCGCCTGACCTGCGTGCCGTACTGCAGCGTGAAGGGCGCGGTCTGCTGGGCGGGCAGGTCGGTCTGGAAGTCCAGCAGCGCCCACTTGATCGAGTAGTCCGGCCAGTAGCAGAGCACAGTGGCCTGCAGGGGGACTTCCTGGCCGGAGCCGTTGAGCAGCTTGAGGTGGTCGGCCGAGACGAGCGCGCCCTGCGGGAAGGGGAGGCCCTGCGTGACGGGCCACGCTTTCAGGGCGAAGGCATAGTCGTTGTGCATCGTCAGCGGGAGCGACGCCTGCTTGACGTTCCCCACCGGGGGCTTGATGGCCGCGACGAAGGAAGCCTGCTGCTTGATCGTCTCGCCCTCGGGCGTCTGCGTCTCCACGGTGACGTCGCACTTCTGCCCGGCCGGCACGTCCGGCAGCCAGAAGCGGTGGTTGGCGAGGGGCTCGGGGTCCGTAGCGGCGCGATTCATCGCGCCCTCTGTCCCGCCATCGGGCGCCATGAATGGCGCCGCTACACGGCACACCGCCGGCCAGGTCGTGATGAACGTGACTTCACCGACGAGGCGGCCGTCGGGCGTGAGGGCCGGGCGGGCCTCCAGGTTCGTAAGCTTGCGGACGAGCTTCGTGATGGGCGGGGCCTGAGGCAGGAGCACGATCTCCTCGACGAGGGGCGTCCCGGCCACGGCCTCGAGCATGATCGTCGAGCCCTGCCTGAGGTCCAGCGGCTGCGGGGTGAAGAAGAGGCACTCGCGGTTGTTCTGCTCGCCCGCGACGGCCACGCCGACGTCCGTGCCGTCCACCGAGAGGGCGAGGTTCTTGCGGTCGCGGGACTGGTAGGTGATGAAGCCCACATGGAAGCGCCCGGCCTTGGGGGCCTTCGCCGTGATCGTGCGCGGGGTCTCGCCGGTGCAGATGACGTGGCGATTCACGTACTCGGTGAAGATGTTGAGCTTGTAGCCGTGCAGGTCGCATTCCCACGGGTGGATGACGACGTTCTTCGGGTCCTGCTTGAGGTTTTCGAGCAGGCGGAAGCCCCAGGTGACGTTCATGTTGCGGCTGGCGGTCAAGTCGCCCGGGCCGATGATCTTGTCCCGCAGGCTCTCGCCCGCCACGGCGAACTTCGCCAGCCCGATGCCGTCCACGTTCTTGTACGGGTTCTTCGTCTCGTGAAGCACGGAGAAGGCGCCGACGGCCTTGCCGTCCTGCTGCTGGATGGTCAGGTCGGCGCACAGGTAGAGGCTCTTGCCGACGACGCCCACGCGGAGGGGCTGCTGGCTCTCCTTGCCATCGGGGGCGAAGGCGCGGATGCCGCCGGAGCCCTGGCTGCACACCAGCATGTACTCGCAGCCCATGTCCTGCCGGCCGGTGGTCTTGTCGTCATCGCCATACAGATAGATGATGAGGCTGGAGTTGTCCGCGACGTACGTGTCGGCGAAGTCCACGCGCCACAGGTAGCGATTGCCGGCGACGTTGCCCAGGTACACGCCGACGAGGTCGAGGCCCGGGGCGTAGTTGTCCTGGCCGACGCTGTCGCCCTCGGCCTTGGTCCGGTCGGTGGCGACCTGCGTGAGCGTCTCGGCGAAGTTCGGGTCGGTGGCCAGTTGCTTCTCGATGGCGTCGGGGATGCCGTCGCCGTCGGCGTCGGCCGGCTGGCTCCAGCCGGGATTGGCAAGGAGCAGGGGCAGGGCGAACCACATCAGCAGGGCTCTCATGGGCATCCTCCACAGGCTTCGGTCGGCCTCCCTTCCCCGGCTGCGTCGCGCAAACCTGCGCCACATTTGTGCGACCGGGTCCGGCAGGAGAGAGGCGGCTCGGTGTCGAATGAAGTGCGTACCCGCTGTGCAGTCCATGACGAAGAAGGAGTTAGCCATGCCACGCCGAGGCTTCACACTCATTGAACTGCTGGTTGTCATCGCCATCATCGCCATTCTCGCGGCGATCCTCTTCCCCGTGTTCGCCAAGGCCCGCGAGAAGGCCCGCCAGACCAGTTGCCTGTCGAACATGCGCCAGATCGGCAATGCCACCTTGATGTACTGCAGTGACTACGACGGCCGGTGGTGTCCGTCGCCCCTGGAACGGGCCGACGCGGTGGGCTGGCGGGTGGACCTGGCGGCCCTGGCCCCGCAGGCGCAGATCCAGCCGTATGTGAAGAACCTGCAGGTTCATTGCTGCCCCTCGCGCACCGACCGCGTGAACTGGACCTCCGGCGGGCACCCGATGTGGGGCTCGATGGCCTACCCGGACGAGTTCGCCGGCAAGTGCCTGGGGTATGGCCCCGGCCAGTTCTCCAACCCGCCGGTGCATGTCGAGGCGCTGGACCGCCCGGCGGAGGTCGTTGCCTGGGCCGACACCACCTATCCCACGTCCCTGGGGCCGGACCGCTGCTTCGCCTATCCCCGGCTGCTGTACCCGGATGCCTGCAACTACCAGAACTTCGTCGGGACCAAGGACTACACCGCCCACAATGGCGGCAGTAATGTCGCGTTCTTTGACGGCCACGCCAAGTGGCTGTCGGCCTCGACGATCATGGGAACATACTGAGGCGGCCTTGACCCCGCGCTGACGACCCACAGGCCCTCCTCGCGCTTGCGCGACGAGGGCCTGCTTGCTTTGCGACACCAAGCGCCCGGCGCGCCGGCGGCAGGTCCGGGCCGCACCATGCCGAAATGCCTCCCGACATGACCAACACGCGCACGGACCCCATGCCCATGCCTGCTCTCCTGCTCGCGATTGCGGCCGCTCTACTACTGTGCAGCGGCGTCTCCGCCCAGCCCTCGCTCTGGTTCACGAAGGATGATCTCCCGCGCCTGAAGGCTGTCGCCGCCGCCGGACCGGAGGCCGCGGTCTGGCAGGCGACGCTCAGGGAGGCCGAGGCGTACTGCACGCCCGGCAGGCTGGGGTACGTCAAGCCGGAGGACCTGGCGCGACGCCCGGCGGGCGACATCAAGGTGCAGATTCTGGGGCACCATTTCGGCCGCAAGCTGACCGAGGCGATGGAGACGATCGGCTTTGCGTACCAGTTGACCGGCGACGAGCGCTTCGGGCGGCATGGGGCGGTGCTGCTGGAGACGGCGGCGCGGACGCTGCCCGTCACCGACCCGGACATCGCGAAGGGCTTCGCGGGGGCGCGCGGGGACATCATGCGCGGGCTGGCCGTCGGCTATGACTGGCTCAACGAGGCCATGACGCCGGAGCAGAAGGCGACCTGGGCTGAAGCGGCGGCCGGCTATGTCCGCAACATCATCGCCGAGGTGCAGGGGGAGAGAGTGTGGTGGCGGCCGCACCACAACTTCATGGGCGTGGCCATGGGCGCGGCGGGGCTGCTGGCGCTGGAGTTGCGCGCGGCGTACCCTCAGGAAGCCCCCGGCTGGGTGACGACGTGCGCGGGCACGGTCGGCACGTGGCTCGACCAGGGCTGGGACGAGCAGGGCGCGTACTTCGAGGGGACGATGTATGGGATGTACGGGATGAGCAATGCAATCCGCTTCGCCGACGCGCTGCAGCGCAGCGGTGGGGAGGACCTGTTCCGGCGGCCGCACCTCAAGCAAGTCCCGAGCTTCTACGCCCTGTCGCTGCTGCCCGGCGAGCGCGTCTTCGAGGCGCGCAATGACGCCAACTACGACAGCCTTACCGACCCCACGATGCTGCGGATGGCGGCGGCGCTGGACAGCGGGGTGGCGCGATGGGTGTGGGACGCCGCCGGGGGCGGAAGCTCTGTGTTCCGCATCATCTGGCACAATGACGTCGCGCCCGTTGCGCCGGCCACGACCCCGCCGGCGGGCGGGCACTTCGTGGGGCGCGGGCTGTGTATCTGGCGCACGGGTTGGGAGACGCGCGATGTGATGCTCTCGGTCGAGGCCGGGGCGTTCCGACCCATCACGCACAACCAGGGCGACAAGGGAAGCTTCACGCTGTACGGGCTCGGGCAGCGCTGGGCGATTGACTCGGGCTACGGCAACAACCGGATTCCGGGCGGGCGCGACTCGACCATGGCGCACAACTGCGTGCTCATTGACGGCGAAGGGCAGGCGCCGTCGGGCGCGGGGGCCGGGACGAACGGCAAGATCGTGGCCTACGAGAACACCGCGACGATGGGCTATGCGCTGGCCGATGCCACGGAGGCATACAGCCGCAACGCGGGCGGGCAGCCGGGTGTGGGCGTGCAGCGCGCCCTGCGCCATGTGTGCTTCGTCCGCCCCTCCGGCGGCGCTCCGGCGTACGCCGTGGTCTGCGATGACATCCGCAAGGATGACGCCGCCCACGCGTACACGTGGCTGCTGCACGTGCCCGCCGACATGCGCCTGGAGACGAAGCCCGATGGGGCTGTCATCACGCCGGGTAGCGCCTTCGACGAGAGCTTCATCGAGACGCCCCCACCGGCAACAGGACAGGGCGCGGCGGCGTGGAGCTTCGACGTGCCCGCGGCGGGCGAGTACGTGCTGTGGGCGCGCGTGCGGGCGACCGGCGAGGAGTTGGGCAAGGCCGACTCGTTCTTCATCCAGATGGACGACGGGAAGCCCACCGAATGGCACATGCCGACGGCATCGGTGTGGACGTGGGGCAAGGCAACCATCGGCCTGGCGCAGACGCCCCTGGTGTTCAGCCTGACGGCCGGGAAGCACACGCTGCGCTTCCTGACGCGCGAGGCGGGGGCGCAACTGGCCGACGCGGCGCTGACCACGGACACGAAGACCATGCCGCCTTTCATCGCCGGGCAGGCGGTCATCACGCTGCCGAGTGAGCAGGCCACGATGACGGCGCCGATGCGGCTGACGACGGTGCCGGGCGACCCGCAGGCTCCGCGGATGAGGCTGTGGCTTGCGGCGGCGGCGCCGGTGCGCTACGAGGTGGACAGCTACGACGGTCACCAGCGTCTGAAGGCGACGGTGACAGCGGTGCAGCCGGACTTCGCGGCGGTGCTGGCGCCGCTGCCGGCCGGGACGGCGGAGCCGCCGTGCCGATTGGCGCAGGATGCCCCGACGATGCGCCTGGAGTGGCCGCAGCGGCATGACGAGATCAACTGGGCCGGAGGCGACGCCCGGCCGGTGCTGAACCTGCGCACTCAATGAAAGTTGCTGTGGAGCCAACCATGAAGCCTGTCGCTCTCCTGATCGCCACAGTAGTGCTGGGGCTGGCCGCGCCGGCAATGGCGGGCGTCGAACCCGCCGAAGTCGCCCTCCATGAATGCTTGCGCTGCGCCGCGCCGCCGGTCATTGACGGGCGGCTGGACGACGCCTGCTATGCGCCGCTGCCCGTGATGGACCACTTCTACAAATACTGGAGCCCCGTGCCGCTGCCGCCGCCGCTGCGCACCGAGGCGCGGCTGTGCTATGACGACCGTGGCCTGTACATGGGCATCACGATGTTCGAGGACCAACTCGACAAGGTCAAGGCCGAGGTCACGGGCCGCGACAACCCCGAGACGTGGCACGACGACTGCGTCGAGATCATGATTGACCCGCACAACACGGGCACCGGCTACTTCAAGTTCACGACCAACCTCAACGCGGTGCGGCACGATCAGAAGGCCACGAACCTGGTGCTGGATGACGGCTGGAGCGTCGAGGGGTGGAAGGTGGCGACGTCGCGGGGGGAGGGGGCGTGGTTCATCGAGTTCTTCCTGCCGTGGGACGACATTGACGCCCGGCCGCGCGAGGGGGACATCTGGTCGTTTGATCTCGTGCGCTACGGCTGGGCCAGCGGCGCCTTCAAGGGCGTGAGCTGGTCGCTGGGCGGGTCAGGGGCGTCGCCGCAGAAGCATGGGTACCTGGGCTTCGGCCGCTTCGCCCCGTACCCCAAGGACAAGCTGCGACGGCTGGCCGCCGTCATGCGCCCGACGAAGGGCCGCAGCTTCCGCCTCGTGCTGCCGGAGGTCGTGCTGACCCATGAGCCGTGCGGGCTGTGGATGCGACGAGACCTGGCCGCGTGGATCCAGGGCGGGCAGGCGGCCGCGCGAGAGGTGCTGACGGAGGCGGGGGCCGCCGTGGACACACTGCCGACCGGGGCGGACCGCGCCCGGCTGGAGAAGACGATGGCGACGCTGACGGACGAGGTCGGGGAGATCGCGCGGGCCTGCGCCGGTGATGACCTGCGGCCGGGGCCGACCCTGCTGGCGTACCATGGCCTGCTGGGATTGCGGCGGAAGGCCTCTGAGGTGAAGTGGGAGGCCCTGGTGCTGGGGCTGGTGGCGGCACAGTAGCCGAGAGCAACACGACGGAGGGTCACGATGAGATCCGGGATGCGGAAGACGGTCTGCCTTGCCATGGTCTGCCTGGTCGCGGCCGCGGGGGCGGTGTCGGCTCGCCACAAGGGCGAGTACCTGCGCGACGTGACGACGAAGCTGCAGACGCCCCACGTGGACTTCGTGCCCAAGTACGCGCCGGGCAAGCCGCGCGTACTGTTCATCACCCCGCGCACCATCGCCCCGCGTGAGATCGTCGAGCTGTGGGAGCGCTTCGATCTCGACTTCGACGCCTTCACCGTCGCTCACTCGGGGTTGATGTCCTTCGAGTCGGATGCGGGGGCCGCGCCGTATGACCTCGCGGTCGAGGGCACGAGCATCGAGGAGAAGACCGCCGAGATCATCGGCCTGCTCCAGCAGCCGCACGATGCCTTCGTCATGGCCAACGCCTCACTGGACATGCTGCCCAAGGAGGCGCAGTACCGGCTGCTCAAGCAGGTCAGCGACGGCGCCGGGCTGCTGTTCACGTACGGGCGCATGACGAAGCTGCCGGTCTTCGCCAAGCCCCTCGCCGACGGGCGCGAGCCGATCACGCAGGGCGTGCCGCTGGCGGCCACGGACTTCTTCGCCCGCGAGGACATCCGCAAGTCACTGCGCGTGGCGCAGGACGGCGACATCCCCGCCAAAGTCGTCGAGACGTTCGCGTTCGGCAAGGGCCGCATCGCCGTGCTGAACTGGGGGACGGGCTCGCCTTCGTACTACGGCGGGCAGGGGCTGACGCCGCCCGAGGCGTACTCGCTGCACTGGGCTGCCGACTATGATGTCTTCCTGTCGCTCGTCTATCGGGCGCTCATCTGGAGCACCGGCGTCCGGCAGCCGGCCGTGCAGTTCACCGCCCTGCCGGAGGGTGGCACGTCCGCGCCGTGGGACAGCTTGCCGCGGCCGGTCTCGCTGACGATCACGGCCGACAAGGCGCTCAGCGGGAAGCTCACCGTGACGGTGCGCGACCACACCAGCGTCGTCGAGGCGAAGCGCGAGTTGCCGCTGAAGCTCGCCGCCGGGCCGAATGCCGTCAGCGTCGAACTTCCGAAGGTGAAGGCCGGGCGGCACTTCCTCGATCTGGCCGTCGTGTCGCCACAGGGCGTGGAGCAGTGGGGCAGCGTGTGGTTCGAAGTCGCCTCGCCGCTCACGATGGCACAGTTCGGCGCGGCCAGTGAGTTCGTGACGCCGGGCGAGGCGCCGGGGCTGACGGCCACACTCTCGGCCCCCGCGCCCGCGAAGGCGGCGGTCCGCGTGTCACTCACGGACACGAACGGGCGGCTGTATCTGCAGCGCGATGTGCCTGTGCCCGCCGGGCAGACGAGTGTCAACCTGGGCAAGGCCGACTTGTCGGGCAGCACGACCATCGCCAGCCGCCTGCACGGCGAGTTGCTCGTGGCCGGGCAGCCGGTAGACGCGCAGGATCAGTTTCTCTTCGTGCCGCGCCGGCAGAGCGATCAGTTCCGCTCCGTCATCTGGGGCGTCGGCGGCGAAAGCGGGCTCACGTGGCTGGCCATGCGCCAGTTGCGCGCCGCGGGCTTCACGTATCATCTCTCCCACCCGTCGGCCAGCGGCAACACCGAGCGCGTCATGGCCCTGTGCGACCTGCCGCTGGTGTGCTACGCCTACCGGGTCATGGGCGGGGCGGACGACAAGGGCTGGCGCAAGGACCATTGGGTCAAGGACGTCGAAGACGGGTGCGTCTACAACCCCGAACTGCAGCAGAAGGCCAGCGCGTCGGTGCTCGGGCGCATCAAGAACGTGATCCCCTATGGCGTAAGCCTCTACAGTCTCGGCGACGAGAACTACTTCGACTATGACTCCGGCTTCTCGCCCACCGGCCTGCAGTCGTTCCGCGCCATGTTGCAGCGCAAGTACGCCTCGCTCAACCAACTCAACGCCACCTGGGGCACGCAGTTCGCGACGTGGGAGGAGGTCAAGCCGCTCGCCCAACAAGAGGCCATCAAGCAGGGCCAGTGGCCCGCCGTCCACGACCACATGACCTTCTGCGAAGAAGAGTACGCGTTCTATCATCACTTCCTGCGCGACGAGATCCGCAAGGCCGACCCGGGGGCGTGGGTCGGGGCCGAGGGCTCGATCCCCGGCGACCTGGAGAAGACCGTCGCGGGGCTGGAGATCTGGGGGCCGTATTCGGACAAGTGCGGCAACGAACTGCTGCGCTCGCTGGTCTCGCCGCAGGTCGTGCGCGGCAACTGGTGGGGCGGCTACGTGGGCTCGCACGGCGGGCGCGCCGGGGCGGACATCCTGTGGCAACAGCTCATCAGCGGCGCCGTGAACACGAGCCTGTATTTCGCGGCGACCGGTTCGGAGGGGCTCTTCGCCACCGACTTGAGCTACGCGGATTACTTCCAGCAGATGCTGCCCGATCTGGGCGAGATCTACGGCGGGATTGGCCAGCTCTTCGCCGCCAGCCGCGTGCCGGATGACGGGATCGCGATCCATCGCTCGCAGGCGGGCGAGCACGCGGCCAAGATGTTCACCGGCGTCGGCACACCCGCGGCTTCGCAGGGCAACCTGCTGGCCCTGCTCGATCGCTGCGGCTTCGGCTATCGCTTCGTGACGACGAAGACGATCGGCGAGGGCGCGGTGGAGAAGGGCGTGCGCGTGCTGTTCCTGCCGTGCTCGCAGGCGCTGTCGGATGAGGAAGTCAAGCGCCTCACCGCCTTCGTGGACGCCGGTGGGCTGCTCATCGCCGATGTCGGCACGGGGCTGATGGACGGGAACTGCAAGCCGAAGTGGAAGACCGGCGCGGCGTGGGAGGGACAGCTCGACGCCCTGCTCGGCGTGACGCGCCAGGGCGACCCGCAGTCCAAGCTCACCTCCGGCAGCCAGACGTTCGATTGCGCCGGTGCGAAGCTCCCGTTGCGGGTTTTCCCCTTCCGGCCGGACAGCTCCGTCGTCGCGGAGTCGCCGGCGCAAGTCGGGGACACGCCCGTCTTCCTGCTGCGCAGCCACGGCCAGGGCCGCGTGGTGTTCCTGAACTTCACGTTCCCGAATGCGGAGCATCCCGACGCCGTCGCCTTCTGCCGGGACTTGCTGGCCGCGTTGCAGATCACGCCGCGCTTCCATCTGAGCGAGAGCAAGGGCTACCTGGCGCGGCGCTTCAGCAACGGGGCGCTGGACCTCATCGGCGTCGCCCGGGAGGGCAAGAACGCGCCGGACACGACGCTTCAACTGGCGCAGCCGACGTATGTGTATGACGTGCGGGCCGGCAAGTCGCTGGGCAAGCTCACGAGCGTGAAGCTCCCGACCAGCGGGCCGACGGTGCGCATCTTCGCACTGCTGGCGGCCCCGGCTCAGGCCCCGACCGTCACCGCCGCGGCCGTGGCCAGCCGCGGCAGCGCGACGAAGCTCGCGCTCGGGCTGCCCGGCCCATCGGCGGGCCGCCTCCTGCGCCTGCAGGCGCTCCAGCCCGATGGCACGGAGGCCATGCCGTATCGCCACTACGTGACGATGTCCGCCCCGCAGGCCGTGGCGATGCTGCCGTGGGCGTACACCGACCCGGCCGGGAACTGGACCATCCGCGCGACGGACGTGGCGACGGGGTTGAGCGGGACGTGCAAGATCAACGTACGCTGACAGGGAGGCCGAAGATGTGGCCGCTCATGCTGCTGCTGGCCGCGCTGGCATCGGTCGCCACGCCGGCGCGCGCCGATGACGAGATCGTGGCGACGACCAGCGAGGAGCGCCTCCCGGAGAAGGACGCCGGGCGTGAAGGCCTCGTCATGGTCAAGCGCTCGCTCATGCTCGGGAACGTCGCCTTCCGCTACCAGCAACTCGTGGACCCGAAACAGAACGACAAGCCGCTGAACCAGCGCTATGCCGACTACATCCTCGGCTGCGAGTTCCCGCGCTACTCATGGAACTGGGACCTGCAGTACTTCCTCGAGGCCACTGTGGCCCGGCCCGATGAGAAGCCCTTCAATGCTAACCGCGCCCTGTTGCAGGAGGGCATCAGCATCTTGCAGCAGGGGAAGCGCGGCGTGGCGGACATGGTCTGGCCGCTGCCGGCGACGGCGACGCGCCCCCAGCCGGGCCGGCTGGCCGTGCGCTTCGTCAAGCTCCCCGACGAGCCGACGTGGCTCTACCTGCGGGTCAGCATCGAGGGCGAGCCGGATACGAAGCTCACGCAAGTGCAGCTCAGTTCGTATCCGACGGTCACCAGCGGCCCGCCGGAGCGCCAGCGCTGGGCCGCGACGCTCACCCGCGCGATGCAAATGGACAAGCCCGTGCCGCTCGACCCGGCCGAGGAATGGGCCATCGTCATGCACAACCGCTATGCGCACGAGGAGGGCGGCTCGATCCTCGTCATGGACCCCGAGCAGATCGTGAGCGGCGACATCGGCGGCGTGTACCCGATCTCCGTGCGGATGCAGACGAGGCCGCTGTCGGCGGCGACGTTCGCGATGGGCTACTTCTGGGACACGCCGTACGACCGGGCCATCGCCGCCTTCCAGCCGACGGCCCCCGACCGGCTCAAGCGTCTGCGGGCGATGGACTGGAGCGTGCCGGTGGACCTGGCGCGATGGGAACGACTGCAGGCTGACGTGACGGAGGTGCTGGCGCTGGCCGGGGCCCATGCCGGCGACCGAGCCGCGCAATGGCCGCCGTTGCAGGCGGAGATGAAACAGACCGCCGTGGCGCTGCAAGAGCCCAACGCCGACCCGGCGCTCTACCGCCGCTTCGTGCAACTCGGCCGCCAGGCCGGCGAGTTGAAGGCCGCGCTGTACGAGCCGGCGCTACAGGCGCTCATCAAGCAGGCGACGCAGTAGCCGTTGCCGTTGCCGTTGCCGTTGCCGTGGGAGGGGCCGCGCTTTAGCCGGCCCGCCGTTCTTGACGAAGGCCACACACCAACGGGAGAACCCCAACGGCGGGCCGGATGATATCCGGCCCCTCCAACGGCTCTGCCCCGCGCGAGGTGCAACATGTCACGATGGCTCCTTCTCTCCCTGATCGCCGCCTCTCCCCTCCTTGCCCAGACCAGCTACACGCTGGCGGACTTCGAGCAGCCCGACCTGAAGGGCTGGTCCACGAGCATGTCACCCGAGTACTACAAGGGCAACACCGGCCAGAAGGGCCTGCAGGTGCAGAAGGACGGCGAGCGTGGGAACGTGCTCGCGGCTGATGTACGCTTCGTGGACCCGGCCGCCTCGGAGCCGTGCTTCATCACCTACCAGCTGCCTGACCCCCTGCCGCTGGTGCGACTGCGCAAGGTGAGCTTCTGGTACAAGCTGGCCCTCACCCCCCGGCCCCCTCTCCCAGCGGGAGAGGGGGAGTTGGAGAGCTTCAAGGTCCGCCTGCGCACCTCCAATACCGAGTTCAACGACTATGACGTCGCACCGGTGTACGGCCGGTGGACTCACTGCGTGCTGGACACGAAGGTCGGCGGCAACATCCGCAACATCTGGGGCAAGATCTTCGGCGAGGTCAAGCAACTGACGTTCCGCCTCGACGACGTGGACA
>CAZZDO010000058.1:0-17418 GCA_964653205.1 uncultured Armatimonadia bacterium | reverse complement strand
GGCGGTAAATCAAGACTTAAGTTAGCGCATATGGGTACAAGCCCCCGCCCTACAGTGGCTACTTCAGCGCGTCGGCCAGCCCGCGGATGGCCGCCTGCTCCACCGTGGTGCCCACGTCCAGCTTCATCAGCTTGCCGTGCACCGCCGCGATCTTGGCCGACGTCGTCCCCTCGTCGTTGAGGCGGAACTGCTCGACGATGGCCTCGGTCGCCAGCGGCCCGGCCCCGGCGTCGAGCTTGCCGATGATCTCCAGCAGGCGCAGGTAGTCAATGGCGCTGAGCTTCTCGGCCGCCGTGGCGCTCACCGGCGGGTTGGGGAGCAGGCCCCGCTGCACGGCCGAGGCCAGGCGCATGCCGGCGTCGGTCGGGCCGCCGCGCATGACCAGTTGGCTCGCCAGCCGCCCGATGTTGAGCCAGTCGGGGATCTCCGTGGTCAGGCGGCAGTCCGGCATGGCGGCCTTGCCCTGCAGGTCGGCCAGGGACAGCTTCCACTCGGCCTGGCCCGTCCCGACCTCCGTGCCCGTCGTGGCGATGACTTCGCCCGGGCCCCGTAGCGAGATGCCGATCTCGATCTGCGGCATCATGGCCGAGGCGAGGCCGGACAGGTCGGGCCCGCCCTCCTCGTCCTTCTCCGGCTTCTCGCCCGGCTGCTGCGGCGGCGCCGGCTGCGTCAGTTGCGGGGGCGGCGGCGGCGTCACGAGGCTGATGTCATAGCGGAGGCTCAGCCGCCGCTGGCTGGTCTGCACGCGCAGCTTCGGCGCGTCCGCTTCATCGGGGAAGAGTGCCTCGCCCGGCCCGGCGTGGCCGATGGCCTCAGTCACCGTCCAGCCGTCCTCCTGGTACTCGCGTGTCGTCCAGTGCTTGCCCGGGGCGTCCTTCAGATCGCTGAAGGCCCCCCCCTCGCCCTGCGCCATCTCAGCCAGCGAGGTATCTATTGCGGCAGCGAGCCGCGCGCTGGTGCTCAGATCGGGCGCCACCGCCACGTCCATGTTGACCTTGATGCAACCGGCACACAGCAGCACACTGAGCGCCGCGATCAATCCCAACCAGCGCCTCGGCCCTGTCATGGATGTTCTCCCTCTCAACCGGAATCAGAATGGGGCGGATCGTGCTCATAGGAACCATACTCCTGCACAGCCTCAAAAAAGGCCACGATGTTTTCCCAGGGCACGTCAGGTTCGAGTACATGTGTGGGTGCGAGGAACAAGCCGCCATCGTTGCCGACGGTCTCGATGAGCCACTTGACCGTCTGCTTCATCTCCTGCGGCGTGCCGAAGGGGAACACGGTTTGCGTCCCGACACAGCCCCAGAAGGCGATGCGATCGCCGAACTCGGCCTTCAGCTTGGCCGGGTCCATGCACTCGGGCTGCACGGGGTTGAGAATCGTCATGCCGATCTCGATGAGATCGGGGATGATGGCCTCGACGTTGCCATCAGAGTGATACCAGATCTGGATGTCCGGCTTGACCTCCCTGGCCGCCGCCCAGGCCTTCGCCCAGCGCGGCTTGAGCCACTGGCGCCACATCTGCGGGCTCATCATCATCTTGTGCTGCATGGCCACATCGTCGCCGCAGGCCAGGCAGTCCACGTCGGCTTGCGCATAGCGCACACACTGGAAGAGCCGGTCTTCGGCGATGCGGTCCAGCACATACGCGGCCTGGTCCGGGGCCATCACGAAGTCCATCATCAGCTTTTCCATCGAGACGACTTGCCAGGCGTTCTCCCAGATGTGCCCGACGCCGCCCTGGACGTACCAGCCGTCGTCATGGAGCTTCTGGACATTGGCCTCGAGGTGCTCGTGCCGGTGGGCGGGGGTGTAGTCCGGCCACGGGAACTCCTCCATGCGCTTGACGCTGTCCACGCCGTCCATGGGGTAGTCGTAGCGCGTGAAGTGGTAGAAGGTGCCGGGGATGTGGGCGGTGCCGTACTCGCTGTAGGTCGTGCCCTCCGGGTGGGTGCAGTCATACCACTCCGACCAGTCCACGGTCTGCCCGGACCCGGCGAAGCCCACGCCGGCGACATCGTAGTCGAAGTAGGCGCCGGGGTTCGTCTCGCCGGTGTGCTCTTCGAACCTCTTCTGCACTTCGGGCGTGAAGCCGGCGGACTTCGGCACGCGGTCGGGCCGCTGGCGGTTCATGGCGGTGAGGACACGTTCACGTTTGGTCATGCTACTCCCTGCGGGGCCGTTGGAGGGGCCGGATATTATCCGGCCCGTCGTGCGGAGCTCCCGTTGACTTGTGACATTCGCCTCCAACGGCGGGCCGGATGATATCCGGCCCCTCCTCATCTCGCGCACCTTGCGGGACTCCCGTTGCTTTGTGACATCCACCTCGAACGGCGGGCCGGATAGTATCCGGCCCCTCCTCATCTCGCGCGCCTTGCGGGACTCCCGTTGCTTTGTGACATCCACCTCGAACGGCGGGCCGGATAGTATCCGGCCCCTCCAACGACCCCGGTCACGATCCGGGGTGGCGGAGGTAGGCCGCATATGGCCATTCGTCACGGGTGCGGCACAATCCCTGCCTCACGGGGTTGTCCAGCACATACTCGATCATCGTGCGCACGTCGTCATCGTCTCGGTGGTGCCGGTCCCAGTAGCTCCGCTGCCAGATGTCGCCGACAACACCCATGGTGTGAAGTTGTCGGGACGTTGCCCACTTCAGTCCCTTCAGGTACTTCTCCACATCGCAGCCGTCCTTGGTGAAGATCACGACATGGATATGGTCCGGCATGACACAGTACGCGATCAAGTCAAGATGATGTATCTCGCACCCTGTCTGGACGCAGTCAAGGATCACAGACGCACAGGCTGCCGTCGCGAACATGGCCCGGCGCGGGGCAGCGTGTATGCTGACGAAGACCACGTAGTTCGGATCCGTGTAGTCCTCATGCGTGAGGCGATGCGGATGGCGACGGTCGTGAGTGCGCTCCATGTCGGTCTCGGGTCGAGGCATCGGGTGCAGGCCGTTGGAGGGGCCGGCTATTATCCGGCCCGTCGTGCGGAACTCCCGTTGCTCTGTGACATTCGCCTCGAACGGCGGGCCGGATGATATCCGGCCCCTCCTCATCCCGCGCGCCTTGCGGAACTCCCGTTGCGCTGTGACATCCGCCTCCAACGGCGGGCCGGATGATGTCCGGCCCCTCCCTCATCCCGCGCGCCTTGCGGGACTCCCGTTGGCTTGTGACATTCGCCTCCAACGGCGGGCCGGATAATATCCGGCCCCTCCCTCATCCCGCGCGCCTTGCGGAACTCCCGTTGGCTTGTGGCATTCGCCCCCAACGGCGGGCCGGCTAATACCCGGCCCCTCCACGTCGCCCCAGGTACGCCGTCAGCGCCCTCCCGAAAGGCTCTGCGGTCAGCATCAGCTCGTAGTCCAGCCCGGCGGTGCGGCAGCCCTCGCGAATCGTCTCCTGGTGCTGCTGGAAGCCCGCCAGGTAGCCCCGCCGGATGTCGGCGATCTCTGTCCGCAGGCGCCGCCCGTCCTCGAGATCCTGGAACTCCACCGCGCCGCGGAACGGGAAGTTGACCTCCGCCTCGTCCAATACCTGCAAGACAATCACATCATGTCTGCGATGGCGGAAATAGCGCAGCGCGCGCAGGAGACGGTCGGGGGGTTCGAGCAGGTCGGAGATGAGGACGAGGATGCCCCGGCGCGACAGCAGCGCAGCGACGTCGGCGAGGCCGTCGGCGATGGCGCCCGTGTCGTCTGTAGGGCGGGGGCTCGTACCCCGCCCCATGCCATCCGTGTCCGGGCGGGATACGAGCCCCCGCCCTACAGTGGCTCCCTCCAGCGCGTCCCACAGCCGCCGCAGGTGCGCCGGGCGCGTGCGTGGCATGAGCTTCTCCGCCACGCCCCCCGCGTCCACCAGCGCCAGCCCCGGCGCGTCGCCCTGCCGGCTCGTGAGATACGCCAGCCCGGCGGCCAGGTAGCTCCCGTACTGGGCCTTGGTGACCTCGCCGGAGCCGTACTGCATCGAGCCGCTGGCGTCGAGCACCAGCATCACGCTCATGTTCGTTTCGGCGTCGTACTGCTTGACGAAGAAGCGGTCGGTGCGCCCGTACAGCTTCCAGTCCAGGTGCCGCAGTTCATCGCCGGGGCTGTAGTTGCGGTGGTCGGCGAACTCGACGCTGGCGCCCTTGAGGTGGCTGTGGTGCTGGCCCGAGAAATGGCCCTCGACGATCGTCCGCGCGCGCAGCTCCATGTTGGCGAGGCGGGCCAGCGCGGCGGGCTCGAGGGCGTGCAAGAGGTCAGTCATAGGTGCGTCCGTTCGTCGCGACGCGGGAGCCCGGGCGCCGAGGAAAAAGAGGAGGAGGGGGGCCTTGAGTCCACCAGCTTACGCTGGTGGCAATGGACGTCGGCCCCTGCGGGGCGAACGGCCCTCGCCACTCCCACACTCCCACACTCCCACACTCCCACACTCCCACACTCCCACACTCCCTACCTCATCCCCGCGTCCTGGAGCTTCAGGATGGCGTCGGCGATGATCCAGCGGTAGACGTCCGTCTCGCGCGGCTCCCACAGGTCGTCCCACTTGTACTTGGGCTGCACGCGGATCGCCAGCCACACGCTCTCGAGGTCCTTCTGCGCCTGCTCCGCCACGCGCCCGGCCTTGCCGCCCTGCTTCTTCGCCGCCTCGATCATCTGCTTGAGCGTGTAGACGTAGCGGTAGTCGTCGTAGCCCTCGCGGTAGGCTTCCCACATGGCGACCGGGATGGGTCGCCCGTTGTCCTCGGTGCGGTTGAAGAAGTCGCTGCTGGTGCCGTCGAGGTAGTTCCACGGGTTGCCGTTGTCCGAACGGTAGATCCACGGGATCAGCGTCGTGAAGCCTGACCGCCAGAAGCCGAAGCCGTAGGTCATGCGGGCCCCGTTGACGGTCGTGTGGTCGTTCTCGCCGTTGACGTGGTTGGGGTAGCACCAGTAGTCCACCTTGCGCGCGGCCATGTCCTTGATGATCTCCTCGCGTGAAGGCAGGAAGGGCTGCGTGCACCACACGTCAATGTAGGGCCGCAGCGGGGCGAAGCCCTCCTTGGACGGGTCGGCCGTCACGTACGTCTTCACGCCCGCCGCCTGCACCGCCTTGAGCGTCGCGATCATGAACGCGATCGCGTCGGGGCTCGCGCCGGGCTCGTCCACCGGGTAGTACAGGAACTCCGGCCAGCCACGCTTGACGCGCTCGGCCTCGATGGCCTGGCACATCCGCGTCAGTTCGGCCGCGTACTCCGGCGGCGGCGGCTTGGCCTTGGCGATGTGCGAGCCGAGATCCTCGTTCGTGTACTTGCGGTAGATGCCCCCGGCATTCACGCTGACCACCAGCGGGAACTTGAAGCCATACTTGCGCCAGCGGTCCACCTTCATCTGGAAGAGGTCGAAGTTGAAGACAAACTGCCCGTCCTTCTCCGGCGCCGCCCACAGGCCGGTGGTCACATTGCGCGTGCCGTGGGCCACGAGGTCCTCCGCCTCCCACTCGCTCTTGCGCAGGTAGAACGCCTTCGACACGTCGTCCTTGGCGTTGTTCCAGTCGTCCAGCGGGTCGCGGTAGTAGATGCCGTATATCTTGCCCGGATCTTCCTGCAGCTTGATCGGCAGCACGCGCAGGACGAGGGACTGCTTGGCGGGCGTGGCGCCGGCGGGCGTGATCGTGACGGCGCCCTTGTACATGCCGGGCTTCGCGTCGGCCGGGACGCGGATTGTCAGCCAGAAGCGCGCGTTCTCGTTGGCCTTCAGCGGCTCGCTCGGGTCGTACGGCACGAGCGCATCGGGCACCCACCGGTACTCGTAGAGCACGGTGTAGTTGGGGCGGGCGCGCACGACCTTCGCCCGACGAATCTCGATGTTGGCCGCCGGGATCGGCGCCCCGGTCGCGGGCTTGAGGTCCGAGACCTCGACCTTCGCCCCCGCGAAGTCCCGCAGCGGGAGGACGCTGATCGTCAGCGGCTCGTACTCGCCGGGCGTGGCGAACGTGCGCAGTGTCGGGTTGATCTGTGCGGCGATGGGCACGGTGTACGGGTAGACGACTTCGGCCCAATGGCGCGCATGGACGACATAGCCGCGCTTCTGGTCGGCCTCGGCGAACGCGGGCATGGGACTGTTGTCCAGCACGCGCGGGTTGAGCTTCCACTTCTCGAACTCCGCGGGCGGCATGTTGTCCACGACCTCGCGCTCGGGCTTGATGATTCCGTCGCGCACCTGCGCCTCGTCGGCGTCCTGCCACAGCACGACCGCCGCAATGATCCAGCGGCTGCGCGGGGTGAACTTCAGGTGGGCCTCGCCGCCCGCGGCGTCCACCTTCAGGAACGCGTCGCGGAACTGGTAGCTGTTCTCGAACAGCACCGGCACGGTCGTGTCGCCGCTGGTCACGTCGAAGTCAAAGACCTGTCCGCGATACGAGGCGCTGGTGCCGCACAGGACCCACGCGCGGTACACGCCCGGCTCAACCTTCGCGACGAACTCGGCGGGCTCGGCCGAGGTGATCTGGTCCTGCGACAGCGGGGTCGTCCACACCGGCGGGGGCTGCTTGCCGCGGTAGGTCTCGACGAACTCGGTGTAGGCCTGGTCGCGGGCGTCGAGCTTCCCGGCCTGCGCCCAGCCGACGGGGGCCTTGCTGGCCGGGGTGACGGCCGTGAAGTCCGCCTGCACGGCCGACTTGTCGCTGCCGAAGTCAAAGCGGTAGACGGCGGCCGAGGCGGGGAGGGCGACGGCGCACAGAAGGATAGCGGCAACGGCGATGCGGGTCTGGAGACCCGCGCTCCATGGACGGATCATTTCGAAGCCTCCTGCCAGGCGCTGCGGACGACTTTGAGGGGGAACGCCAGGGTCTCGCTGCCGGCCTTGAGCGCCAGTTCATAGTCGCCGGGCTTCAGGCCCCCGGGGGGCAGCGGGAGATACATGCGGGTCAGGCCGCGCCCGGCGGAGAGCTTGCCCGTCGCGGCGCTGTTGCCGCCGGTCCGCAGTTGCCACACGAGGTCGGCCTTCGCCTCCGGCGCCACGCCCATCACGTTCAGATCGAGGGGCAGGTAGCCCGCGTCGCCGATGATGACCTTCTCGAGCAGGACCGTGCCGGCGGCGGTCGGTTCGGCGACCCGCACCAGCGAGATGTTGTCAATCCAGAAATCCAACACGTCGCCATGCTTGTAGTTGGACTCGGAGATGTAGAAGCCGACGCCCGTGATCGTGCCGAGGTCGGGCGTGCCGGCCAGCGGCAGGCGGTAGTCGGTCCATTCGCCCGGCCGCAACTCCGTCAACTCGCGGGTCACGACCTTGCGGCCCTGCTCGCCCTTGACGATCAGGCCCAGGGGGTTGTCCGGGAGTTTCGGGCGCGAGGTCTCGGTGAAGATCGAGAAGTCCAGGTAGTCGTAGCGCGTCCAGTCCCGTTGCTCCTGCGGCCAGTCGCGGTACATGCGCGGCCAACCGATGGGGTAGTTCTTCTCGCCCGTCTCCCAGTTCACGTCAATGTGCAGGCGCAGGGACGTCGGGCCATGCCTGGCGTGCTTGGGGTCCACGGTGAGCACGGCCTCGGCCGGGGCCCACACGGCGGCATCGGTATCCAGGCCGTCGTCGAGCATCAGCCGCTCGGTGTTGCCCTCGCGCACCGGCTCGCGGACGGGCGGTTGGGCGAGTACAGCCGTCAGCGCCAGACACGGCGCCACCAACAAGACAAGCCAACGCATCAGAGACCTCCAGCAGGGGATTGCGAGGGAGAGTTCGTCGCGAGGAGGGGAGAGGCCTTCCTGGCGTCTCGCCGAGAACCGTACGAGCGGCTTCCAGCCGCGAGGTCGTCCGCCATGCCCTCGCGGCTGGAAGCCGCTCGTACAAGTCGTTGCCAGCTGAGTCCCGAGGCCCGGTTCCCGGCCTCACTTCACCTTCAGGCACGCCAGCGCTTGCTTGTTGCGCACGAGCAGCATGCCGTCGCTGAGGATCGGCGCCGTCCAGGACTGGCCCCCGAGCGGCTTGATGCGGCCCAGCTCCTGGTAGCCTGACGGGTCGGCCTTGCACATGACGACATCGCCGCTGTTGCCGGCGCAGGCGATGATAACCTCGTCGGCGATGAGCAGGCCGCCCTTCTCAAGGCCGCCCTGCCGCCACGCCACCTGCCCCTGTTGGGGGCTCATGCACACCAGCGAGCCGCCGCCGGCGTCGCTCTGGCTGTAGATGTAGCCGTTGTAGTAGATCGGCGAGCTGAAGTGGGCCGAGATCTCCCGGTTGTCCCAGCGCGGCCTGGGGCCCTGGGGCGTGATTTCCACCAGCGCGCAGCCGCTGCCGTAGCCGCTGGTGATGAACACGAAGTTGCCTTCGATGATCGGCTGGGAGGCGTTGACGTCGTACTTGGTCGTCCAGTTGAAGCCCCACAGCGTCTTGCCCGTGTCGGGGTTCAGGCCGATGACGGCCTTGCCCGTGGGCATCACGTACTGGCGCTGGCCCAGGATCGTGGCGACGGTCGCCGTGGCGTAACCGGCGGTGTCAGTGTTGTCGCTGACCCACACGGTGGCGCCGGTGTCCCGGTTGAAGGCGATGACGTTGCCCTGGGGGCTGCCGCTTTGCACGATGACCTTGTTGCCGTCCACCAGCGGCGAGCCGGAGTAGTGCCACTGCGGGGGCTTGCCGCCGAAGTCGCGCATCAGGGCCTTGGACCAGAGAATCCGGCCGGCGGTCGCGTCAATGCAGCACAGGATGCCGAGGCGGCTGAGGGTGTAGACCTTGCCCTCGGCGTAGGACGGCGTGGTGCGGGCGAAGCCGTAGTTGTCGCCGCCGCCCTCCTCGTAGGAGCAGCGCCAGACTTCGCCGCCGTCAGCCAGCCTCAGGCACCGGACGACATCGTTGCTGCCGTTGCGGTCAATGATGAACACCTTGCCGTCGGCGACGCACGGGCCGGCATAGCCGTTGTCGCTCATCGGGACGCGCCAGACCACCGGGGGCGGGTTGTTCCGCCAGTCCTTGTTCAGGCCGGTGTCAGGCGCGAGGCCGTTGCGAGTGGGGCCGAAGAAGTTCGGCCAATCAGCCGCGGCGGCGAGGCTTACGGCGAGGGAACACACGGTCAGGGCGGCGATCAATGATCTGCGCATCATCGTCCTCTCCGAAGGGGTTGTCAGGTCGAATGATTCTACCACGTGCGGTAGTATTCAGGCAACAATTGAGCGGCGCGCAAGTTCCCTAACCGAAACAGTAGATTTGCCCGGTGTCCGTCCCCACGAACAGCCGCTGGTAGGCGATGGACACCCCGCCGCTGATGCTTCCGGTGCGGTACTGCCAGACCTTCGCGCCCGTCTCCAGGGCCACCCCGTACAGGCTGCCGTCGCTGCTGCCAAAGAACGCGCGGTTGCCGACGAGGGCCGGCGAGGAGTCGTTGGCGCCGCGGGTGTCGAAGGTCCAGCGCAGCACGCCGCTGCCGGCGTTGACCGCCAGGAGCGTGTTATCGCGCGACGGCAGCAGCAGGTGCTTGCCATGGACGGCGGGCGAGCCGTAGTACGAGCCATCCGGCGAAGGCTTCTGCTGCCAGATCAGTCGCCCGTCGCTCACGCGCACCGCGGCCACCGCCCCGTCCATGCTGGCGGCGTAGACGATCCCCGCGGCATAGGCCGGCGAGGCCCCCAGGTTGCCCCCGAGTTCCACGCCGGCGACTTGCTTGCCGGTGGCGAGGCTGATGATCCGCACGAAGCCGTCGCACCCGGCGATGATGACGCGGTCGCCGGCCACGCAGGGCGCGCAGTGGACTTGGGCCCCGGCGCGGAAGCTCCAGAGCTTGCGCCCGGTCCGCGCGTCCAGCTTGTACAGGGAGTTGTCATACGAGCCGAACAGGACGTAGGTGGGGTTGTCGCCCGGCCCGCAGTTGGGCGAAGAGACGATCTTGTCCTCGGTCTTGAACTTCCAGCGGAGCTTGCCCGTGGCGCGGTTCACGGCGTAGAAGACGCCGGTCTCGTCGCCGACGAAGACGGTGTTGCCGCGCGCGCACGGCGTGCCCGGGATGCCCCCGGCGGCCACGAAGCGCCACTTGAGCTTGCCGTCCACGACGCTGAGCGCCACCAGCGATCCGCCCGCCGTGCCGGCATAGGCCGTGTCGCCATAGACGGCCACGGCGCCCTCGATCTTGGACTTGGCGTCATACTTCCAGCGCAGGCGGGGCTGGGCCGCCAGCGTCGTGGCGGCCACACCGGTCTGCGCGGCGTTGGCGCGGAAGGAGGGCCAGTAGGCGGTGGGGGAGGTGGCGCCGGCGGCTTCGGCCCAGGCGATGCCGGGGGCCCAGGAGGTCGCGGTCGGTGACCGCTCGTACAGCGTGGCCGTTGGGTTGTTGGCTGGATTGTCGGCTAGATGATTGGGGCCGGTGTACGAGCGGTCACCGACCGCGACCAGCAGCGCCACCGCCACCCAGAAGCCGTATCGCGTCATCATTCGTGCCTCAACGCCCCCACAAGGTCTTCGTCCAGGTTGCGCCGGATCGCGACCACATTGGCCCCCAGCCCCACCGCCAGCACCGCCACGATGGCGAGGGCGAGGCCCGCCCAACTGACCGACGACTCCGGCGAGCGGAGTTGCGGCAGCATCGCGATCAGAGCAGTCACCGCGCCGCAGAGCAGGCCCACGACCAGCAGGCCGCCGTGTTCGAGCAGGAGCAGCGTCACCAGCCGCGGCCGCGAGAAGCCCGTGGCCGTCAGCAGCGCCAACTCCGACCGGCGCTCGATGATGTTGCGGGCCGTGATGACCGCCAGGCCCACCGTCCCGAGCAGCAGCCCGAGTGCCCCCAGAGCGATGAACATTGATATGTAGACGTTTTCGCCGGCCGCGTACTCCCCCAAGATCTCGCGGGTCGGGCGGACTTCCAGGCCGAGATCGGCCAGAGTGCGCCGCAGGGCCGCCGTGACGGCCGCCTCGTCCTCCCGCGGAGTCTGGATCAGGAAGAAGGACGGGGCGGTGACTTCGGGGTAGATGGACCGAAGCTCACGCTCTGAAGTCAGAAGCTGGCCGGCGAAGATGCTGCGCGTGAAGCCGGCATAGAGGCGGATGGCGAAGGGCCGGCCGTAGGAGTCCTGCGTCTGCCACAGGTCGCCCGGCTGCTTGTAGAGACGCCATTCGAGCGTGCCCTTGTCGGTACTGGCCGTGATCTCGCGGGCGTCGGTCGGCGGCGCGGCAGCCTCGGGCGGCGGGATGCGAACGGCGCTGAAACGTTCCGCCACGACGGCGGCGTCCGCGAAGACATCGGGCGACATGGGCGCGATCAACTGCGGTGTGTTGGCCTTGGCGGCGTTGGCGCAACTCAGGTCGTCGCCGGGGCTCGACAGGAACGAGGCGACGGTGCAGCGCGCCAGCAGCGCCTCGTCATCGGCGGAAAAGCCCAGGTTGCGGCGCCCCTCCGGCGTCGCCGGGTCGTAGGGCAGCGGGACCTGCGAGGTTGCCATCAGGTTGAAGCCCCCGGCCGGGCCGGCGCGGTCGAAGGTGTCGGCGCGACCGAAGTCGCGCGTGCTGGCTGCCGTCGCGATGATGACGAACGTGGCCGCCGCGATGAGCCCGCAGATGAGCAGGCTGCGGCGCGGGTTCTGGCTGGCGTTGCGCCAGGCCAGGGCGCGCAGGCTCTGCAGGGCCGAGCGGCGGCGCGGCCACGTCAGCGCCAGGTGCAGCGCGACCAGCCCGGCCGTCAGCAGCAGCGCCCCCGCGCCGAAGAACGCGATGGCTTTCGGGGCGGCGGCATCGGTCTGCGTCCAGGCGAGCAGCCCCGCGGCGGCGGCGGCCATGGCGACGGCGAGCACGAGGCGGAAGGTCGTGCGGCGGCGCGGCCCGGCGGAAGCGGCGAGGCCCGACTGCCACAGCCGCATGGGTTCCAGCTTCCCCAGCCCGCGCAGAGCGAGCGCGATGGTCAGCCAGCCGATCAGCAGGCCGCCGACGGCGGACGCGGGCAGGTCCCACCCGCCCACGTGCAGCCACAGCGCCGGGGCGTCGCCGATGGCGGCCGTCCAGAACGCCCCCATGGCCTTGAGCAGCCCCGCCGCGTACAGCACGCCGACGGGCAGCCCCAGGATGACGCCGCCGAGGTTCAGGATCATGCCCTCAGCCAGCAGCAACCGCCGCACCTGCCGGGGGGTGACGCCGAGGGCCAGCAGCAGGCCGATCTGGTTCACGCGGCGCTCGACGCCCAGGCCGATGAGCATGGCCGCGAGGCCCACCCCGGCCGCGATGATGAACATGCTGAGCGCCAGGAAGAGCTGGCTGAAGTCGGTGCTGCCGGCGGAAGTCTGCCGGGCCTGGTCGGCCAGGTTGCGGAAGGCGATGACAGGCGGGCCGGATTGCAGCGCGTCCAGCAGCGCCCGCGTGTAACGCGGGGCGAAGGCAGACGGCGTCTGGCCGGTGGGTGGGGTGATCTCCACAGAAGTCACGTAGGGCTGGCCGGGCCCCCACATCTTCTCGACCGTCGCCAGCGGCACAAAGGCCTTCGGCACGGTCTTGTACTTGTCCCAGTACTCGTCGTCACGCGGCGTAATGCGGCTCATGTCAATCGGGAACGGGGGCTTCCAGTCGCCGATGGTGACGGCGTCCGTGAGGCCCTCGTATTCGGGCATGAGGTGCGGATCGGCGGTCGGGCCGGCGAGGGGGACGATCCCTGTCACCCGCGCGGTCTGCGTCCGCCTGGGGAAGCCGCCATCGGGGGTCGGAACCAGGTACTCGAGCGTCAGCACGTCTCCTGGTCTAGCCTGTAGGTCCTGGGCGGCCCACGTGCTCAGGATGATCGCGTCGTCCCTGCCGGGCCACGAGGGCGGCAGACCCAGGAGCTGCGCTATCGCGTTGCCGGCGATGATGGCGTACGCGATGCTGCGGCCGCTGGGCGCGCGGATGGTGGTGGCAAGGTAGACGGAGCACCAGTCGGCCAGGCACTGCAGGTCGGCGGCCGCGCCTAGCGCCGCTGCGGCGTCAGCGGTGCTGAGTGTGAAGGCCTCGGAAGTCAGCGAGAGCGTGCGCGGCTTGCCGCGCAGGTGCAGGCCGTAGTCGCCCAGCGTCAGGCGGGGCGCCAGGTCGGGCAGGCCGGCGGAGGACGCCGGCGCCACCAGCGCGTTCGCCTTCCCCGGTGTCGCCAGCGCGCGCTGCAGGGCGTCGCGGGGCAGGAAGGCGTTGCGGGGCCGGCCGCTCTGGCCGTCGAGGCGGAAGTCGCCGGGGGTGTTGTCGGGCAGCACGGCCGCGACCGTCATCGTGAGCGTCGCCATGACTTCGGTCAGCTCACGCCGGGCAAACAGCGAGTCCATGCCGATGGCGCGCGGGCGGTTGACGCTCAGGGCGATCTCGTCGCCCTGCCGGACCTGCAGGTCGCGGGCGAGGGCGGCGTTGATGAGCACGCCGTCGTCCGGTAGTGCGGGCAGGGATTGCAGCTTGACGAAGCCCGCATCCACGCCCCAGACGGTCACGCCGACGGGGTTGGGCTCGCCCTGGGCGGGGGTGGCCGTGCCCGTGGTGCGCAGCAGCGCAAGGGCGTCCGTGCCCGAGACGATCTGATCGGAGATGGGGCGAGGCAGCACGGCCGCATGGTTGACGCTGCCGAGGCGGGCGAGGGTGAGGTCGAGCAGACTGCCGCGCAGGGAAGTGCCGATGACGAGCGAGCCGGTGATGACGGCGGTGGCCACGGCCAGCCCGGCGATGACGGCCAGGGACGAGCCGCGGTAGTGGCGGAGCGTGCGCCAGACGAGGTGGCCGAACGTCATTGCGCCCCCCCCGTCCGCTCCAGCCTCCCCTCCCGCAACTCGTAGACGGTGCGGCAGGCCGCGGCATGGGTGGGGTTGTGCGTGACCATCACGACCGTCAGGCCCTCGCTTTGCGCCAACTCCATGAGCAGCGCCACGACCTGCCCGCCGGTGGCCTGGTCGAGGTTGCCGGTGGGCTCGTCGCACAGGAGCAGGGGCGGCTGGTTCATTAGCGCCCGGGCGATGGCGACACGCTGGCGCTCGCCGCCGGAGAGTTGCGCAGGGAAGGAATGGAGGCGCTCGGCGAGGCCGACGCGGGCGAGGAGGTCGTAGGAGCGCTCGGGGGGCCGAGGGTGTCGGAGGGGCCGAGAGCGTCGGAGGGGCCGAATAGCGGCAGCCTCACCGCCGCTATCCGGCCCAGGGGCCGGATGCGCCTGCGGGCTGCGCCCTCCGGCGCATTCGGCCCCTCCCAGCGTCGGCAACAGCACATTCTCCAGCGCCGTCAGTTGCGGCAGGAGGTGGTGGTCCTGGAAGATGAAGCCGACCTGGCGGGAGCGGTAGGCGCTCAGGCCGAGGGCATCGAGCGCATCGAGGCGCTGGCCGCCCACGGTGATCGTGCCCGAGGTGGGGCAGTCGAGGGCGCCGATGAGATTGAGCAGCGTGCTCTTGCCCGACCCGGAGGGCCCCGTGACGGCCACGGTCGCGCCCGCGGGCACGGCCCAGGTCACATCCTGGAGCACGCTCAGCGGCGGGCCGTCGGCGGCCTCATAGGTCTTCGTGACGCGGTCGAGGCTGATGAAGTCGGTCATAGTCGTGTAGTGGCGCGATTCATCGCGCCCGTTGGGTCGGTCGCGTAGTGGCGCGATTCATCGCGCCCGTTGGTGATGCATTCTCACCATAGCATAACGTCTTGGGCGCGATAAATCGCGCCGCTACCGCAAAATCAGCGCCCCGGTCGGGCACGCTTCCGCACAGGCGCGTGCGGCGTGTTGCAGCCCGGCGGCCACGGGCTCGCTCCACGGCACCCCGACGCGGACCTGGAAGCCCCGCCCGACGTAGGTCAACCCGAGGGCCTCGCCCTCACGGCGGGCGATCTGCACGCACAGCCCGCACTGGAGGCACTTGCCCTCGTCGTAGATGACGAGATCGTGGGAAGCCTCGGGGTGGGTCAGGCGGCGGGTGCCGGCGTATTCGCGGGTGCCGGCCTGGTAGGCGGCGGCCCAGCGGCGCAGGCGGCAGGTGTCGGCGGCGGCGCAGGCGCAGGCGAGGCAGCGGGCGGCGGCGTCCCTCTCCGGCGTGGGTGTAGGAGCGGTCACCGACCGCGACCGGTCGCGGTCGGTGACCGCTCCTACAGACATCGCCTCCAACTCTCCGGGGGCCAGCTTCCCCGGGCGCGTCGTGAAGGGGCGTGCGGGGATGCGCGGGGCCTCGCCGCGCAGGAAGAGGTCCATGGCGTGCGCAGCGGCGTGGCCCTGCCCGACGGCGCGGACGGCCAGCTTCATCGGCGTGACGACGCCCCCGGCCGCGAAGACACCCGGCAGGCTCGTCTGCAGCGAATCGTGCTCCACCGCGATGCCCTTGTGCGCCGCGGCGAGGCCGAGGGCCTCGATCTCCTCGCGGGGCAGGGGGCCGCAGGCGAGGAGCACGGTGTCAAAGGCCTCCTGCAGTTGCGGCAGGGAGACATCTCGGCCGAGGCGGCGGCCCGCATGCAACTCGATGCCGACGGCCAGGACGCGCGCGATCTCCGCGTCGAGCACGTCGGGCGGCAGCACGTCGGGCGCGATGGCCTCGCGCATCATGCCGCCGGGGCGCTCGCGGTCGTCGAGCAGCGTGACCGCATGGCCCAGGCGGCGCAGATAGTACGCCGCCGACAGCCCCGTCGGGCCCGCGCCGACGACGGCGACGCGGCGGCCCGTCGCGGGGGGGATGATGGGCTCATGGGGCGCGGGGCTTTGCAGGTCGTGGTCACCGACGGCGCGCTTGAGGTCCTTGATGCTGACGGGTTCGTCGAGTTCGCCGCGGCGGCAGGGCGCTTCGCACGGGGCGGGGCAGATGCGGCCGAGGATCGCCGGGAGCGGGATGCGGCGCTTGACGAGCGCCACGGCCTCGCCCATGCGGTCTTCGCGGATCAGCCGCAGCATCCCGGGGATGTCCATGCCCGCGGGGCAGGCCATCTGGCAGGGCGCGACGCAATCGCCCGCGTGGTCGCCGAGCAATAGCTCCAGCGCCATGCGCCGCGCGGCGCGGATCTCATCGGTCTCACTCTCGACGGTCATGCCCTCGGCTACGGTCGTGGCGCAGGCCGGGACGAGGCGCGGCGAGCCGTCCACGCGCACGACGCAGACGAGGCACGACGTCTCGGGCTCGCAGCCCTCGCGGTGGCAGAGCGTGGGGATCTCGATGCCGGCCAGGCGCGCGGCGGCGACGAGGCTCGCCCCGACGGGGGCGGCGACCGGCCGGCCGTCAATCGTCAGGCGGACGATCATTCGACCACCACCGAGTCGGTCGGGCAGACCTGCAGGCACGTGCCGCAGCGCAGGCACTTCTCCTGGTCAATCTCGTGGACTTCATAGGGGCGGATGGCGATGGCCCCGCCCGGGCACGCCTGCGCGCACTTGGTGCAGCCGACGCAATCGTCCTTGATGCGATAGTGGATGAGGGCCTTGCACTTCCCGGCCGGGCAGCGGCCCGCCAGGTGGGCCTCGTACTCCTCGCGGAAGTAGCGGAGTGTGGACAGGATGGGGTTGGGAGCGGTGCGCCCCAGCCCGCACAGGGCGCTCTGCTTGATGGCGTGGCCGAGGTGTTCGAGGCGGTCGAGGTCGTCGGGTTTCCCCTTGCCCGTGCAGATGCGCTCCATCGCGTCCAACATGCGGCGGGTGCCGATGCGGCAGAAGGTGCATTTGCCGCACGACTCGCGCTGCGTGAATTCCAGAAAATAGCGCGCGACATCCACCATGCAGTCGGTGTCGTCGAGGACGACGAGGCCGCCCGAGCCCATGATGGCCCCGACGGCGCTCAGGCTCTCGTAATCCACAGGCGTGTCGGCCAGTTCGGCCGGAATGCAGCCGCCGGACGGCCCGCCGATCTGCACGGCCTTGAAGGTGCGGCCCGCGCCCACGCCCCCGCCGATCTCCTCGACGATCTGGCGGATCGTCGCGCCCATCGGGACTTCGATGAGCCCGCCGCGCGCGACCTTGCCCGTCAGCGAGAAGACCTTCGTGCCCTTGCTGTGGTGGGTGCCTAGGGCAGCGAAGGCGGTGGCGCCGCGGCGGATGATCCACGGCACGAGGGCGAGGGTCTCGACGTTGTTGACGAGCGTGGGGCGGCCCCACAGGCCCTCTTCGGCCGGGAAGGGTGGGCGGTGGCGCGGCATCCCCCGCCGGCCTTCCAGCGAAGCGATCAGCCCGGTCTCCTCGCCGCACACGAACGCCCCGGCGCCCTGCATGATGCGTAGCTTCAGGTCGCCCAGCAGCCCGCGCTCCTCGCAGCGCCGGATGGCCTCCTCCATGCGCTGCCACGCCAGGCCGTACTCGTGGCGGATGTAGAAGAAGGCCTCGGTCGCCCCGACGGCAACGGCGGCGATGGCGAGGCCCTCGATGATGCGGTAGGGATACGACTCGAGCAGCATCCGGTCCATGAAGGCGCCGGGGTCGCCCTCGTCGCCGTTGCAGACGACGTACTTGGGCGAGGCCTCGGCGTCGCGGACGAGGCGCCACTTGCGCGCCGACGGGAAGCCCGCCCCGCCGCGCCCGCGCAGGCCCGCGG
>CAZZDO010000057.1:0-17565 GCA_964653205.1 uncultured Armatimonadia bacterium | reverse complement strand
CTATTCATGCCGCAGGCAGACCCGGTGCCCGCGCCCGGCGGCGAGGGCCCGGCGATAGACCTGCCCGGCGATGTACACGTCATGTGCGCCCAGCCCGACCAGGACCGCCAGCAGGCGCTCCTCGGGGCTCGTGCGTCCCGGCTTCACCCCGGCGGCGACGAAGCCGAGTTCGGCCGCCAGATCTGCTGCGGACAGCCGGCCGGCCTCCACCAAGGGCTTCAGCTCCCCCCGGTGCTCCGCCTGCCCCCAGCAGTCCACGATGATCTTGTCGGCGCCCAAGATGAGTTGGTCCTCGGCCTGCTGGTACGACCCCATCGCCAGCGTGAGGCAGCCTGCGCCGATCCAGTCGGCCTTCAGGAACGGCTCCTGGGCGGTGGTAAGCAGGACCACGACATCGGCCCCGTCCGCCGCCGCCTGGACCGTCGGAGCGTCACCGACCGGCACGCCGTACTGGTCTCGCAAGTCGCGGCAGAAGGCCTCCCGCCGTGGCGCGGAAATGTCGGCGACGACCAGGGCGGCTTGCGGGAACACCGCGTGCAGGCAGACCGCGGCCGTCCGGCCCTGGGCGCCCGCGCCGATCATGGCGATCTTCGCCGTCCTCTCGCGCGCCAGATGCTTCGCGGCGATGGCCGCCGAGGCCCCGGTGCGCCAGTCCGAGATGTAGTTCCCGTCCATCAGCGCCAGGGCATGCCCGGTCTCGGGGTCGGTCAGCACGACAATCCCCATGATGTACGGCAGGCCCCGCGCCGGGTTGTCGCCATAGCCGCCGACCCACTTCAGCCCGCCGACGTTGTCGGCAGGCAGATACGCGGGCATGGCGTTGGCCCACGAGGGATGGCCGCTGCGCGACATGTCCAGGTTGACCTTGGGCGGCATGACGACCTGGCCCCGGCCCCACTCCTGGAACACCGTGTCCACCATTCCGATGACTTCTTCGTGCGGCAAGAGCGCGGCCACGTCCTGATCCGACAGGATGAGTGTCTCTCTACTCACGGCGATTGCTCCTCGGTGGCGTGCAGCGAACAGCGTCTTGCACGGAGTTCCTTCGCGTCGGCGGCGCCTGTGCCCTCCTGGAAGCCACGGGGGCAATTGGCGGGAGGTCGCTGCGGGCTGGCGGGGAAGGGGCTGCGAACCTGTCCCGAGGAGCCCGCCTGATGTACCGATTGGACCCCGCCGCTGTCTATGCCTGGCCACAACTGCTCGACGACCCCGCGTGTGCCGCCCGCATCGAGCGCATCCTGCGCGCTTGCGACCGGTCGCCTGATGATCTCGTCCTCATCACCCCCGACTCACTGGCCGAGGTCATCAGCCAGCTCCGCGCCCTCGAACGCCCGGCGCCGCGGCGCCGCGCGCTCGTCTTCGGCCAGCTCAAGACCGATGATACCGACCCCGACTGGGACGACCTGCTCAGCCACTGCCCCGAAGGCACGAGCCGCAATGAGCTGGTGATGCTGTATGGCCACGCGACGAACCTCAACTTCCGGCAGCGCGAGTCGGACCAGCAGGTCAACCATGTCTGCTGGTGCGCCCGGGAGTTCAACACCATCTGGGGGTGCTCCCACGGCTGCCAGTACTGCGGCATGGGGCGCGCGGGGGATCGCCTGGTCATCGGCGTGAACCTGGAGGACTACGCCGAGAGAATCGTGCGGCCGGCGCTGGTCGAGCATCCCTGGCAGAAGTGCTACCGGCTCATCGGCGGCGCGGCCGACCAGATCACCTTCGAGCCCGAGTACGGCGCCTACGAGGCCATCGGCCGCGTCTTCTCCGAGTTCCCCGACCGCTACATCATCACCCACACGGCCAGTGACAACGTCTACTGGCTGGGCGATTTCCCCTATCGTGACCGCGTCATCCACGTCTACAGCCTGACTTCAGATGATTACGCGGCGGCGCTGGAGCCCGACACACCGACGCCGGCTGAGCGCCTGGCCGCGGCCGCCTTCTGTGAGAGTATCGGCGTCCCCTCCCGGCCCAAGCTCAAGCCCATCATCCCGCTCCGCAACTGGCGGGAGGACTACGAGCGCCTGATCGCCGACCTGTTCGCCCAGACACACCCGCAGTCCGTCGGGCTGTGTGTGATGATGTGGATGAACCTGGAGACCGCCCGCGAGTTCCTGGACATGGAACAGCTCGACCCCGCCTTCGCGCAGGCCATGCAGGAGCAGGAGGAGGCGCTCCGCGGCGTGGACACCGGGCCCTTCCCGCCGGAGGTGCGCCGGGAGATCTACCGCTTCATGATCGGCCAGATCCGGCGCTGGGACAAGAACGTGCCGGTCTACATCAGCACCGAGACGCGCGAGATGTGGGACGAACTGGAGAGCGAACTGGGGCAGAGCAAGACCGCCTTCGTGTGCGGCTGTGGGCCGATGGCCACCCCGGAGGGGAAGCTGATGCTCTCCCCGGACATGAAGTACACGACGTACGCGGCCACGGACTGCTGATGTGAAGGAGACAACCAATGCACGTACGGAACGCACTGGGACTACTGGCCGTGCTGGCGGTAGCCGGCACCCTGGTGTGGGCGCAGGACGCTGGCCCGCAGAAGAAGCTGATCGAGGTCGGCTGGGACCTGCCCAACGCCGAGCGGCTCCGCGCCAACCTCGCCGTCATGGAGACCACGCCCCTGCAGGGCTGCGGGGTGCGTTTCGCCGGGCCGAAGAACAGCCCGGCGATGTGGTTCTCGTTCACCCGCGAGCCCTACGACGAGAAGGTCGTGGCACAGTTCGTGGAGGACCTCAAGGGCGTAGAGCCCAGGCAACTGCGCGACCGTTTCCTGCTGCTCAACGCCAACACGGGCGAGGTGGACTGGTTCGACGACGCGGGGTGGAAGATCATCGCTGACCACTGGCGCACGGGGGCGCGGGTGGCACGCGAGTGCGGGATGAAGGGGATCATGTTCGACCCCGAGGCCTACCGCGACCCGTACCGCGCGTTCGACTGGTCGCGGCAGGCTGAGGTCGAGAAGCACACCTTTGCCGAGTACAGCGACAAGGCCCGGCAGCGCGGCCGCGAGCTGATGACCGCCGTCGCCGCGGAGCACCCCGAGGCCACGATTCTGGCCTTCTTCCTACTCTCGGGCGTGCCCACCGCGGCCCAGGTCCCTGACCCCGCATCCGTGTTGGCCGGCAGCCCCTACGGGCTGCTGCCGGGCTTCGTCAACGGCTGGCTGGACGTCATGCCGCCGACCGTGACGCTCGTGGACGGGTGCGAGTCGGCCTATCGCTACAACAGCCGGCTGGACTACCTGACCGCCGCCAACCTCATCCGTAACAAGTGCCAGCGCATGGTGGCCCCGGAGAACCGGCGCAAGTACCGCGCCCAGGTGCAAGTCGGCTTCGGCGTGTATCTCGACGCCTACGTCAACCCGCCCACCAGCAACTGGTACATCAACCCCGGAACGCAGACGCCGGTGCAGCGCCTGGCCGAGAACGTCAGCACGGCGCTGGAGGTGGCGGACGAGTACGTGTGGATCTACGGGGAGCAGTGCAGTTGGTGGCCGACGCCCATGCCGGGGCCGGACAAGGTGCGCTGGCCGCAGAAGCTGCCCGGCATCGAGCAGGCCCTGCGGCTGGCCGTGGACCCCGTCGCCACTGTGCTCGACATGATGAGCCAACCGGGGGAACGCGAGAACCTGCTGACGAATGCCGACTTCGGCGCTACCACGGCGGCGCCGGCGACCGGGCCCCAGCCAGCGGACTGGAAGCAGGGCATGGCCCCGCCGGGGTGGAGCTTCTGGCAGGCGGGCGTGTCCAAGGGCAAGCCGGGCTGGGACCGGCAGACCGGGCGGCAGGCGCCGGGGTCCGGCACGCTCACCGGCGTCAGCAACGGCTGCCTGATCGGGCGGATTGACGCCACGCCCGGAGAGAGGCTCGCCGTGGCTGCCTGGGTGCGAGTGCAGGGCCACGGCGCGCCCTCGGCGGCGGCTCGTTGGCAGACGCCGGAGGGCAAGTGGCACGCCGAGTCGCTCGACGTGCCGCTGAGCCCGGCCAGGACCGAGAATGGGTGGCAACTCATGGTCGCGGCGGCCGTCGTGCCCGAGGGGGCCGGGAAGCTGGTCCTGCTGCTGTCCGTCGCGGGGCAGCGGTCGGAGCAGGATGTGGCGTGGTGGGATGACGCGCTGGCGTTCCGCCTGCAGTAGCCGGGCTCGGCGGATGCGCAGCGGTGGCTCCCAACTCACGCCACCGGCCGCGATGGTCTGGTTGGTCCATCCACAACGATGAGGAGGGTGTGCGCATGCTCTCGCAAGTGGGATACAGCGCCTTTCTGACGGTCCTGGTCGCGCTGGTGGTGTCGGCGGTCCAGGCGGCCGATCTTCCGCCGCCGCCGACGGAGAAGACCTATCACCTCACCGTCACGCTCGTGCGCGACGGGCAGCCGGCCTGCGCGATCGTGCCCCCGCCAGGTGACGACTGGGCGGCGCTGGCGGCGCAGGTCCAGGCGGCCCTGAAGCCCTCGGGCGCGACCGTGCCCATTGTGGCCGCCAAAGACGTCACGCCCGAAGACCGCCGCACCCGCAATCTCATCCTGCTGGGCAACTTCGCGAACAACCCGGCGGTGCTACCGATCTACCACCAGCATTTCATCATGTCGGACGATGTCTGGCCCGGCCCCGGCGGCTACGAGCTGCGCACGATCCACGACCCCCTCGGCGCGGGCACGAGCTTCCTGTACGTCGGGGGCAGCGACCTCGCGGGCGTCACGGCCGGGGTGCAGGCGCTGCGGGAACTGCTGCCCATGGGGAAGACGGTCGAGCTGCCGGCCACGATCAGGATCCTCTCGGAGGGCAGATCGCCGACGCCGGGGGACCTGGCGAAGGTGCCGGAGTTGGTCCAGCGGCTGCGTGGCTTGCAGTTCCGCGAGGTGGCCAGCCGCATCTGTTCCGCGGGCCTGACCTACCATGCCACCGGCGACCTGGCCCAGGCGGAGTTCTTCAAGCAAGCCCTGCCGGTGCTGGCGGAGATCGTCGGCAAGATGCCGGCCGTCACCGACGCCCGCGGCTCGGTGCTGCTGCCGCTGATCTGGGACCTCGTCGAGGAAGCGCCGGTGCTCACGCCCGCCGACCGTACCGCCGCCTTCCGCTTCATGTGGGAGTACGCCAACAAGTGCCCGAACGCCAACAAGCAGCATGCGCCGGGCGTGAAGCCTGAAGGCAACAACTGGGACGCGCGGGCGAACTGGGCGGCGGCCTGCTACTTCCATAAGTACTACAACCTCGATGTCGCCGGGCTGTGGACGTGGTGTGACACTTACTTCGGCAAGGACGGGCAGGCGCGCTTCTGGAAGACCAGCGAGGACTGCCCCGGCTACGGGTCCATCACGTACCACGACCTGCTGTCCTATGCGCTCAACAAGCCGGACTGGACGTGGTTTGAGAACGGCAACCTCCGCCACGCCGCCGACTATGGCCTGATGATCATCAACAACCTCGGGGCCATGAGCGGCTTCGGCGACACGAGCGACATGTCCGGCGCGTACCATTGGCCCGCGCTGCTACTGGACGCCGCCTGGTACTACCGCGACGGGCGCTACCGCTACCTGTACGACCTCCTCCCCGAGAAGGGCCAGTCGCCCAGCGAGTACCTGTACACCAACTATCGGGACAACTCCGTCAAACCCGTCGAGCCCGTGGACATGCTTGGGATCAAGGCCATGCCGCTGGACCGGTGGATCTACGAGCACCCGCGGGAGGCGCTGAGTTCCGGCACGCCGGCCGACAAGTTCCTCGACGCCCAAACGGTCGTGCCACCCTACGAGAAGTGCTTCGACAAGCTCTCCTTCCGCACCGGCTTCCGGCCGGAGCAGCAGTACTTGCTGCTGGGCGGCATCTCGCACGGTTATCACTCCCACCCCGACGGCAACGCCATCATCGGCTACACCGACCACGGGCGGTACATGCTCTTTGACAACGGCTACTTCGTGCCGGACACGATCGAGCACAACACGCTGGCGATCTACCGCGACGGGCTGTTCGAGCCCGTGCCGCGCTTCACGACCCTCGAGCAGCGCGTGGACCTGGGGCCGATGGGCCTGTGCCAGACGATGGTCAGCGGCTACAACGGCACGGACTGGCGCCGTAACATCTTCTGGGCCAAGGACAAGTGGTTCGTCTGCCTCGATGAGGTGGAGGCGAAGACGGCGGGGGACTACGGCCTGACGTGCGTCTGGCGGACGACGGGCGACCTGGCGCTCAAGACGGACCGCGCGTGCGCGACCCAGCCGGGGGCGCGCTTCTCGCTGCTCAACGCTGACGGGGCGCGGTTCCGCGTCACGGGCACGACCCCGCCGTCGCGGGAGCGCAAGGCCATCATGCAGTCGCGTAGCGCGGCCCTGGCAGCCGGGCAGAAGACGTGCTTCATGAACCTGTTCTACTCGCCCGGCGCCGAGGCGGACTTCCCCTACGAGATCGTGCAGGCCGGGCCGGGCGCGGCGCTGGTGCGCGAGAGCAACGAGATCATCTGCGTGGGCGTGAGCAGCGCGGGCGCGGGCCTGCCGCAGGTGAAGGCGGCGATGTTTGCGGTGGGTTCCCGAAGCTTCACGCTGGCCGCCGGCACGAGCCTGGCCTGGGACACGCCATGGTTCGCCAGCAGCAAGCCCGTGGACATCGAGGCGAACATGGGCAAGGGCACGGCGAGGCTGTCGGCGACGGAGGCGGTGACGGTCTCGCTGGCGGCGGCCCCGACGGGCAAGTTCTCCCTCGACGGCAAAGAGATCAAGCCCCGGCGGCAGGGGGAGTTGGCGCTGTTCGAGGTGTCGGCGGGGACGCATGAACTGACGTTCGCGCCGGTGACGAAGCCGGTGCAGGTTCCGCGCCTTCAGGGGGCGTGGCAGCGTCTCTCGAAGGAACACGCGGCGCGCGTAGCGGCGCTCGAAGCGGCCGCGGGCAAGGCGGAGGGCCTGCGCAAGCTGTGGGAGGCTGACAACGCGCTGGCGGTCAAGCGCACCATCTACCATCCGGCGGGCACACCCGCCGATGCGGCGCACGCGCTGCCTGACCTCGCCCGTCTCGGCAAGCCGAGCGTCTGGACGGAGGGCAGTCGCGGCAGCAGCCCCGGGGCGGCGATGGATGGCGACCCGGAGTCCTACAGCGCCGTCAGCAGCGGCGAGCCGCACGCCACGACGGCGCCGAAGGACCTCGGCGTCGAGTGGCAGAGCCCGCAGACCGTGGCGCAGGTGTGCGTCACGCACTATAGCATGATGTATGTGCCCGCCGCGGACGGCACCGACGTTCAGATCTGGGACGGCAAGGACTGGGTCTCCGTGCAGGACACGATCACCGGCGCGGACACGCCGAACTGGGTCCATACCTTCGCCCCGGTGCAGACCACCCGCGTGCGCCTGCTGATCACGAAGTTCGGCGGCGCCCGTCCCGCCATCCGCAGCTTTGCGGTGTTCGCGCAGCCCGTCGAGGCGGCGGAAGTCACCGTACGTCAGCCGCAGGCGACGGCGGCGCTGGAGTTGGCGGACTTGCCGGGCAACGGGCAGACGCAGGTCGTCGTGGCCGTGGGCAAGACGGTGCGCGTGCTGGATGCGCAGGGCAAGACAGTGTGGGAGGCGGCGCTCCCGGCGGAGTGCGGCGACCTGGATGCGTACGACCTGAACCACGACGGCAAGCGCGAAGTCGTGGTCGGCGCCGGGACCAACCTGTATTGCTTCGACGCCGTCGGGCAGAAGCTCTGGGAGGCCCCCTGCCCGAAGGACAAATACCTCCCGGAGGTGGAGCCCGCCCAGGGCCCCTTCCGCGTCGTGAAGTGCGACGACCTCAATGGTGACGGCTTCGGCGAGACCATCGCCGGGTCGGGCAACTGGTTCACGTACTGCTTCAGCCACGAGGGGAAGGCGTTGTGGGGGACGCTCAACTGGGCCCATCAGCCCACCTCGATTGCGACCGTTGACCTGGCGGGCGACGGCAAGAAGGCCGCCCTGGTAGGGAATACGTACTGCTCGGCGAACCTGTTCGGCGCCGGCGGCAAGGTCATCGGCGACGTACCCGTCGGCTATCATGGCGCGGCGATGACCGTCGCCGCGGGGGACATGAACGGCGACGGCAAGGCGGAGCTGATCGCCGGCTCACGCATCGGCGGCATCCACTGCAAGACGTACGGAGCCGACGCCGTCGCGTGGAGCCTCGATGCCGGGGCGGAGATCACGGCAACGACGCTGGCCGACATCACCGGCGACGGGCGCCCCGAGTTGCTCGTCGCCAGCCGCAACGGCACCGTGATGGCGCTCGACGCGGAGGGCAAGGCCCTGTGGCGGCACAACTGCGGCAACCCGGTTCGTAGCCTGGCGGTGGCGGCGGGCAAGGATGTGGTCATCGCCGCCGCCACGGACGTGGGCGCGGTGGTGGTGTTGAACGCCGGTGGCGAGCCGACGGCGATCTATCCCATCGCCGCCGACGTCGTCAAGGTGGCGCTGGGCGATCTGGACGGGGATGGCCAACCCGAGATCGTGGCCGCCGCCGCGGACGGGAAGCTGTACGCGTTGAAGCGGATGTAGAGCGCAGAGCCGCGGCCGAGCACATGACCTGGAGCTAACGATGCACGCAATCCTGATCGAAGCCGACCAGTCGCTCGTGTGGAGCGAAGTCCCCGACCCGGTGCCGGGGCCCGAGGATGTCGTCATTGACATCCATGCCACCGCGCTGAACCGCGCCGACTTGATGCAGCGGGAGGGCAGCTACCCGCCGCCACCGGGCTGGCCGGAATGGATGGGGCTGGAGGTCGCGGGCGTCATCAGCCACGCCCCGGCGGGCGGGCGCTTCCGCGTGGGCGACCGCGTGTGCGCGCTGCTGGGGGGCGGCGGCTATGCCGAACGGGTCGCCGTGCCGGCGGGGATGGTCCTGCCGGTGCCCCAGGGGCTGACGATGGTGCAGGCCGCCGCGATCCCGGAGGCATTTGCCACCTCGTATCTGAACCTGTGTATCGAGGGGGGCCTGAAAGCCGGGGACACGGTGCTCATCCAGGCGGGCGCGAGCGGCCTGGGCATGGCCGCGATTCAGTTGGTGAAGGCGTTGGGCGGCACGGTCATGACGACCGTCAGCACCGAAGCGAAGGCGGCGTTCGTGCGCGGGCTCGGCGCGGACATCGTCGTCAACCGCACAACCGACGACCTCGCCGCGGCCATGGACGAGCACCCGGTGGACATCGCGCTCGACTGCATCGGCGGGCCGGACATGGGGCGCTGCGTGGAGAAGCTGGCCGCGGACGGGCGCTGGATCGTGATCGCGACTCTCGGTGGACCGAAGACGGAGCTGGACGCGAACCTGTTCTTCCGGCGCGGCCTGCGGCTGATCGGCAGCACCCTCCGCAGCCGCACGCCCGAGATGAAGGCCGAGGTCCTCGCCGGGATCGAGTGCGTGCTCTGGAGCGCCTTCACGGCCGGCACGGTCAAGCCGATCATCCACGCCACGCTGCCGATGACGCAGGCGGAAGCGGCCCACGCCATTCTGCAGCGGCGGGAGAACCTGGGGAAGGTTGTGCTGACCAAAGAGTGATAGCGCCGGGTCAGGTGTGAATGGCGCCCAGCTGCGGGGTGGCGCGCCGGCCGCATCGGCGCGACGGGGGCCCCGCATGGGATTGCCGCCTCCTGTGCGGGGCCCCCGTCCCCGCCGCAATACGGCTGCGGCGTGTCCACCCCGCAACTAGCTCACACTCCCGCAACTGGTTTGCGCTTCCTGCAACAACGGTGAACAAACATGAGTGATCCCAAGCTCACAGGCAAGGTCGCGATCGTTACGGGCGCCGGGCAGGGCATCGGCCGGGCGATTGCGGGGCGCTTTGCCGCGGACGGGGCGGCGATCGTTGTGGACGACATCAAGCTCGACGACGCCCAGAGCGTGGCCGATGAGATCACGGCCGCCGGCGGCCGGGCCCGCGCGGTCGTGGCCGACGTCACCAAGAGCGACCAGGTCCGGGCGATGGTCGCCGCTACGCTCGACGAGTTCGGGCAGATTGACATCCTCGTCAACAACGCCGGCGGGGGCGCGGCGCTGCTGGGCAAGTGCACGCCCTTCAAGGACGCCGCCGAAGAGACGTGGAAGTGGGTCCTTGACCTGAACCTCCACGGCACGATGATCTGCACCCAGGCCGTCCTGAACCACATGATCGAGCGGCGGTCCGGCAAGATCATCAACTTCGGCTCGATTGCCGGCGTCGGCGGGTTGCTGAACTGGACCGACTATGCCGCGGCCAAGGGGGCGATCATCGCCTTCACTAAGTCGTTGGCGATGGAGGTCGGCGAGTACGGCATCAACGTCAACTGCCTGTCGCCCGGAGCGATCATGTGCTACGGCGAGCGGGACTGGACCCGCGGCACATGGCTGCAACGCGGCGGGTGGCCGGAGGAAGTCGCGGCGCTGGCGGCGTTCCTCGCGTCCGACGAGGCCAACTACATCACCGGCGCCAACTATCTCATTGACGGGGGCCGCACCCTCGGCCCGCTACGCTAAGGAGAACGCAGGATGAGATTCACTGACCGAGTGGCGATTGTGACCGGGGCGGCGTCCGGCATGGCCCTGCTCAGTTCGCAGCGCTATGCCGCCGAGGGCGCCCGTGTGGTGCTCACCGATGTCAACGAGGAGGCCGTGCAGGCGGCCGCCGCGGAGATCTGCGCGCAGGGCGGCGAGGCCATCGGCGTGCCGGTGGATGTGCGCGACTACGAGCAAGTCAAGGGCGCCGTGGCGCTGGCGCTGGAGCGCTACGGGCGCGTGGACATCCTGCTCAACAGCGCCGGCGGCGCGTCCTGCCGCGTGTTCGGGCGCTCCGAGCGCTTCCACGAGATCCCCATCGAGATCGTAGACTGGGGGCTGGACGTGAACCTCAAGGGCGCGGTCTACTTCTGCCACGCCGTGCTCGGCCCGATGATCGCCCAGGAGAGCGGGGTCGTCATCAACATGGGCTCCGTGGATGGCGTGACCGGCTCCTACTGCCTCGACTATGGCGCCGCCAAGAGCGCGATGATCGGGCTGACCAAGTCGCTGGCCCTCTACGGCGCGCCGCACGGCATTCGGTCCTGCTGCGTCTCGCCTGGGCCCGTGCTGACGCGCCCAGAGATGGCGAACATGAAGACGCGCCTGGGCCGGGCCGCGGAGCCTGAGGAAATCGTGAAGCTCATCCTCTATCTGAGTTCGGACGACGCGGCCTTCGCTACCGGCGCCAACTACGTGATTGACGGCGGGCGCAGCATCGGGGGCATGACGTGATGACGGGAAGCTGGGGCGTCGGCATCGTCAAGGACAGCTCGAAGCCGATGCGGGGCCCTGGGGAACGGCGGTACCGGTGTCAGGGCGTTGGCACGGCCATCAGCGTCGTGCCGCTCGCACATGCCACGAAGGGCTTCCCGGCGGCGTCCGTGGCCGGGGTGACGACCTCGACCGGGTCGGCGAAGCGCACCAGGCCGAGCAGCGCGCCGGTCGGGCCGATCAGCCGGAGTGCGCCGTCATCACAGGCCGCCGCGACCGTCCCGCCGCACACGGCCAGCCGCCGCGGCGAGCCCGGCAGGTCCAGCCGCCACAGCGCCTCGCCCGTCGCCCCGTAGCATGACAAGTTCTGCGACAGGCCGTCGGCGGCCACGAGCAGGCGGTTGCCGCCGGCGCCCGGAAGGGCCTGCAGATCCGTGACGATGCTCCCCACGTTGGCCGTGAAGACGACCTTGCCGGCGCCATCGCAGACGTGGGCCTGCATGTCCTCGCCGCCGATGACGGCCTCGGCCTTGCCGTCGCCATCCAGGTCGGCGGCCAGCGCCGCCGTCATGTACGGCTGCGTGATCGCGATGTTGTACAGCAGCTTGCCGTCCGAGCCCAGCACGCGCCCGGAGTAGTACTCATCGGTGGCGACGATCTCGAGCTTGCCGTCGCCATTGACGTCGCCGAGCGCGCCCTCAATCGGGGAGTGGGGGACGTTGAACTTCCACAGAGTCTTGCCGTCGCCGTCGAGGGCATAGTAGTGCCAGTTCTCGCCGGCCATCGCGATCTCATTGGTCCCGTCGGCGTTCAGGTCGGCCACGGCCACCCACACGACATTGCCATCGCGGTTCCAGAAGAACGGAAACTCCTGTTTCCACAGGAGCTTGCCAGCCGCGTCGTAGCACTGCAGTTGCTGGCCGTTGTTGCCGACCAGGACTTCCGGCCGCGCGTCGCCGGTAACGTTGCCGATGGCTAGGCAGTTGACGCGGGCGCCGGACTCAACGCTCCAGAGCGCCTTCCCGTCCGCCACAACGGCCACGCGCCCGCCCGCGGTGCCGTACACGACCTCATCGCCGGCCTTGCCGTCCACATCGCCGGCGGCCAGGGCCGTGATGACGCTCGTGCCGAAGGGGCGGTAGCGGGGGTCGCGCTTGTCCCCGGCGTCGGCCGCGCCCCAGAGCCTGATCCCCTGCAGGAACAGCCCGGCGCCGGGCTGTGGCGTGGCCTTGACGCGCACATAGCGCGCCCGCAGCCCCGGCGTGTCCTGCAGGTACTCCGGGTACGAGGGGATCGGGTGGTCGCCAGTCTCCTGGAAACTGGCGATCTGGCGGTATGGCCCGCCGGCGGCTTCGGCCGCCGTGACCACCGCCGTGGCCAGGCGATACCGAAGGCTCCGCGCGCTGTTGTTCGTCCACATGACGCGCAGGCCGACGCGGGAGATGTCGCGCGGCTGGCCGAGGTCGAGCGTGATCGTCGGCGCCTGATCTTCCGGCCATAGCACGATCGTGCTCCAGCTTCGCGCCAGGGATTGCAGGTCAATCTTGTAGCCGGGGTCCCAGGTGCTGGCGGGGAGCGGCGCGGGGTCGCTGCCGACGCGGATGTCCACCACGCTGCTGAGCGGGCGCGGCTCGGGCGGGAGCGCGATCTGCCACAGCGGCTTGACCGCCGGCGCCTGCTCCCTGGCCGCCGGCGGAGGCGTGGCTGGAGCCGGCTGAACCTTTGCCAGCGCGGCTTTCGCCGCGGCGACCTGCAGCTCCGCGGAGGGCTGCGGCAGCTTCTGCGCCTTGCCCCCGATGACCAGCTCGGTCGCATCGGCGACGGACACGAGGCCGCTGTCAGCGATCAGCCACAGCGCGGCATCGGTGCGCACGACGCCGGGCAGGTCCGTCTTGCCGACGCCGGCGAGCCACTTGCCGCTCGGGCCGCTGACGAGCATCACGTTGTCGGCCACGCGCCGGGCCTGCAGGGCCGGGGTCGCGCCCTCGTGGGTGTGCAACAGGTTGCTGAAGACCGTGCGTTGGCCGGCCTGCAGCGGCAGGCGGCGGTGCTGGCGCAACACCTTGACCAGCCCGTCGTTGGAGTACGGGTAGCTGGCGTAGTAGTTGCCGGCCTGTCCCTCCCACTGCTCGCGCACGACACCGGCCGCGCCGTCGGTGCCCTCGATGCTGAAGCCCTGTCCGGCCTGATCCACGGTGAAGCGCCCCGCCGGCGTCAGGCTGACGCGACCGAGGGTGCGCCACAGGCACTCGAGGTCGTAGTCGCCGGCCTCACGGGCCTGCAACTCGTCGAAGACGACGAAGAACCCCTCCTTGACCCATAGGATGTTGCGGCGCCAGTCGGCGCCGTTGTAGGCCGAGGTGAGCATCTGCGCCAGGCCGGTGTGCGGCAGGTCAGCCCGGTGCTCGAGGCTGACGAGCGGTGGCGGCGACCACTGCTGGCCATTGCGGGCCACCAGCACCATGTTGTGCTGCCGCGGCGTCGTCTCGATGTAGTGGCCCTCGGTCAGGAACAGCCGCCCGTTGTCGGTGAAGCGCAGGACCGAGGCCCCGTCGCGATGGCCGTGGCTGATCTCACTGATGCCATCCACGAGCAGATACTGATCCTGGTCGCCGAAGTCCGAGCGGAAGCAGAGCTTGTCGAAGGCCTTCTGGGGCGGGCAGAACTCGGCCTTCCACTGGCCGGTTCCGGCGTCGCGGGTGGTGGTCGAGGCGACCTTGTAGAGGTTCTCATGCAGCGGGAAGACGACGACGCCTGTCAGGTCGGTGGGCTTCTGCGCCGGGCGGTCGTTGGCGAAACCCCCGATCAGCGGCGGGCTGTCCTTCAGGAACCACTTGAGGGTGTCGTCACGATAGAACCAGTTGGCCCGGGCGAATAGCTCGCGCGGCAGGCCGGCCCGCCACGCGCCGTCATCGCCGAAGGGACAGCCGGCGCCGAGGTTGTCGGTGACCAACATGCTCCAGCGCGCCTGCTGCCGGCAGTTGCCGTTCTTGAAGAACTCCAGGTCGCCGGTCTTGAGCGAGTACTCACCGGTGATGAAGTCCGTGGCGATGATGGGGCCGTAGCCGCAGGAGTCGTGGACGCGCGGCGTGGCCTCCGCCAGCTTGATGAGCGGCAGGGCCATCGTCTTCCAGTGGCCGTTGATGTGGTAGTACTTGTCGAAGTAGAACCCGTGCATGTACAGGCAGAGGGCCTGGTCGAGTTGGTGGCCGTCGGCGATGGTCCGGTTGACGCTCTGCACGCTGCGGCCGTAGGCCTGCTCGTTGCGCACGCCGATCTTCAGCAGATGGTTGGTGATGTCGAGGCGGTCCTGGTCGGTCAGCGAGGGCGACTCCTCGACGAGATCCCAGCCCTCCATTGCCTGGAAGATCCACTCCATCGGCCCGTGAGCGTTGTTCTTGGGGTCGGGCTCGGCCATCGCGACCCGCCAGATGTCGCGGCACAGCAACGCCCAGTTCTCGCTGCCGGTCAGCACATAGTTGCGGGCGTAGCTGCGCGTACTGTTGAGCACGCCGCGGACCGTGACGAAGGCGTTGGTGGCGATCTGCGCGCGGGCAGTCTCGGCCATCCTCTGCCGCGCGGCTTCATCCGGCCCCGGACCGGGCACGACCCCGCTGTTGCGGGCAGTGTCACCCACGGCGATGATCGCCTGGCGCGGCAGTGTCGGCCCCTGGAGCGCCCCGGCGAAGGAACTGAGCGTCAGCTTCAGGCCCGCGGCGTCACTGGCGCCCAGGACGATGACATTGCGCCCGTGGCCAAAGGGGTTGTGGACGGTGCGCACGACCGCGCCGGGGTGGCCCGCGCCCAGGAGGTTCTCCGTGCCGCCCGCGGCCGTCAGTGCCGGGTCGTCATACCAGACCTTGCCGGGCCCGTGCAAGTACAGGATGCAGGTGGCGGAGACCGCCTGCGCGGGGACCTCAAAGGGCAGCTTGCCCTGTGTCCAGTCGGCCGCCGCCGGGAGTTCCACGGCCGATCCCGAACCTGGCAGCAGCTTGCCGGCCGCGTCGCAGTAGTAGGTCAGCATGGTCCCCCGGCCCTTCTCGCCGGGCTGCAGCCGGTACCATACCGACAACTCGTACTTGCCGGGGGGCAGCGGCACGGCGCAGTGCAGCGCCGCACGGGCGCCACCCTCGGCCGTCTTGCCCTCCAGGCGCACGCTACGCGGGGCGCTGCGGAACACCTCGGCGTCGTAGGCGGACGAGTGCGTCGTCTCGTCATGGAGCGTGATGCTCCAGCCGTCGGGCACGTCGTTGTGGTCGTCATCCAGGTCGAAGCCCTGGTTCGGCCGGGCCACGCCGGGGTAGATGCTGTCGGTGAAGTCCAGCCGCATCGCGTACAGACGCCCGAGCAGCGCGTTGTCGTTGCAGTTGCCCAGCGCCAGGCAGTGCTGCGTCCGCAGATCGTCCTCGGTCAGCGCCGTATCGAGGCGCAGAGGCAGCGTCACGCCGATGGCCCGCGCGATGGTGCCCTGCAGCGTTCTGGCTTCCGTGGCAAGGGCCTGGGGATGAACGATCAGGGCCGCGGGCTTGCCGTCCACGGCCAGCGCCGTCTCCAGGCACATGTCGCGCAGCTTCTCAATATGCTCGACCGTCTGGGCCCCAGCCGCAGCGACCCACAGCACAGAACCGAGCAGCACAGCGCACAACGACATCACGGTTTGACGCATCACAAGCCCTCCCGGGCGAACTGGAGGTGCGGCGCAGGGCTCATCGGCCAGGGAGCGCGGCGCCCTACCTGGCCTCGAAGGCCCCGATGTCCGGCGCCGCGCCTTGCGGCACCGGCGTGCCGGCGAAGTCACGCACGGCCCCCACGTCCATCCCCGCGTTGCGGCAGGGCGAGTCGGGCGCGAGGCGATAGTCCCCCTGCTCCGGCGCGACCAGCCGCGGGTCGCCGGTGATCGAGTGCGGCTCCTTGGCCAGCTCGGACTGGTACTTGGCGAAGTCGGCCAGCGTGTAGGAGCGGCCGCAGACGGAGACCATCACGCCCTCTTGCTGGAACCACAGGTTGTGGTCCATCTGCAGCGCGGCCACCGCCTCGGGCGACCACTGGGGGGCGTAGAACGCGTTCTTCGTCGCCTCGTAGAAGATGTTGTTGGCGATGAGGGTGTCATGCGCCCGGGCGGGGCTGGCGTAGAAGCACAAGTGGCGGCCGCTGGGGTCGGGGCGCTGGGCGTGGCCCCACCCGTGCCCGGCGTTCAGGCACGTGTTGTTGATGAAGCGAATGTTGTACGTCTCCGAGGCCTCCGGGCGGTTCCAGTACTCGAAGCTGTACTCGCTGTTCCAGATGATGTTGTGGCGGTAGGTGAGGTTATACTCCTGGACGACGGCGCCCCCGTTCTGATGGGTGAGCGCGGCGTCGTAGATCTCCCAGAGCCGGCAGCGCTCGACCAGGTTGTCGTGCGCGGCGCCCCAGAACTCGATCCCGTTGCCGAATCGGACCGTGCGGTGGCCGTCACCGTACTGGTCCGCCCCGCCAATCCACGCGATGTCGCAGTCGCGGATGATGAGGTGGTGGGTGCTGCCGCCGCCGAACCCGTGGGCCGCGCCGTACTTGAGCGCGAGGTTCTCATAGACCACCCATGACGTGCCGCCCTGGTTCACGATGTGGCCGGTGAGGGCACACTCGATGATGTTGTAGTGCAGCGCCGGGTTCGTTTCCGAGACGAGATAGAGCTTGCGGAACTCCCGGTCGTACCAGTATTGCCCCTGGGTCTTGAGGTCCTCCCGCTTCCAGACCTTCACCCCGCAGGACTGCTCCCCCCCGAAGATGATGTTGCCGACATCCACGGGCAGCACGCCCTCGGTGGGCACGTCCTCCGCCGGGCATGCCGTGAAGCTGACGCGGTCAATCTCCAGCGCCGCGCCGGCCGGGAGGATGCCGCCGAGGTAGAGCGTCAGGCGGGCGTTCTCAATGGTCGCTGTGGCGGTGTAGTACTGGGAGACGATGGTCGTCTCGGGGCCCAGCCGTCGCACGCGCAGGGCGGGGCCGGTCGAGTAGCCCGTCCACGGCGGCCCGACGCTCATCAGCGACGGCATCCGCACCACGATGGGCTGTGTGCAGCGCGCGCTCATCTGCAGCCGGTAGGTGCGGCCCTGGTCGAGCTTCAGGCCGGTGGCGATGAGCTGGATCTGGTTCCCGGACTTTCCGCTCGCGGCGCACTCGAGGCGGCAGGCGGCGGGTGACTCCGCCCCGGCGACGGGCGCACGCGACGCCTTGGCCTCGGCCTCGGTGTGCAGGCCCCACTTCATCGCGCGCTCCACGTCATCTACCGCGGGCAGGGGCGTCTGCGGCTCGGGCGGCGCGCCACCGGTGGACCAGCAACCCCCCGCCTCCTGCTGCCAGTCTGCCGGGGCATTGCGCGACACGGAGCCCAGGAAGAGCGGCTT
>CAZZDO010000056.1:0-17791 GCA_964653205.1 uncultured Armatimonadia bacterium | reverse complement strand
GTGCAACTGCCCAACCAGTCCGCGAAGAGGCTTGCCGCCACGAGGCGTGGCTGCGTGGCGGCGACGAAGTCAGGGTGGGTGTGCAGGCCGTGGCCGGGCGCGACCATCACGTCGCAGCGGAGCGCGCCCGGCGGCAGCGAGGGCAGCAGGAACCGCGCCTGGTCGCCCTTCTCAATGTCGCCGGGCAGGAGGAACGCGACCTCGCCGTGCTGGACTCTCAGCCCCAGCGAGTTGCTGTTGAGCAGGTAGTGCGCAGCCGGGTTCCAGTCTTCGTGGGTGCCGGCGCCGGGGTCGCTGAAGTATTCCGCCGGAGGCGCGACGACCTGCACCGTGAGGTCCGGGTCGAGGTCCAGCGTGGCCCCCGCCGTGACCGCCTGGTAGGCGCCGGGCCGGCCGGCGAAGGCCGCCCGCAGGCGCTCGTAGTGCTGCAACTCAGTGTTGTAGTGGTCGTCGCGGCTGCCGGTGAAGACGTAGCCGTTATCAATCAGCCGGCGGATGGCGAAGTGGTCGGCGAGCCAGATGAGCCCGCCGAAGTGGTCGTAGTGAGCGTGGCTGATGATGACGCCGTCGAGCTCGGCGATGCCACGCGCGGCGAGGAAGGGCGCGATGAGGTCGCGGCCCGTGTTGTGGTCGCCGGCCCAGCCGTCCCCTTCAGGATACCCGCAGCCGGTGTCGTAGAGATACGTGCGCCCGCCGGGCGTCTGCAGCACCAGCGCCAGGCCGACGCCATGGCCGACGTTGGGGATGTCCAGTACGGTCAGTGTGAAGTCGCCCATGGCCGGCCCCTCGCGTCCTAGAGCTGGTTGTAGATGCTTTGCACACCGAGGCTGATGAGGGCCACCGCGATCCACACCATCAGGCCCAGGACAATCGGCCGTGGCCCCGTCTTGATGATCTTGCGCAGGTTCGCCCCGAGGCCCACCCCGGCGAGCGCCACCGTGATGAGCAGCTTGCCCGCGAAGCTGAAGTGCGGCGCGGCGGCGCCCAGCACGCCGAAGGTGTTGAGCAGCGCCATCGCCAGGAAGCCGAGGACGAACCACGGGAAGATGCGCATGATGTGCTGGCCGGGGGTGACGGTCAGGACCGCGTCATCGGTGGCCTCGTCTACGGTCACGCGAGCAGTGCCGCTCTGCTTGCGGGAGAGCAGCAAGGCGAACGCGAGCGCAATCGGCACGATCATCGTCGTCCGCGCCAGCTTCGTGATCGTGGCGACATCGCCAGCCTGTTGCGAGTAGGAATACGCCGCTGCGACGACGGAGGACGTGTCGTTGATCGCTGTGCCGGCCCAGATGCCGAAGCCCTCGGCCGTCATCCGCAGCAGGTGCCCGAACAGAGGGAAGAGGACCACGGCAACGATGTTGAACAGGAAGACCGTGGAGATGGAGAAGGCGATCTCGTCGTCGTCCGCGTCAATGATCGGTGCGATGGCCGCGATGGCCGAGCCGCCGCAGATGCCGGTGCCGACGCCGACGAGGCTCGTCAGTTTGCGGTCCACCTTCAGCAGCCGCCCCAGCACCCACGCCACCAGCAGCGCCGCGGCGAGCGTCGTCAGCATCACGGCCAGCGACTTCTCGCCGGTCTGGTAGATCTTCAGCAGGCTCAAGCCCCCGCCGAGCACGATGATGGCCAACTGCAGGATCTTCTTGGAGCAGAACGCGATGCCGGGGCGGCCGCCCTCGGGAACGCGGAGGGCATTGCCGACGACGATCCCGAGCAGGATCGCGAAGACCGGCCCGCCGATGAGGGGCGCCTTCAACCCCAGGAAGGTGGCGACGGCGGCGATCACGATACACAGCAGCGCGCCGGGGGCGGTACAGGTGAAGCTCTGGCAGGAGTGCTGCCAGCGGCTCAGCGTACACGTCTCGGTTCCGGCAACATCAATCTCCGACTTGGGCATGGCGATCACCGGGGGGACATGATAGCACTTGGGTTCCATCGAGGGAAGGGCGCAGGAATCACCGGGACAGCGGAGGAAGTGCCCGGCCATGGCCCGCCCCAACGTCCTGCTCATCACCGCCGACCACATGCGCAACGACGCGGTCGGCGCCAACGGCAACCCATTCATTCGCACCCCGAACCTGGATGCCCTGGCCCGCCGTGGCGTGACCTTTACCCACGCCAGCACCCCAAACCCCATCTGCGTCCCCGGGCGCGCGTGCATCACGACGGGCAACTATTCGCACAAGTGCACCGGGCACAAGAACAATTCCGGCCGCATCCGCGACGACCAGATCAAGATCGCCGAGCATTTCACCGGGGCCGGCTACTGGAGCTGCGCGGTCGGCAAGCTGCACTATGTGCCCTACGCCCCGCCAGGGCAGCCCCGCCTCGTGCATGGCTTCCAGCACTGGGAGGCCTGCGAGTCGGGCCGCATGATCGGCCAATTCGACCCCACCGGGCAGCAGCGCGGTATCGAGGACTACCACGACTACCTGCGGGACGTAGGCTGGGGCGGCTACCAGCGGGCCCACGGCATCGGCAACAACGATGTGCATGCGGGGCCGTCCGCCGTACCAGCCGAACATCACGAGGAAGCCTGGGTGGCCTCGCGCAGCATCGCCAATCTCGAGCAGCACCTCCGCGAGCGCCCCGGCCAGCCCTTCTTCATGTGGAGTTCCTTCGCCAAGCCCCACTCACCCTACGATCCGCCCGAGCCGTACAACCGGGCCTACGACCCGCGCGAGATCCCCCCGCCGGTCGGCAGCCTCGACCTGCTCGCCGACCGCGACCCGCTCCTCCGCCACTGGCCGGTGGCGTACGGCTGGGACAAGCTGTCCCCCGAGGGCGTGCAGTATTCCCGGGCGCACTACTTCGGCATGGTGACCTTCCAGGACGAGCAGATCGGGCGGATTGTCGCCTGCCTGGAGCAGGCCGGGCAACTGGACAACACCATCATCGTCTACACGTCCGACCACGGCGACCTGCTGGGCGACTTCGGCTGCTTCTTCAAGTGCAACATGTTCCACGGGTCACTTGGCATTCCGCTGATCATGGCGGGGCCGGGGATTGCGACTACGGGGCAGTCGGACGCCCTGGTCGGCCTGCAGGACATCCTGCCGACGCTGGCGGGGCTGACGGGTTGCCCGCTGCCGCGGGACGTGGACGGGATTGATGTGACCAGCGCGACGCGCGGATTGTACGTCTCGCAGTCCCTCGGCGCGCCCCACCAGCGGTACATGATCCGGAACAAGCAGTACAAGTTCGTGTATCATGAGCTGGGTGGGGTGGAGGAGCTGTACGACGGGGTCGAGGACCCGCACGAGCTGCGGAACCTGGCATACGAGGACCGGGCGTTGGCGCTGGCGTTCCGGAGCGCGTTGATGCACTGGTGCCGCGAGAATGGGGATGAGGAGATCTTCGACGGCGACGGGCTGAAGGTGTCGGATGAGGCGCTGGCGGAAGTGAAGGAGTTCGAAGGGCGGCGGATGGGCTGGCGCTGGTATTAGTGAGGCAGGGATTGGGGGTTAGGGATTAGGGACGGCAACGACAACGGCAACGGCAACGACAAGGACAGCGACGGAGGCAGAGATGGCGGATTTGCGCATCACTTCACCACGAGATGGCGACTATCTGAACCGGCATGACGGACGGATCGAGGGCGAGGCGCTGCTGGTGCCGGTGACGGGCACTTGCCCGCAGGGCGCGGTCGTCACCGTCAATGGGAATCCGGCGGTTGTGACCGGCGAGACGTTCGTCGCCGAGGCGCCGGTGACGCGGCAGGATTGGACGATCACGGCTAGCTGCGGGTGCGGGGACGCACCCGCCCACGCGACCGCGGAGATCGCCATCATGGCTGACCTCAACTCCCGGCCACGCTATCGGTACTCGATTGATGACAACATCGAGTTCCTGCACGACCTGGGCAGCAGCCCCGACACCTACAACTCGCTCTTCGACCACTGGTACCTGAAGTTCTGGAAGCTCATGCACGACAAGTACGGGACCAAGGTGCACATCAACACGTACTACGAGCTGTCCGACCATAGCTGGAACACCAGCATGATGCCGGACAAGTGGCGCGGGGAATGGGAAGCCAACAGCGACTGGCTGCACCTGAGCTTCCACGCCATCCAGAACCTGCCAAGCCGCATCTACAAGGACGCGGACTACGACCGCATGGCGCACGACTACGAACTCGTCGTGGAGCAGATCAAGCGCTACGCGGGCGAGGCGGTCATCAACCAGGAGACGACGGTGCACTGGGCGGAGGCCCCGCTGGATGCCTGCCGGGCGCTCAAGGACCGGGGCATTGACATCCTGATCGGCCTGTTCTGGGTCAGGAATGGTCAGTGCACCACGAAGTACTACCTCGACCTCGAGCAAGCCGACTACTGCAACACCCGCGACGCGTGGCAGGACACGAAGGAGGGGCTGACCTTCGTGACCTGCGACTCGGTCGTCAACGGCCTGCAGGCCGACCAAGTGCTGCCGATGCTGGAGACGCAGACCGGCAACCCGCACACCGGCGAGATGATCGAGTTGCTCATCCACGAGCAGTACTTCCGTCAGGACCGGCTGATTGTGGAGATGGATGGCAAGCGCAACAACTACTTCCAGTCCGACGTGTTCGAGAAGGTCGAGTCGGGCATCCGCTGGCTGGCCGAGCGCGGCTACGAGCCGTGCTTCTGGTCGGACGGGCTGCTGGGGTCGCCCCAATGACGCGTAGGTGCGCCGGTCCTCCGGCGCACACGTGGGCACACCTGCCCGCCGGAGGACCGGCGGGCCTACGCGACATCACACGAGGTTCATCATGTTCCGCCACATCATGAATGCTGTCATTGACGAGTTCAACACCGGGCTGTGCCTGCGGGACATCGCCAACCACTGGCGCTGCCGCTGCACCGTGCCCGGGCCGGGAATGCGCGCCGCGGGGCAGTTGCTCGTGGGCCGCTATCTGCAGAACGGTGCGGCGACGGCTGAGATGATCCCGTACCCCGCCGACGACAAGACGGAGTATCTCGACGGGGCGAAGAACCAGATGGAGTGGCGGCCGCACGGTGCGTCGCTCAGTGTCATCGGGGACAACGGCTACACGATCTGTCGCTATGATGACGAGCCGCTGTGCCTGGTGTGCTACAGCGTCGCCACGCCGCCGGAGGGGATCGAGGCCGAGGTCGTCGTGCATCGCGGACCGCTGGCCGAGGGTGACGTTGAGGAGCGGCAGTGGACGGGCAAGATCGTCTTCACCGACCAGTTCCCCTCGACGGTCGCGGCGGCCGTCGGCAAGTCCGGGGCCATGGGGCTTGTCTCCGACTGCATCGCGCCGCCGTGGCTGAAGCAATACCCCCCCGTGCGCGAGCCCGAGGATGTCCCCGACCTCGTGATGTGGACGATCTTTGGCGGCCATCGCGACCAGCCGCAGATCTTCGGCTTCAACCTGTCGCCGCGGCAGGGCCGGCGCCTGCGGGCGCTCATCGCCGACGGCGACGAGCCGGTACGGCTGCGGGCCGTCGTCAACGCGGAGACCGTCGAGGGCAGTTCGGACTTCGTGCATGCCACCTTGCCGGGCACCGACCTCGCGCACGAAGAGATCTGGGTGCTGGCGCACCTATCCGAGCCCGGCGCGCGGGACAACGCCTCGGGCTGCTGCGCCTCGGTCGAGCTGCTAAGGACGCTCAAGGCGCTGATTGACGCCGGCAAGTTGCCGCCCCTGCGCCGCACGATTCGCTTCATGCACGGTGTCGAGGTTAGCGGCTTCCTGCCGTACCTCAACGAGAACCGCGAGCGGCTGCCCGAGATCGTGGCCGGGCTGTGCGCGGACTCGCTGGCCGAGAACTTCGGGACCTGCGGCGGCCAGATTCTGTTCTTCCGGTCGCCGGAGGCCAACGCGTCCTTCATTGACGGCCTGTGCGAAATGCTCCTACAGGCGGTCGCCGCCGAGCCCGTCGGACGCTTCGGCGCGGACAACTACGCCATCTTCCCGTGGAAGACGATGCCCTTCTGGGGCAACGACGCCTTCATCTCCGACGGCTTCTTCGACATCCCGACGCCGCAGTTCTCGGCGTGGCCGGACAAGCACTACCACAGCAGCATGGACCGGCCCGAGGACATTGACGAGGGGTCGCTCGCGCGCATGGGCGCGGTGACGGGGACGTTCCTGTATCTGCTGGCGACGGCCGGGGCGGAGCAGGCGCGTTGGTTCGGGGCGCTGGCGGTGCAGGACTTCAAGCGACGTGTCGCTGCCCGCGTGACCGAAGTTGTGGCCGAGGTGGGGGAGTTGCCCCTCGCGGCCGAGGCGGTGCGGAAGCTCGCGACGGAGCTGTGGCACCTCGGGCTCCAGGGCCATGACGCCGTCACGCAGGCCGCGCGCTTCGCGCCCGACGATGAGGGGCTCGCCGAGGACCTCATCGGCATGGCCGACGAACTGCTCGCCTTCGCCGCCTGCGAAGCCGGCAACGTAGCGGGGCAGGAGACGGGCTTTGAGCCTCCGGAGATGGACGAGGAGTGCGACGGCGCGGGGTTGGTGGCGCGGCGCTGCCGCTGGCGCCTGGCCGACAACCCGGCGGGGGAGTTGGGCGCGCGGCTGTGGCCGTGGATCAATGGTCGTCGGGCCGCGTGGGAGATCGCCGAGCGGTTGCAGCTGAGCGGTGCGGCAGAGGTGGCGGACGTCGTGGTCGCCCTGGGCGCACTGGAGGCGGCTGGTCTGGTCGAGTTGCAGTAACGGAACCCTCACCCCGGCCTTCGGCCACCCCTCTCCCATGCGACCTGCGGTCGCGGGGAGAGGGGATCAACCGATGACGCCTCGTGGATTCCTTGGCGCGGACGGGGGCGCCACGACGCAAGCGGCTATCGCTCCCCTCTCCCGGGAGACCGAAGGTCTCAGGGGAGAGGGGTGCCCGAAGGGCGGGGTGAGGGCCAGCGGGAGGCACTAACATGAGCAACGATCGCCTCGAGCAGTATCGTCAGGCCGGGCTGCGGGCCGCGCAATTCACGCTGGGCTTCCAGCAACCGGACGGCGGCTACATCTGGGATGGCTTCCCGCCGGACGCGTTCCACAAGCAATCGTACTCGTGGGGCATCGCGGGCCATGCGCTGGAGGCGAACCGGCTGCTGGACTGGGTGCAGCGCGAGCGGTTGCTGCCCGACGGGCAACTGCGCGACTACCACGGCGACATGTACAAGCACGCCTGGCTGCTGCAGGGCGCCCAGCGGCTCGGGCGCTTCGACGTGACCTACCCGATGGCCGACTACATCGCCTCCTGCCAGGCGCCGTGCGGAGGCTTCCCGCACATGGCCGGCGGGGACACGTGTCGCGCGCTGGCCGGCTGCCAGGTCGGCATCGCGATGCTCTACATGGGACGCATGGACATCGCGGAGCGGGCGGCGGCGTGGACGATCAGGCTGCTCAATCAGCCGCATGACGACCGCTTTGGCTTCTGCACGACGCTGGAGGGTGAGTTGCTCGCGGGCGACGGCCAGGCCATCGTCCTCCAGCAGCCGCAGCAGGTCTACTGGGAGATCGGACTGCCGCTGATGCTCATGTGCCGAATGTACATGGCCACGGGCGAGGGCTCCTATCTCGACCATGCGCGGGCGTTCTTTGGGTGGCACCTGCGCTGCGCCGAGGATCGCTTCACCTTCACCGGCAGCGGCAAGAGCGGGCTGGGGGCGGCGCTGCTGCATCTACTGACGGGCGACACGCCGGCTCGGGACGCGGCGATTGAGTTCGGCGACCGGCTCCTGGCCACACAGGCGGACGACGGCGTCTGGCACAGCCCCAACTGGCCCGCCGGTCAGGTGCTGTACCTGATTGACGCGGGCGCGGAGTTCAACGTCTGGCTGCAGGAGATCGCCGCGACGCTGGCGGCGGCCGAGGCGCGGTGGGACAAGGCCTGAGCAGCTTGTAGGAGGGCGCATGAGAGGCATCATCTTCACCGGCAACCGGACGCTCGAGGTGCGCGACTTCCCTATCCCCGAGCCGGGGCCGGGGGAAGTGCTGCTCAAGGTCATGGCGAGCGGCATCTGCGGGTCGGACCTGCATGTGTGGCGCGGGACGCAGGCGATGTCTCATATCGCCGGCCATGAGCCGTCGGGCATCGTAGCGGCCGTGGGGCCGGGGATGCTGCGCCTGAAGGTGGGGGACAGGGTCACGGTCCACCACCACCAGGGCTGCGGCGTCTGCCCGGCATGCGCCGGCGGCGAGGTGGTGCTGTGCACGAACAAGCTACTCAGCGGCGTGCAGACCGGCGGGTCGTTCGCGGAATACTGCCTCGCCCGCGAGCGCGCGTGCGTGCCGCTGACCGACAGCCTCAGCTTCATTGACGGGGCCTTCATGGCCTGTGTCGGCGGCACGGCGTATGGGGCCTACAAGCGCATGGAGCCGTGGCCGTGGCAAAGCGTGGCCATCTTCGGGCTCGGGCCGGTGGGGCTGTCATGCGCGCTGGTGGGCAAGGCGCTCGGGCTGCGCGTGGTGGGCATGGACATTTTCGAGGCGCGCCGGGCCGCGGCGGCGAACTGCGGGCTGGACCTCATCGTGGACGGGGCGCAGGAGGATGTGGTGGCACAGATCCGGGCCTTCGGGCGGGGGCCGGAGGGCTGGTGGGGCGACGGCGTGGACAACCTCATCGAGACCTCCGGGGCCACCGCGGCGCGCGAGCTGATGATCCCCGTGATCCGCCGCGAGGGCAAGATCGTGATCGTCGGCGTCGGCGGCTCGGATAAGGTCATCAACCCGAGCCAGATCCACGGGTCGGCATGCCACCTGATCGGTTCGGTAGTCTACAAGCTGGACTGGATGTGGGAGTTGGCGCGTCTCATGGCCACGAGCGGCTTGACCTTCGAGCCGGCCGTGACGCACCGGATGTCGCTGGAGCAGGCCGAGGAGGCCTTCGCGCTGGCGGACAGCGGGCAGTGCGGCAAGGTTGTGTTCCTGCCGCATGGGCCGTTGTAGCGGAGCGATTCATCGCGCCCCCGGTCGCGCGGCATTCCGGGGCTTGAGGCAATCTGCTATCATGTTGGCATCGCCGTTGGGGGCGGAACGACTGAGGGCAGCCTGATGGAGATCTTCCGCGGCAAGAAGCCGCGCCGTGGCCGACGGGCCCAGGAGCACCAGCGCCGTGACTCGCGGCGGAAGCGGTCCGGCTCCTATCCGCTGGACGAGTTGGTGGGCGAGGAGCAACTCGCCACCCACACGAGCACCGGCACGCGGCGCAAGACCAAGCGCGACTCCACGCTGCCTGCGATCAGCCTCGGGCATGTGGCCTTTCTGCTGGCTGGGCTCGTCCTGGGGGCCAGCCTGTTCGTCGGTGTGACCGTCCTGATGAAGTGGCGCCATGCTCTGAACGAGCGCGCCCTGGCCGGCCAGAAGGCGGAAGCGCAGGCTTCGGCGACACCGCAGGGCTCGGCGTCTGCCCAACCGGCTGCACCCAAGACGGCGTACCAGGCGACCTCGCCGGTTGACGCGGTGCGGACGATGCTGAAGGCCAGCTACGCCGGCGACCGGGACACCGCCTACGCGCAGTGGGACATTGGGCCCCATGAGATGGCGACGCTGGTGTCGGGGCAGTCGGTGACGCTGGCCGAGATGACGGCCAAGGCCGGGGAGTACGGTCGCAGCGTTCGTCTGGACGAGTTCCAGTTCGTCCACACGAGACAGGAGGGCGACCGGGCCGTGGTGGTACAGAAGCGCGCCGGCACGGTCGTCCAGGTCTACTCCCTGCATCGCCATGGGCCCTACTGGAAGATCCGGTTCGCCAGCCGGCCCTGAGAACCCACGTCGCCGTCTGCTCCGCAGTTCCCCCAACCCGGCAGGAGTCTCCCCGCCGACGCGCGAACAGTGCTTCGCCCGCAACGGATACCCGCAACCTGGACAACACGAAAGGCGGTGACGCGATGATGCGACGGCGCTGCACGGTTGTACTGGTGGTGCTGCTGGGGGGCTGGCTGGGCTCGACCATCTGCCCCGCGGCAGGCATCCTGGCTCTCGGGGGGACGAAGGTTCTCTCGGCCACCCAGATGGAGGTGAAGGTGACGTACCAGTTCGCCGCGGCGCAGGCGGCCCAGGCGAACCTGTTGGTGCGCCCGCTGCCCCTCACCCTGGCGGCTCAGTTCGACATCTCACCTCGTTCCGCGCCGGTGCAACCAGCCGGCTCCCCCCAACAGAAGACGTTCGTCCTCACCTGGAAGGGCACGGGCACGCTCAACGTCGAGCAGATTGCCCTCGCCCTCGATGCCGGGTCCAGTGCCCGGCCCTTCTCCGCCCAGAAAGTGACCGTAAGCTGGCGCTTTCCGCTCGCGGCCACTCCCGCCGGCGGCGGGACGACCCTCACGACCAAAAGCACGACCGCACCTCCCACCACAACCACGACGACGACCACCCGGCCCCAGACCACCGTTACCGCCCCCAGGCCACTGATGCTGCTGGCGGGCCCGAAGGCCGTGCCGCTTGACACACGGATTGACGCCGGCAAGGCCAACACGGTGCGCACGGCCATGACCGACCTCCGCCGTGCCGGGAGCGCCCCGGCGGGGACGCTTGTGCAGGACCGGGGCCTCTACCGAACGCTGATGCTGAACGCGCCAGTCACCCAGCCACGGGCCACCGACCAGCCGCTGCCGCTGGGGGAGGTCATGACCAACTACGTGCCGCCGGTTCTGGGCAGCCCCGGGACCAGCGAGCCGACACCCGAGCCGTCCGAGTCGCGGGCCTCGCGCCCGACCGCGGAGCAACTCCCGCCCGTCGCCGACCTGGCGTGCTTGAACGTGTCCACCAGGCAGCGCGGCTGCTATGTGGTCAACTTCTCGTACCACGTCAACGACGCTACCGACCGGGTCCCGATCACCTTCGATTGCGTCTTCGAGGGCGATGCGGCCAACTGGCTGTCAATGGTCCCCTGGGTGCACGAGGCGCCCGCCCGCGGGGTGTCGGTCAACGGGGCGATCACGCTCTACCTTGACGCGCTGGACGCCCCGCTGTCGCTGGGCAAGGCGCCCTTCACGCTGCGGGCGCGCGGGAAGAAGGGCCACGTGCTGGCGGAAGTCAAGATGAGGCCCAAGTTCGACTGGGTCAAATCCTACGCCCAGATGTCCAAGACCAACCTCGTGAGCCACTGGACCAGCGCAGTGGCGCCGGCCAGTGTGACCAAAGTCGAGATCTACGGGGGCGCCGGCACGGACTCGTTGGAGGAGGCCGCCAAGCGCTATTCCGATGAGCCCCCGATGCTGGTGTTCAAGACCGCGCAGGGCTCGTACGGTCGCGGCCTGTTCAAGCCCTGCATGGGCGGCCAGGGCCTCAAGGGGCTGTGGCTGGTGGACCTGGACTGCTACCTGGGCGCGGCGCCGTACTGGCTGGAGGGACACCATCCGCCGGACCTCAACGACTACGGTTCCAGCTACCGCTCCTACGACATCGGTGGGCTGCTTCTCAAGGGTATGCAGTTCGACCTGGACTGGGGCGGGTTCAACTGCACCAACGCCGACGCCGACATCATCGTGCAAGTGGATACCACGGGCACGAGGTACTACCTTAGCGCCGTCAACGGCTGTGAGATCAAATACTGAGGAGGAGCGACAGATGACCACCAGGAGCATACTGTACATGCTGTGCGGTCTGGCCTTGCTGACGTGGCTCTGCCTCGGTCCTGCCATGGCCCAACCGACGGCGACGCTACGCTGCGGTCCCGCCGCGGCGATCATCACCACCCCGCAGCAGCAGGCCGCCGCAGTGGCCTCGCTGCGCCCGGTGAAGGCCCAGAACTGGACCACCGTGCGGGAGGGGCGCATTCCGTATGTCGTCTACGACGACGGCCGACGCTATCCGCTCATGCCGCTGGACGACTACCTGGCGGAGCGCAAGAAGCACAGGGGCAGCAAGCCGGGGGGCGACCAGTCGGCCGGACCGGACACGCCTCAGACCGTCGCCCTGACAGTTGCCGACCTGCCCTGGAGTGACTTCGTGAACCTGGGCGACTGGGTCACCCCGGTGCGCAATCAGCAGGGGCGGGGAACGTGCCACGTGTACGGCGCGACGGCCGTGGTGGAGACGCTGATCAAGAGGCGCATGATGGCCAGGGGCGTCCCCGCGCAGCTCGCCGAGATGGACCTGTCCGAGGAGTGGCTGACCTACCACGCCATGAAGCACAACAGCGACTATCGGGGCTCGCCCAAACTGTCCGGCGACGGCGGGTTCGGCGATGCTGACCTGCTCCAGATCGCCGACAAGGCCTACCCCCCGGAGGCCTACTGGCCGTATGACCCGGAGTCCTGGCCGAAAGCGGCGGGCAAGTACCCCTGTGCCGCCGCGTATGCGCGCGACGAGGCGGTGGAGTGGGAGTACTGGGCCCACCGCCAGCCCGGTCAGTTGACTCCGAGTTCCATCGGCTACTTCCGCGACCACACTTCGCCGGCGGGGCCGTTGCCTGACATCCGTGCGCGAGACGTCGGGGTCACCGGTGATCCCGACGAGGTCATCGCCAAGATCAAGGAGCGCATCCGCGACGACAAGCCCGTGTCGCTGGGCGTCGCCTGGCCGACCGGCGGCGGCGGCCCGCTGTGGGACGGCGTCAAACTCTTCATCCCACCCGGCTATCCCATGGACCTGCATGCCAAGATTGACGGCGGGCAGAAGCTGAGGCCCGCCGAGCAGACGCGCTGGGACGCCTACTACGACGGCGCCCATGAGTTCCTCGTCTTTGGCTTCGGCAAGTCCGGCACCAAGGCCGAGGGGCTGTTCCTGGCCAAGAACAGCCACGGGATCGGGTCCGGACAATACGGGTACCTCTTCTTGACGGAGAACTTCATCCGGCTGTCCTACCCGGTCTTGCACTGGGCCAACCTGGCCAACACCACCGTGACTGACATTGACCGCTTCGCCGAGACGATGAAGCAGCGCTGACCACAGCCGCCTCGCCCCCGGGCTTCCGGGCCCGGGGGTGAGGCAGCCGGGCCCTGACCCGGCGAGGAATCCGCCGCCCCGACGACGAATGATGCGAACCGGCCCGGCCCGACCGGTCTCACGGCCGCAGCATTCCCGAAAGTATACCCCCGCATGAGTCTGGCACAGCAACGCCCTGAACCCGTCGCCGACGCTCCCGCGGGCTCGGGCGTTACCGCGCGCGCCGTGGTGCTTGCCGTTCTCATCGTCTTCCTGGTCAATCTCGCGGTGAGTCGCATCGAGTTGATCATCGGCCGCTACATCGCCAGCGGCATCCCGCCGGTGCCGGCGGTGCTCGTGCTGGCGCTCATGGCGGCGTTCACCCCGTTGGTGCGGCGGGTGGCGCGCCCCCTGGCCCTCGGCCGCCGCGAAATCCTCACCGTCTACGCCCTGATGCTCGTCAGCGTGCCCTTCTGCGCCACCTACGGCATCCGCAGCTTCCTGCCGCGGCTGACCGTGCTGCAGTACTACGCCACGCCCGAGAACCACTTCGCCGAATACACCCAGCATATCCCCTCATGGTTTGCGCCCGAGGACGTCCAGCGAGTCCAGGCCATGTATGAGGGCGGCCCAAGCCCGGCCGTGCCCTGGGGCGTGTGGCTCAAACCGCTGGGCCTGTGGCTGCTCTTCTTCGTGTTCCTGTTCGTCACCACGCTGTCGCTGATGACGATCATGGCGCGGCAGTGGTCTGACGGCGAACGTCTGCCGTACCCGCTGGTGCAGTTGCCGATGGAGATGGTGGACCCGCATCGCGGCCACGGGATGCTGGCCAACTTCTTCGGCAACCCGCTGGCCTGGATCGGGATCAGCCTGGCGCTGCTGTACAACGCGCTGAACATCGCGCAGGCGTTCAACCCGGCCATCCCATCCATCAAGCAGGATACCAGCCTGGACTACCTCTTCACCGAGCGCCCGTGGGACGCCATGCGGCCGATGATCCTGTCCATGTACCCCGGCCGCATCGGCTTTGGCTACCTCGTGTCCCAGGAACTGCTGGCCAGCGTCGTCATCTTCACCTTCGCGGCGAAGTTCGCGGGCGTACTGGGCCGCGTGACCGGCTATGAGCCGCCGGGCTATCCGTACTGGCAGGAGCAGAGCGCGGGGGGCTATGTGGCACTGGCGCTGTTCGGGCTGTGGGCGGCCCGAGGGCACCTGCGCAACGTGTGGCGCAAGGGCATGGGTGACGCGACCGTGGATGACAGCGACCAGGCGCTGCCGTACCGCTGGGCGCTGGTGGGGCTGGGGGCCGGGACCGTCTTCTTCCTGGCCTGGACGTCGCTGGCGGGCATGGCCTGGCAGTTGGCCCTGCCCTTCTGGCTGATCGTGCTGTGCTTCGGCTTCACCTACGGGCGCGTGCGCGCCGAGGCCGGCATCCCGGATGACTTCGTGTACCCGTACCGCCTCCCGCAGGTGCTCATCATCAACGCGCTCGGCCCGCGCGGGATGCTGCGCCTCGGCGGCGCACCGTCCATCGTCGTGATGGAGATCATGTCCTTCCTGTCGCGCTTCCACCCCACGCAGATCATGACGGCCTACCAGAGCGACGTGATGCAGATCGCGAAGCTGGGGCAGATCCGGCGGCGGACGCTGGCGGGCGCGATGGTGCTGCTGTTTGTGTGCGGGATGATCTTCGCCTTCTGGGGGCACTTCACCACCTTCTACGGCATCGGGCTGAACGTGCTGGAGGGCAACCCGCGCAACGCCGACTGGCGCACGAACGACACCGTGGGCGCGTTCAACGACATGGTGAACCGCATCGAGCACCCCGCCGGGCCCGACGCGGCGCGCACGGGCTGGGCCCTCGGCGGGGGGCTGTTCGCCGTGGGCCTGGCGGTGGCGCGGACGATCTGGCTGCGCTTCCCGCTGCATCCCCTCGGCTACATCGTGGCCCTGGCCTATGGGCCCTCCACGTCGCTGTGGTTCCCGTTCCTGCTGGTGTTCGTCATCAAGTGGCTGCTCTTGAAGATCGGGGGCATCGGGTCGTTCCGGCGGCTCATTCCGCTGTTCATCGGGCTGGTGGTGGGGCACTACATCTTCGCCGGGGTGGGCTGGCCGATCATCAGCCTGTTCTATGAAAACTCGATCTCGGGGCGGTACTACACGGTGTTCTGAGGCGGCGGAGGTGGCTGGAGTGGAAGCGGCGAAGCACGGCCCGTCGCAGTGTTGATCCAAGGAGGCGTCGGCAGTGGCAAACCTGGCAGTGAACGGTGGCACCCCCATCCGGACGGGCAAGCCCTATCCGAGCGTGGGCGATGCCCGGGGGCGGACCTTCGGTGCGGAAGAACTCGCGAACCTGGCGGAAGTCATCGAGAGCGGGATGCTCAACCGCTCGGGCGGGAAGTTCGTGCCTCAAGTCGAGCAGCAGTGGGCCGAGCATCTGGGCGTCAAGCACTGCACGGTGTCCACGTCGGGGACGGCCGCCATCCATGTCGCGGTCGGGGCCATCAACCCCAACCCGGGCGATGAGATCATCACCGGCCCGATCACCGACATGGGGACGGTCATCCCCATTCTCGCCCAGAACTGCATTCCCGTGTTCGGCGACCTGCGGCGCGACAACATCGGCCTGGACGCCGCGGATGTCGAGCGGCGCATCACCGAGCGCACGAAAGCCATCATCCCGGTGCACCTGTGCGGCAACGCCACCGACATGGACCCGATCATGGCGTTGGCGGAGAAGTACAATCTGAAGGTGATCGAAGACTGCTCGCAGGCCTACGGAACGCTGTACAAAGGCAGGCACGTGGGCACCATTGGCCACATGGGAACGTTCTCACTACAGCAGTCCAAGCACATCAGCACCGGCGACGGCGGGATGACGGTGACGAATGACGACGCCCTGGGCGAGCGTGCCGTGCTGTTTGCGAACAAGGGCTGGCCTAACTACGGCCAGTCCGAGCGCGATTACGTGATGTTCGGCATGTGCTACCGCATGACCGAACTGCAGGCCGCGGTGCTGTCCGCGCAGATCGGCAAGGTGGACTGGGTCACGGCGCGGCGCAACGAGATCGGCGACATGATCTGCGCGGCGGTCGGGGACTTCGAGGGCCTGCAAGTGCCGGGCGTGTCCGAGGGCGGCAAGCACACGTACTGGTTCCTGCCGCTGCTGGTGGACCAGGAGAAGCTGGGGATTGCCACGAGCAAGCTGGCGCAGGCGCTCAGCGCCGAGGGGGCGCCGTGTGGGGCCCACTACATCGGCCAGCCGATCTTCATGTATGACCTGCTGCGCCAGAAGAGAATCTACGGCGACTCGACCTACCCCTTCTCCCTGCAGCCGGCGGGGCAGGAGGTGCGCTACGAGCGGGGCGAGTGCCCGCAGACCGAGCGCATCCTCGACGATCTGCTGCAGGTGTCGGTCAACGAGAAGATGACCGACGAGGACGTGAACGACATCATCGCTTGCTTTGAGAAGGTGTGGGCGAACCTCGACGAGCTTCGCTCTGAATGACAGGAGGACCTTACCGTGGCGGAGGCTGATTCGGGCACGAAGTGCAGAGTGCTGCTGGCCGAGGATGATGAGTCCATCCGCGGCACGCTGAAGTCGTTGCTGGAGATGAAAGAATACGATGTCGCGATCGCGGAGGACACGGCAGGGACGCTGGCGCTGCTGCAGGCCCGTGACTTCGACCTGATCATCTCCGACTACCTGATGCCCGGCGGCGGGGGGCGCGAGATCCTGCGCCACCTGCACGAAGCGGGCAAGTCGCCGGCGATCATCATGATCACTGGGCTGGCCGATGAGCAGCTCTTTGGTGAGCTGATGGACCAGGGCGTGGACCGGTGCTTGAGCAAGCCGTTCCGCCTGGCGTCGTTGCTGGTGACCATCGAGGACGTGATGGCCGGACGCCAGGGAGGCTAGACGGGGGGCGGACGCCCTTTGAGGTGCAGTCGTGAACAGGCCGATCTCGCCAGCGGGGTCGGCCTGTTGTCACATCCCGGACGGTGACGTCGGGAGGGAGAAGGCCATGCCGACCCACACCAAGTACCTGTGGTTCAACACGCGTCGGGCGCGCGAGTACCTGAACATCACCGCCGAGGTGCAGGAGGCGGTGAACGAGAGCGGCATCACCGAGGGGATGGTACTGGTCTCGGCGATGCACATCACGGCAGGGGTGTACGTCAACGACGCGGAGAGCGGCATCATCGCCGATCTGGACGAGATGCTGGAACGGCTGGCGCCGTACAACCCCGACTACCAGCACCACCGCACCGGTGAGGACAACGGCGACGCGCATCTGAAGAGCCTGCTGGTCCACCATCAGGTGATTCTGCCCATCACGGGCGGGCGGCTGGATCTGGGGCCCTGGCAGCAGGTGTACTACGCCGAATTCGACGGGCGGCGGCGCAAGCGCGTGGTTCTGAAGGTCATGGGGGAGTAGGCCCCCGCCGGCCAGAAGGCGCTCAACGGTGCGGCCAGCAGAACCGCTACAGGCCGCGCTCTAAGGAGGCGCGGCCTGCTGGTCCGAGCTAACGGAGACTGCACGCGAGAAGGGTGCGCCACACGGTCCGATGGACGTGGCCACCTTCTGCGGAAACTACGATACTGGGAAGACGAGCAGGTCTACCAGGAATCGGCTTCCGGCGCAGCTTCGACGACTACCACGTTGGTAGCCCTTGGGCCCTTGCCACTGCTCTCGACCTCGAACTCCACGCGGGAGCCTTCGGCCAGCGTGCGATACCCCTCGCCCGAGATCGCGGAGTAATGTACGAAGACATCCTCCCCGCCATCCTGCGCGATGAACCCATAGCCCTTTGTGTCATTGAACCATTTGACTGTGCCTTTCGGCATGTACGGAAACCTCCTAGCCTGATCCGGGCGACACGACGACAGGTCGAGAACAGCTCACTACTCCCGACCCCAAGCGGCCCCTCGTCGCGAACAGTACCACGAATCGCGACTCCGCGTCAAGCAGGGATTGC
>CAZZDO010000055.1:0-17855 GCA_964653205.1 uncultured Armatimonadia bacterium | reverse complement strand
GGCCCGGCGGCCACGCCACCGACGACAACGATTCTCAGGGGATCGGCCATCTGTACTCCTCCTCAGGGTCGGGAACCGGGGGCTCCACAACGGAGCCCCGCCCCTGACTGGTTGTTGTTATCTCTTTTTCCCCAGTATTTGAGGGTTTTATGCCCATTCGCCGCCGAGCCGCTTGTGACCTCCCGGAAGCCGAAGGCTACGTCAAGCCCAGCCGCTCGTACTGCTCCACCGGGGCGTCGTTGTCGCGCATCAGCCGCTTCAGGTGCTCCGTCATCATCTGCTCGGCCGCCGGGTCGTCGAGGGCCTGCTCCTGCTGCGGGTCACTCTGCACATCGAAGAGCATCGTGCCGAAGTCGGCCGCGTTGCGCCACGAGCGGCCCGCGATCTTCATCGTCCGGCAGCCCTTCGTGAAGCGGAACGGCTCCTGCAGTTGGATGTCCGCCAACTCCTCGGTGCTGAACGCCTCGCGCATGTGCGTGGGCATTAGCGTGTACTCGTACAGCGGCTTGTTGTCCGGCGTGATGTTCGCCCGCATGTACGTGTACCGGCCGTCGGTGCAGTTCACATGCGCCCCGAAGAGCCCGTACAGCCCCGCCTCGCGCACCGGCTTGTCCGTGGCGACCGTATCCTTCAGCGGCACGCCCTGCATGTCCGGCGGGCGCTCCACCCCGAAGTACTCCAGCAGCGTCGCCGGCAGGTCAATGGTCTGCACCAGGCTCTGTCGTCGCTCGCCCTGCTTCCCTGACCGCGGATCCCAGATGAACAGCGGGTTATTGGCGATCTCGTTGTAGAACGGCTGGCAGCACTTGGCCCACCAGTCGTGTTCGCCCAGCAGAAACCCGTGGTCGGTGTTGACGATCAGCAGCGTGTCTTCCCACAACTTGTACTCGTCCATCAGGTCGAGAATGCGGCCGAGGTAGCAGTCGCACATGCTGTGCAGCGCCGCGCTCATCGCGCGCATGTGCCGCACGTCCTCGGGCGTCTCCTGCACCTGCCGGTACGGCGGCCAGTCCCAGTGCCGGTCCTGCAGATACTCCTGGTACATCTCCTGGAAGCGCTCGGGCGAGAAGTACGGCTCGTGTGGGTCGAACGTCTCCAGGTGGAGGAACCAGTTGTCCTGGTCGTGATTCGCGTGGAGGAACTCCTCGCCATGGCGGAAGGTCGTCGGCTGGGGCTGGTCCTCCTCGCGGGCCATGTACGCGCGGTTGGCCCAGTCCTGCATGGCCCAGGCGCTGCCGCCGCGGATCTGATTGTTGCGGCTGTCGGGGACGGGCAGTCCCATCTCCGGCCGCCACGGGTCGCCCTCCTGCCCGCGGATGATGTCCCACGACGAGTAGCGCGTGTGGTAGTTGCACCCGCCCTCTTCCCAGTAGTGGTAGTGGTCGCTGATGAGGTGCGTCTTCACGCCGGCGCGGTCCAGCAGCCGCGGGGCCGAATCGTCGAACGGCTCCAGCGGCCCCCAGCTCCGGTGCAGGAAGTTGTAGCGCCCCGTGTGCAGCTCCCGCCGCGCCGGCATACAGGGCATCGAGCCGACGTAGCTCGTATCAAAGGTCACGCCGTGATTGGCGAGGCGCTCGAAGTTGGGCGTCATCACCCAGTCACAACCGTACGGCGACAACATGCGGCGGTTCAGCGAGTCGAACATCACCATGATGGCTTTCATCGGCTGTCTCCCATTGTCGCGTAGGTGCGCCGGTCCTCCGGCGCACAGGTCGTCCGCGCGCATGCCCTCCGGGGGACCGGCGGGCCTACGCGGATGCAAACCGCTCCGCCTCTTCGCGCGCGATCTGCGCCCAGAGCCACAGCCTCTGCGGCTCGAAGCTGACCGTGCTGATGTCCTTGAGCACGATCTCGACCACGCAGCCCTTGAGCTTCTCGAGGTCCTCGCGGATCTCCCGCCGCGCGACGTCCGGGTCCCAGTAGCTGCCCGCGAAGATCGCCGGGTTGGGCTTGAGCGAGATGACATAGTCCGTGCCGCACTGCTCGGCCATGATGGCCTTGTCGCATTTGGGGCTGCACGAGATCTTGCGCAGGTTGGGGATCTGCCGCAGCATGTCCACCTTCGTGTGCAGCGGCTCGCAGCAGCCGTAGTAGATGAGCCCCCAGCGCTGCAGCCACGCCATCTCGTGCTGGAGCGAGAACTCCCAGTGCATCGCCGGGGAGATCTCCGAGAAGATCTGCGGAGCGGCGCAGCCCCAGAGGTCCACGGGCCGCACATGCGCCGGGTCGCAGTCCGGCTGCGGCAAGTCGTCCGTCGTGCCCAGGCCGCCGGAACCGACCCCCGATCCCGCGTCCGGCAGGGCGAGCAGGTTCAGGGCTTCGTACTGGTCGAGCCGGTGCAGCCACGCCTCGACCAGGCGGCCGATGGCGGCATTGACCAACTCGGGTTGCAGGGCCATGTCCAGCAGGGCCGTCGTGACGCCGTACCACGTGATGAGCGAGTCCCACGGAGCGAACCAGAAGTGGCTCGTACCGCGCTTCTGCACGGGCATGATGCCATCGAACAGTTCGCTGAGTTGCGCGAAGCCGCGCTCCGTCGCCGCCTCGTCATGTGTGACCTCGGGCAGCTTGATCTTCTGCACGTCGTCGAGCGTCTTGATCTGGTCGTGGAAGCGCCGACTCCGCTCGCCGCTCGAATCGTTGACATCGGAGATCTCGCTGATGCCGAAGCCGGTGTCGCGGATGGCCAGCCCGCAGCGCATGACGGGCTCGAGCACGAGGTCGTCGCGCATGTGGTCCCACTGGTAGAGTGTCATGCGCAGGCCGTTCTCCAGGCCGCGTGCCCATGGGTCTTCGCAGGTGAGCTTCAGTTCCTCCTCGCCCGCGAACTCGTGCCAGGGGATCTGGAAGATGCGCACGAGCGGGCGCGTGGGCCGGAGGCCGTTGAGGTCGCGCCACTGCCGATCCAGTTCCTGCTGCACGGGCAGGGAAGCGATCTCAGCGAGGCGCCCGGCGAGGGCGCGGAGGGTGTTGCGGTCGGAGTTGGGGAGTGCCATGTCATTTCTTCCTTCTTCACTCTTCCGTCTTCCCTCTTAGCTGTACACTCCGACCTTTCGGCCCTCGTCCAGCATCGCCAGGAAGTTGCCGACGGGGATGTAGTTGGCCAGCGTGTTGCCCGAGCCCAGCGCATAGCCGCCGCCCGGCGCCGTCGCCTCGATCACCTGGCGCACGTACTGCCGCAGTTGCGTTTCATCCAGGCGGGCCAGCGCGCCCACGTCAATCCCGCCCATCGCGGCGATGCGGTCGCCGTACTGTCGCTTGAACTCCGCGACCGGCTGGATGACATCCTCGAAGGAGTGCTTGGCGTCGAAGCGGCAGAACTCGATGAGGTCTTCGTAGACCTCACGCAAGTTGCCGCAGGCGTGCAGCACGACCGGCTTGCCGTGCTCGTGGGCGTACGCGACGAGGCGCTGGTGCCACGGGAAGACGTACTGGCGCAGGTAGTTCGGGCCGATCATCGTCTGGGTCTTGAAGCCGAGGTCGTCGTTGAGCCACACGAGGCCGACGTGGTCGAATTGGCAAAGCACCTCGTACATCCTCAGCTCAGTCTCGCCGATCTTGTCCACGACGGCCTGCACGAGGTCGGGCTGCTCGATGAGCGCATAACAGAGCGGCTCGAAGCCGATGAGGCGGATCAGATTCTCGAGCACGCCGCCGGGCAGCGTGACGGTGACCTTCATGCCGTCGGGCAGGATGTTCGCACAGGCCTCGATGTCCGCGAAGTTGGCGTCGCTGACGGTCGGCCACGTGTAGCGCTCGAAGTCGTCCCAACTGCCGATGGGCCCGTTGTGCTCGTCCTCCCAGCCGCGCTTCCCGCGGCTCTGCTCAACCTCCGTGTCCTCGGAGACGAGCGTGGGCACATCGGGGAAGCTGACCGTGTGGTACGCGTTCATGTAGTCATAGTGAAGCTTCGTGAAGAACTCCAGGCGCCACTGGCGGTAGGCGTCCGGGTCGGCCGGTGCCGGGCGGCCCATGACCGCGACCATGATCTCGGCATCGTGGAACAACTCGAAGAAGGGGACCCGATCCGGCTCGCCCTCGCGCAACACGACCTTACGCACCCGCTCGAAATCCGGCTCCCACAGACTCTTGCTCATGCGGCTCATCCCTTCGGTATGATGACCTCTTGCTTGCTCCAGTCGAACCCGACGGACTTGTTGAAGGCGATGAAGAACCACTCGTCCCCGTCGGCCTGGAGCGTCACCGGCACGGGCGTCTGGTCGGCGGCCGACCAACTGAAGGCCGTCGCGTTGCGCCAGCGGTTCTTCTGCGTCTGCAGGCGAATGGTGAACATCGGCAGTTCCCCGCCCGAGCGGCTCTCGCCCTTCACGATCTCGCCGCTGAGTTGCACGCCGTCCAGCATGAGCGGCTCGACCCGTAACGCCGCCGTCTTGCCCTTGCACACAAACGCGCTGCCCGTCTGTTGCGCCTCCTGCTGTTCGGGGTGGAAGCGCAGTTCGAGCGCGCGCGGCTGGTCGCACTCGATGTCGTCCAGCACGATCAGCACGTCGGGCTTGAGGAAGATCAGGTGGCGCACGTAGCGCTTGAGGCCGAGCCTGTCGGGATAGGCCGGGCGCGCATCGCCGACGATGTGGTCCGCCTCGGGTGACGACTCGGCCTGCAGAACCGTCGCCTGCTCCTTCTGCCGCAGCGTCACGCCGCCGTTGAACCAGTGCTGCCCCTCGCCCGTCTGGCCCTGCCCGTCCACGAGCAGCGTGTTGTGCTGCCCGGTCCACTTGCTGGCGTACCCGTCGTCCCGGATGAGCCACTCGCCGTCGCCGAACAGCAGGAAGTGGCCGGCGTCGGGATGCACATGCCCGCCACCCGCGTCGTAGCTCAGCTTCTTGACGGCCTCGTGCCCCAGGAACGGCCCGCACTTGAACACGAGCAGCGACTCGCTGCCCGACCAGTCCGACCGCGCGGACACGATGCCCATGTCCTCGAAGTGCCGCAGCGTCGGGAGGTCGTCCGGAGGCTTCGCCACAGTCGCCGGGTCGTACCACAGCAGGTTCAACCACGGTGCGCCGGCGGCGGTGATGTTGGCGGCGAACTCGGCTTCGGCCTGCCACTGCGCGTAGGGGTTCTGGAAGGCACGCGCGAGATGCCACAGCATGTACTCGGGCCCGTACCAGTTGCCGCGCGGGCAGTCGGCGAGGTCCACGATGTTGTTGCGGCTCGTCCACGCGGCGCGGGGGAGCTGCAAATACAGCGCGTAGTACGCCGTGTTCTTCCACCATTCGCCGCCGTACAGATCGCATTCCAGCAAGTCCTTGGCCAGCGCCATGAACTTGAGCATGTACTCCACGCCGTACTGCCAGTAGCCGACGCCCTCGTGGCTCGCGCCGTCGGGGCCGAAGGTCTCCATCGTGCGCTGGAACTTGTCCAGCGGCAGGCCGACCCAGCGCGTCGCCTCGGGCAGCTCGTCATAGGCCGCCAACCCCGCCACGGCCATCCCGCACACGTTAACCCACAGGTGGTTCTGCAGGTACGACTTGCCCCACCAGGCGTTCCCCGAAGCGGCTGCCTCGTACATGTAACCCGCGCGCTTCTGCAGCGTGTCCCGGATGGTCTTGCGCGCTTCGTCGCCCAGGTCGGCATAGCACCAGTCATAGACGATGCCAAGGCCGAAGAGCTGGTGCCCGGTCGCCAGGTCCATGCCATCAATGCGGCCCAGGCCCCAGGTCGTATAGCCGCATGAGGCCAGCGCCCACGCCCGCGCCGAGTCCAGGTACTGCTTGTCGCGCGTGATGAGCCACGCCAGCGCCAGCGTGGGCATGGCGTTGCCGACCTCACGCTGCCACAGTTGCTCATCGCCGCTGTACTTGTCGCGCTCGATGTACGCCGGCGGGCCATTTTTGGCGAGGCGATCCGCGAGCGTCTGCAGCTTCTGCCACTGCGCCGCGTGCGTGGTCTTCACCGCCTCGCGCAGCTTGGCCACCCGCGCGGCGTCGAGATACAGGCGCGGGTGGACGCCCGCGCGCTCCTGCAGCGGCTTGGGCAGCGGGTCGAGGGCGTACTTCTCGACGATGGTCAGCTCTTTGATCGGCTCGACAATGACCTCATCGAGGAGCAGGTCAATGGCCATGGGCGTGTTGCCGCCCTTCTCGATCGCCAGCCAGAAGCTGCCGGTGCGCTCCGGGGCGCGGAACTCGAGGGTCAGCTTCTGCCACTCGCCCGGCTTGCGGGTGTCATACGGCTCCGTCGTCACCCGCCCGATCTGCCCCTGGCCATCGGCGGGGACGAACTCGCACTTGACGCTGGGGGCTTGCGTACCGTCCGGCAGGTCGGCGACGCACATCCAGAGCGAGAGGCGGTAGGCCTGCCCGACGGTCATGGGGTGGGTGTCGGAAATGGCGTAGTTCCACCCATCCTCCTGCCGGCCGGAGACGTGCAGGGCGGCCTTCCCGTGCGGGGTCTTCGCGTCGGTCGTCAACTCGACCTTGACGCCCGCCGAACGCGGCCGCCACGTCAGCTTCCCGTCCTCGAAGTCCCACTTCACCTGCGCCGCCGCAAGGGTCGGCAGCAGGGCCATCAGCCAGAAAAGTCGCTTCATCAGTCGTACTCTCCCAGCCACGGCTGCTCCGCTTCCCACATCTCGTCGAACATGGCACGGATCTGGTCGAGATCGCACTGCCCGGCCGTGAGCGGGTCCAGCGCGGTGGCGTAGTAGGCCTTCTCGCGGCTCCTCTGCAGGCACGCCTCAACCATGAGTTTCTGCACGGCCACGTTGCTCATGTTCAGGGCGGCCAGGTGCGTCGGCAGCGCGCCGACCTGGCACGGCCGCACGCCCGTGCCATCCACCAGACAGGGCACCTCGACGCAGCATTCAGGCGGCAGGTTGCTGATCAGTCCCCCGTTGATCACATTGCCGTTGAAGCGGAACGGCTCGTTGGTCTCGATGGCGTGGATGATGTGCGAGGCGTATTCCCCCGACGACTTCAGTTGGTGGTCCTCGCTCTCCATGAGTTGCTTCTTGATATCTTGCAGCCAGTCCCAGCGGCGATCCACGGCCGTCTCGTTGGGCTCGCGCAGGTTGAGGCTGAACTTCTCCATCAGTTCCCGGCTCTTGCGGAAGTAGGGTACATACTCGGACATGTGGCGCGTGGATTCGGTGACGAAGTAGTCGAAGTGGCGGAAGATCTCAAAGCGCACCGGATCCTTCTTCCAGATCTCCGGGTCGTCCATGGCCTGGCGCAGGCGCGGGTACATGTCCTGCTCGGGCGACTGCCGCGTCCGCGCCCGCTTGAGTTCCAGGAACCACGACATGTGGTTGATGCCCGCGACCCAGTAGCGCAGTTCGGCATAGGGCACGTCCATGTAGCCGGCCAGTTGCCCGGCCGTGCCCTGCACCGAATGGCACAGGCCCACGAGGTTGACCGGCGCCGCCTCGTTCATCACCCACGTGATGGCCGCCATCGGGTTGGTGTAGTTGAGGATCAGCGCGTCGGGGCACAGGCGGTGGACGTCCTGCGCGATGCGCATCATCTCCGGGGCCGAGCGCAGCGTGCGGAACACGCCACCCGGGCCCACCGTATCGGCGACCTCCCCGTAGACGCCGTACTTGGCCGGGATGTTGATCTCGTGGTAGTAGGGCACGCCATCATACGCCGGGCCGCCGATGGCGACAGCGATGATGACATAGTCGGCGGCCTCGAGGACCTCCTCGCGGTCGGTCGTGGCCTCGACCGTGGCGGGGAGGTCGTGCTTCTCGATGAGCTGCTCGACGCAGTCCGTGACCGCCCCTAGCCGCCGCTCGTCAATGTCCACAAGGGCGATGTGGCAGTCCTGCAGCGCCTCGTGGGCGAGGATGTCGTTGCATAGCCGCTGGCCAAAGCCGCTGCCGGCGCCGAGGAAGGCGATCTTGCGCATGGGTCATCGTGTCCTTTCGTGACGGGCAGGGCAGCGTTTCCCCTCAGGACGAGGCCGGACCTGCGAATGGGGCACGGCGTCCGAGGGCCTCACAGCTCCCGGTAGTACGTCAACTGCGGCAGGTTCCGGTCGAACCCCACCGCCTCATAGGCCCGGCGCGCCGGGGCATGCGCGTCGTCGAGGCCAGTGGTGACGCGGACGTACTCCATCCCGAGCTTGCGCAACTCCTCAAAGATGCGCTCGTACTGCTTGCGGGCCAGGCCCCGGCCCTGGAAGTCCGGATGCACGGCGTTGTTGCCGATCTCGCCGATCTTCTTCTCCGGGTCCACGACGAAGAACGTCGCGAAAGCGGCGATGCGTCCGGCGATCTCGCTGACGATCATGCACTCGGGATGCTGGGCGAAGGCCTGGCGCACCTGCGCTTCCTTCAGCCCCTTGACCTGCGGGCGCAGGCGGCTGTCCAGGTCATCTCCGAGCCGTCGCCGGAATTCGGCGTAGATGGGCTGCCAGGCCAACTCGGCCAGTTCGCACACGGCGTCCAGGTCGTCTTCCCGCGCGGGACGGATCACAACGTCGTCAGCCATGGTCTGCGCCCTCACTCTCTCGTGTGACGCCCGGCTTCCCCATGCGGCCCCCGCCAACCTGCCCCGACGCAGGAGTCCTCCGGCGCCTCAGCGAAATCGCGCGCGGAGGTGGACGACATGAAGATCGGGATCGTCGCCGACACCCACGGCAACCTCGACGGCTGGCGCCGCGCCTGGGAGTTCCTGCACGACAGCGACCTGATCGTGCACTGTGGCGACCTGCTCTATCACGGGCCGCGCTTCGACCCGGCGCCTGGCTATAACCCGCGCCAGCTGGCGGCGGCCCTCAATGATTGCCCCGTGCCGCTACTCATCGCCCAGGGCAACGGCGACTCCGAGGTGGATGCCCTGTTCGTGAACGCCCCGATCCAGGCCCCCTATGCTTACGCGCAGATCGAAGGCACGCGGCTGCTCGTGACCCACGGCCACCGCGAGCCGCTCGAGAAGACGATCGAGTTGGCGCAGACGTGGGGGGTGGACTACCTTCTGACCGCACACCTGCACGTGCCCACGGTCGGGCATCACGGCTCACTCACGCACCTCAACCCCGGCACGCCCACGTATCCGCTGGCGAAGGAAGAGCGGCTGGCACGGCCGACGTGCGCGGCCCTCGTGGACGGCGCGGTGTGCTTCTGGGCGCTCGACACGGGGGAGAGGCTCGTCCTGGACGCGTAGGTGCGCCGGTCCTCCGGCGCACAGGGTCAACATGCCCGCCGGGGGACCGGCGGGCCTGCGTGGGGTCAGAAGATCCGGCGGTCCTCCTCATCACTCGAGATCTTGAGGGCCTCTGCGGGCGTGGCTCGCCCGCTGAGACACAGCCACAGGGCACGTTCGACGATGCGGGCAGCGGGTTCGGCCTGCGCCATCGGGAGGCCCCGCGCCCGCTCCAGCCCGGTCACGAAGGGCGCCACATCCACATCCCCCCGCACCCGCTGGTAGTATGCCTCGGCCACCGGCAAGCCCCCCATCAGCGTCATGGCGCGCTGGGCCTCGTCGCAGGCCATGAAGCGCAGGAAGCGCGTCGTGGCTTCGGGCTGTTGCGTGTTGCGCAGCGCGACCAGCACCTCGACGGAAATGGGCAGGGCCGGGTCACCGCCGGTGGGCAGGGCCGTGACGCCGAACTTCAGGGCCGGCGCCACCTTGCGCAGCCGCTGGTGTAACTCCGGGCCGGCGATGAGCACGGCGAGTTGGCCCCGCGCGAACGCCTCCTGCAACTCCAGTTCGCCCCAGCTCAGCACCTCGGGCTCCAGCACACGCTCCCGGTGCAGCGCCTGCCAGAACGCCAGGGCGGCCTCGGCCTCTTTGCTCTGGAGTTGGAGCTTGCCGTCCTTGTCGAGGGGTTGGCCACCGTGGGCCGCCAGCAAGTCGAGAAACGCTTCGAGCACCCCGCCTCCCGGTCGGCCCGGCAGCCCCAGCCCGTAGGCGTCAGGGGTCTTCGTGAGCGCCGTGGCTGCGGCCTGCAGTTCCACCAGTGTCTTTGGCGGCTTGAGTTTGGCGGCTTCGAGCAGGTCCGTGCGGTAGTACAGGGCCCGGGAACGGACGATCCACGGGATCCCGACCAGCCGGCCGCTAACGCGGCAGCGGTTCAACACCGCGGGCACCAGCCCCGAAGTCTCCTTGTCCTTGAGGACTCCCTCCAGTGGCACCAACTGGTCGGCGTAGGCCGCGAGCCAGACATCGGGGAGGATCGTCACGTCGGGAGCGTACTGGCTGTGAGAACCGAACCAGTACTTGAGTCGGATGCGCGCCTGCGCCCAGTCCTCGGCGTTGTAGTTCACGCGCACGTTCGGGTTGCGGGCTTGGAACCCGTCGAGTAGGTCCGTGATGCCGCGGAGGGAGTGTCCGCCGGTGTCATGCCAGGCAGCGAAGCGGAGGGCAATCTCCGCCTGTGCCGGTACCGCCATGGCCAGAGCCACCAGCAGCAGAACGCAGCAGGGGGCCGCCAGATAGCGGCCCCCGTTGTGTGCCAGATGATTCATGCTCGCCGTCCGTCTCCGTGGCCGGCGCCGACCGTCACTTGCTCTCCATCACGGTCAGCGTGACGGTCCCGTTCGCCTTGATCTTGGTGGGCATGGCCTGCTGGTACCCGCCCATCCCGGGCATCCCCATCCCCGGCATGCCGCCAGGCATCATGCCGGGCTCGCCCGGCATCCCCGGTGCTCCGGGCATTCCGGGTGCTCCAGGCATTCCTGGCATTCCGGGCGCCGCCGGCATTCCCGGGGCGGCGGGCATGCCCGGCGCTCCCGGCATTCCCGGCATCCCCGGGGCTCCAGGCATCATGCCGGGCTCGCCGGGCATCCCGGGTGCTCCGGGCATCCCCGGCATTCCGGGCATACCCATGCCGTCGCCGCCCGGCATGCCGGGCATCCCCATGCCCGTGCCATAGCCGCTGCCCGCCAGCGCCGCCGACACCTGAGCCACGTCCACGTCGTACTCATGCTCGATGGTGTCCTCGATGCCGACGAAGCGCCCCAGCTCGTAGGCGAAGTAGCTGTAGCGGGTGCCCTTGAAGCTGGTCTGCAGGCAGGCCTGGCCATTCTTGAAATGGATGCACAGGTCCGTGCCCTTCTCCGAGAAGGTGCTGATGACGCGCGCGACCTTGAAGCCGCCCAGCCACTGGAAGCCGTCCAGGCGGTTCTGGGCCCGCACCTTGTGGCGGCGGTCGGCGGCGGGGTCGAGCATCAGCCACAGGTCGCCCGACCAGGTGTCGCCCACCCGCAGGTCACGGTCGGGCAGCGTCATGGTCAGCCCGCCCAGCGGGAAGTTCGGGTCCCCCTTGTGCTTGGGGTCAATCGCGCCGGTTGGCTGAACCGACATCGTGTAGATCTTGCCCAGGCCGGAGATGTTCTTGGTATCCTTGCCGATCTGGGTCCAGCCCTGCACCGGGCGCTTGCGGATCAGCGCCGGGCCGCCGCTGCTGGTGGTCATCGAGTGATCCACGTACTCGGCCTTCAGCGTGATGTTGAGTTCCTTGGCGATCGGCTCGAGCAGGGGGTTGTCCTTCTTGAGAACCACGTCGCGGCGCCCCTCCACCTCGTAGGTGAATTCCTTGCCGCGCTTGTAGTCCATGCGCAGCCGCACGCTGCTGGGGGCATCGAAGCCGCTGACGCTGTTGTTGATGGTCACGCTGACCGTGGCGTTGCCCAGCGACTGGCCGGAGGGATTGCAGGCCGAGGCCGTGATCGTGTACGTACCGTCCGGGTAGACGGGCTTGGTGTCCTTGCGCTCCAGTGTGTTCCAACTGAACACGAAGGGCTTGGAGACCGCGGCCACGTACTCGCCCTTCTGGCCCGGCCCGTCGAGCTTGAAGGAGACCCAGCCGCTATCCGGGTCGGGCTTCTGGACCTGGACGCGGACGATGCCGCGCACGGTCTGGCTGGCCGTCGGCGACAGGATGCTCACGCCCTGCCCGAATGCCGCCGTCGCCAGCAGCGCCAGCAGGAGGCAAATGATCAACCACGGGGCTCTTTGCATGGAGTTCGGTGACCCCTTTCCACGACTGTGGCCAATGACAACGCAGCCGGGCGCAACCCAACTGGATAACTCATACGGACACCGCAGGGCCGACGTCGGTTCCGCCGGCTGTGGCTTGCGCTCAGGCCAGCTTGGCCTCGGCGATGGCACGCTGCAAGCACGGCGCCAGACCCGCCCACGTGTCCTCCAGGGACTGCGGGACCACGCGGGTGTCGTCCAGGGCCGTCATGAAGTTCGTGTCGCCGCCCCAGCGCGGCACAATGTGCAGGTGCAGGTGGTCCTTGATGCCTGCGCCGGCGGCCTTGCCGATGTTCAAGCCCACGTTCGCCCCTTCGCAGCGGAATTCCTGCTGCAACACCGCCACCGCGATCTGGGCCAGGGCCATCATCTCCTCCAGCGTGGCCGCGGGAAGAGCCGTGAAGTCGCTCTGGTGCTCGTACGGCACGACCATCATGTGGCCGCTGTTGTAGGGGAAAGCGTTCAGGACGACGAAGTTGTGCCGGGCGCGAGCCAGCACCCCGCAGGTGGCGTCAGGCTGCTGCTCTGCATAGGCGCAGAAGACACAGCCGTCCTGAACATCGGCGGTCGTCACGTATTTCATGCGCCACGGCGCCCACAAGTGGTTCAATGACAGCCCCCGGCTGCTGCCGGCATGCGTCCTATGACGACCGGCCGATGGCGTAGACGATGTAATACAGGGCCGCCGCGCTCATCCAAACGATCGCCGAATACTTGGTGAGACGGTCCAGCATCTCCTCGCGGCTGCCCTTGCGGAAGCGCGAGGGGTCCGAGCCGCCGCCGCCCATGGCGGCCGAGAAGCTCTCCGCTTTGCTGGTCTGCAGGGCCACCGCGGTGATCAAGGCGATGCCGCTGATCGCGGCGATCACCATCAGAATGATGCCAATGACGCCCATCGGGTCCTCCGACGCCCCTGGCGGGGCGGAACTGCGGCCTCAAGACCAATGTTACTTGGTACGGAGCCGCACAACAGAATGTCCGCGCGACCGTGCGCGGCGATGGGGAATTGTACAGGATGCGGGGCGCCAGCGTCAAGGCGACGAAGCGGGGCACTGGACAGGCTCCCGGCGTCCGGCCATAATACGCTGACACCACCCGACCGAGCCCATGCGGCGCCCAGTCGGAAGTCCTCAGGAGTGCTTCGTGAGTCCATCACGTCTCGTCGCTGCGGCCGCCATCTGTCTGGCCTGTGCCACCGCCGCCTGTGCGCTATCACCCCTGCGCTGGGATTTCGAGCAGCCGGACGAAGACTGGGGGCCCTCCTCCCTCGATTCCGGGACCAAGAGCGTGCGAGTCAGCGCCGAGCAGGCCAGCAGCGGAGCCCGCTCCCTGGCCATCACGGGCGCCCTGCCCCAGGGCTTTGGTGTCGCCTACACCCCCTGGGACGACTGGACCGGCTACACGCAGCTTAGCTTCGACCTGTATCTCCCGCCGGGCACCCCCAAAGAGTTTGACCTGTGGGTGTACCTCAAGGACAAGCAGTACTACTGGTACCAGACCGCCCCGTTCCGCTCACCAGCCACCGGCAAGCCGTTGCCGGGGCCCAAGCCGGGGCGCTGGACGACGGTCAACCTCGACCTTTCACCGACCTCGACGATCTGGAAGCCCGGCGGCCACCGTAAGGCCTGGGAGCGCTCGCTCTACTACCCCCGCGAGTTCGGCCTGCGCGTCTTCTCACGCAGCAAGTGGAGCGGCACAATCTGGCTGGACAATGTGCAACTCACCGGGGAGAAGCTGCCGCTGGGCAAGTACACGGCCGGCGAGCCGAAGTTGGTGCCGTACAAGATACCGGTGACTCCCAGCGCCAGCAGCGTCCCCCAGTACCGTAAGCTGGAGTTGAACTTCAACCTCAAGCGCGAGCATGAGAACCCCTACGACCCGGCGGTTGTGGACGCTCGGGGCCGCTTCACCGGGCCGGACGGACAGACCATTGAGGTGCCGGCTTTCATCTACCAGGCCTACGAGCGGACGCAGACGCCCGAGGGCCATGAGAAGCTGATTCCCGTCGGCCACACCTACTGGAAGGTGCGCTTCGCGCCGCGGCTGCAGGGCAAGTACACCTACGTCGTCACCGTCCGCGACGCGCTGGGTCTGACGACCTCCGACCCCGGCAGCTTCGTCGCCACCGCGCCGGTGGACCCGCGGGGCTACGCGCGGATCAGCAGGCAGGACCCGCGCGCCTTCGAGTTCGACAACGGGGACTACCTGTTCCCGACCGGCATCAACATGCGCGACGGGGGCGACCAGGCCGAGAAGCAGCGGGGCACGTACGACTTCGACGACTACTTCAAGCTCTTCCACGACCATGGGCTGGACTTCGTGCGCACGTGGATGTGCGCCTGGTGGGGCGGCATCGAGTGGAGCGACAAGTACCACTCACGCTTCGACGGCCTCGGCCGCTATGCCCAGTACAACGGCTGGCGGCTGGACTACGCCTTCAGCCTCGCCGAGCAGCACGACCTGCTGCTGGAACTCACGCTCAACAGCCACGGCCAGTTCCGCCGCGACAAGTTCGACGCCGAGTGGGAATACCACTCGTATTCGGCGCGCAATGGCGGCTTCATTGCCACCCCGGCGATGTTCTTCACCAGCAAGCTCGGCAAAGAACTGACCAGACAGCGCTACCGGTACATCGTGGCGCGCTGGGGCTACAGCCAGAACCTGATGTCCTGGGACATGGTCAACGAGGTGGACCTGACCGAGGGCTACCAGCGCGACAAGGTCGCCGCCTGGCACCAGGAGATGGCCGCCTACCTCAAGAGCATTGACCCGTGGAAGCACCTGGTGGTGACCCACATCTGTCTGTACGGCTACGGCCAGGAGCTATTCGCGCTGCCGGAGATCGAGTACGTGCAGGCCGACGCGTACTGGAAGCGGCGCGACATCGGCATGGTCGAGGGCTGGCGTTCCCGCCAGCAGTTCGACAAGCCCTTCCTGTTCATCGAGTACGGCCCGCAGACCGTGGCGCTGCCGATCAGCTACGAGCGGTGGCAGTTGGAGTTCCGGCTGGGCATGTGGGTCTCGAACATGATCCCCGGGGCCGCACCGGGCCAGTTCTGGTACCACGACGCGTGGCGCGAGCACCGGTTGTGGGAGTACCAGCACGGCCTGATCGCCTTCAACGCCGGGGAGGACCGCCGGGGCCAGAAGTACGAGACGCTGCGCGCGGAGATCCAGGCCCCCGGCATCCCCGAATGGCGCCCTACCCGCGAGGAACGCCAGCGTGGGGAGAAGGGCCCGACCATCAACGTCGCCGCCATGGGCAACGGCACCCGCGCGCTGTTCTACCTGTACCAGTTCGACAACCTGGCCATGCCGAAGCCCGAGGAGATTCCGGCCGAGCGCCGCGTGCATGACGCCACCGTGACTCTTCACGGCCTCACCGACGGGCAGTACCGCGTGGAGTTCTGGGACACGATGGCCGGGAAGGCCATCGGCACCCAGGAGGTCGCGGCGCAGGGGGGCGATCTCGTCATCAAACCGCCGACCTTCGCGGCTGACTTGGCAGGCAAGGTGCGGCCGCTGTAGCTTGTTTGTCCTCACCCCATCACGCTGAGGTCACACATGGCCCGTATGGTCTTGCCTCTGGCACTTCTGGTCGCCCTCGCCGCCTCGTGTGCCCCCGCCGAACCCGAGAACCTCCTGACCAACGGCGACTTCGCCGCGCGTCTGGAAGGCTGGCGCCTGGGGGAAGATGCGACCTGCGTGGCCAGCGTCGTCCCCACGGACGTGGGCGGCGTGAAGACCGCCCTGCATCTGCAGGTGGCCCCGGCCGAGGGCAGCAACACCTGGTCCATCAACCTCAACCAGCCGGTGGACTGGCAGATCGAGCAGGGCCACCGCCTGCAGGCTCGGGTCTGGATGCGCAGCCCGGACCAGTGCCGCGTCTCGATCTACCTGGAGATCGCCAAGGACCCGTGGACCAAGTCGCTCTCCCAGGTCGTCACGCTGACCCCCGAGTGGCAGGAGGTCGTCGTGGAGGGCAAGGCCCTGGCGACCTACGCGCCCGCCGGCGCGAACTTCGGCTGTCATCTGGCCCACGACCGCGGTATCATCGAGATCACCGGGGTGCGGCTCTTTGACCTGGACGCCCCCGACACCCCGGGCGGAGCGAGGCCGACCATGGAGCACCCGCAGAGCCTCTTCGTCAACGGCGATTTTGCCCAGGGCGTAAGCGGCTGGGTCGGCGTCTCGGGCGACACGCTGAAGGCGACCCCGTTCGACCCGCAGCGCCCGGAGTTCCCCCGGGCCATGCGCCTGGAGGTCGCTCCGCCGCCCGACGCCATGCCGTGGAGCGTGGGCTTCGGCCAGCCCAGTGCCGTCACGGTGCGCAAGGGCGATGCCGTCTACTTCCGCGCGTGGCTGCGCAGCCCCAGCAAGAGCACCGTGGGGTTCATCTACGAGATGGCTGCCGCACCGAACTCCAAGTACATCAGCCAGACGGTGGCGCTGACGCCGGAGTGGAGGGAGTACCGGTTCATGGGCCGCGCCCCGGCGACGTTCGCGCCGGGGCAGTCGCAAGCCAAGTTCTTCCTCGGCTACGGCAAGGGCACGGTGGAAATGGCGGACGTGCGGGTGGAGAACTGCGGCAAGGCCCCCGACAGCGCCTTCGACCAGACGATTGACTACTGGGGCGGGCGGGAGCACAACGACGACTGGCGCGCCCCGGCCCTCGCGCGCATCGAGCAGATCCGGAAGGGCGAGGTCACCATCCGCGTCCTCGACGCCAACGGCCAGCCCGTCCCCGGCGCGACCGTGCGCGTCGAGCAGAAGCGCCACGCCTTCCGCTTTGGCACCGCGGCCCCGGCGGCGCGCTTTGTGGATACCCAGAACCCCGACAACCTGCGCTTCCAGCAGGAAGTGGCGCGGCTGTTCAACACCGTCACCTTCGAGAACGACCTGAAGTGGGCGGCGACCAGCCCGGCGACCCTCGCCAAGGTGGATCAGGCCGCGCAGTGGCTCAAGGACCATGACATCGAGCTGCGGGGCCATTGCCTGCTGTGGGGTTCGTACAAGCACCTGCCGCAGGCCCTGCGCGACCTGCGCGGTCAGGCGCTCCTGGACGCCTGCAAGCAACACGTGACCGACTACGCCACCCGCATGAAGGGCCGGGTGTACCTGTGGGATGTTGTCAACGAGGCCGGAAGCAACACGGAGCTGTGGGACGAAATCGGCTGGGAGCACTTCGCCGACTGCCACAAGTGGGCGCGCGCGGCCGACCCGGACGCGCGGCTGTGCTACAACGACTACAGCATCGCCTGCGAGGACGCCGGCTATCGCAACAAGGTACGCAAGCGCATCGAGTACCTGCTGGACCACGGGGCCCCGGTGACCACCCTCGGCGACCAGGCGCATCTCGGCACGCCGCTGGTGCGCATCAGCACCGCCCTATCCGTCTGGGACGAGTGGGCGAAGTTCGGCAAGGACCTGGAAGTGACGGAGTTTGACCTCGGCTGCGCCGACGACAAGATCCATGCTGAGTACACGCGCGACTTCATGACCGCCGTCTTCAGCCACCCGGCGATGAAGGCTTTCATCATGTGGGGGTTCTGGGAAGGTTCGCACTGGCGCGCCAAGGACAACGGGGCGATGGTGCGGCGCGACTGGACCCCGCGCCCGGCCATGCTCGCCTACGAGGACCTCGTCTTCAAGCAGTGGTGGACGAAGTGGCAGGGCCAGAGCGACGCGGCCGGCACGGCGAAGCTGCGGGCCTTCTACGGCAAGCATGAAGTGACCGCCGAGGCCGGCGGGAAGCGGGCCTCGGCAGTCATCCAGACGACGGCGGGTGAAGCGGCGACCGTGGAAGTGCGGCTGAGATAGGCTGGCCGCGCTTGCTACGCAACCGGGAGGGTCAGAAGTTGATGTCCAGTTGTGTCGTGATCGTGCCATCCATCCCAGGGGCGTTGTAGA
>CAZZDO010000054.1:0-17859 GCA_964653205.1 uncultured Armatimonadia bacterium | reverse complement strand
GTCCACGACGACCCGCCCCGTCTTCACGTCCCCGCCCTCGCCGATCTTCACGCCCCCGCCGCCCATGTCCTCGAGGTAGCTGCCCGTCAGACTGCAGTCCTGGCAGCCCTTACGGAACCAGAGGGCGTAGGTGCCGATATGCTGGATCTCGCAGTTCCTGAAGCTGACGCGGCTGGCGCCATCGAGCATGATCGCGCCGGGAATGCTGTACTCCGCCTGCCCGTCGGCATGGCCCCCGGGCGGCAGCACGTACTGCTGATGCTGGAAGCTCAGCCCCTCGAAGGTGACGTTCTCGACCAGCAGCCCTAGCTCGGGCTGCCCGGCGAGGCGGAGGAACTCCGGGCAGACCGGGGCGATGACTTCCGCCTTCATCATGTCCTGGCCGGGCAGGGGCATGTAAGAGAGCGTGCCGTCGCGATCCAGGAACCACTCACCGGGCTGGTCCAGCGCCGCCTTCGCGTTCTCGATGACGTAGCGCATGTTGGGACCCCAGTAGCTGAGGCTCCAGGGAATGCGGCCGGTGAAGACGACCAGGTTGGTCTTGGGGTCGAAGGACGCGATGCGCGAGCGGGAGGACTCCCAGGAGTGATAGGCCACGACGTTGACGTCATGGAGTTGCTCGGGGGTCAGGCCGGCGAGGCACTGGACATCCTCGGGCCGGCCGGTGAACGCGCGGTTGGACAGGTCGGTCGGCTCGCCGGTCTGCGGGTCCGGGCCGCCCGCCGGGGCCGAGGTGATGTAGTGGTAGAACTGGTTGGGCGTGCGGGCCCGGACGGCGCGCCGGCCGTCCACCCAGAGCTGCTCGAAGGTCCACTTGCCGGCGGCCACGTCAGGGACCTGTGCCGTCCACAGACCGTCGGCGCCCTGCTTCCAGCCCGTGATCGTGCGCCCGCCGGTGAAGATGGGCTTCGCGCCGGGCGCGGCCTTGTACGTGATCCCAAACTGGCCCTCCCCGCCATCCTGCGGGCCGAGGATCAGGGGCTCGGTCATACCGTACGTGCCGCCCGCGATGACGACCTCCACCGGCGCCGTCAGCGGGCCGGCGGCCTTGAGCTTGCGGATGGCGTCCCGCGCGCCCGGCAGCGAGGCGAGCGGGCCGTCGGTCTTCTGGGCATTCGCTTTCGCCAGCTTCCCGCTCCAGGCGTCGTTGCCGGTGGGGGCCACGAACAGCGTGACGGCCGAGGCGGGCAGGGCGACGGCCAGCAGTCCGGCAATGAGCAGCCAGGGTCCCGAAGACATCGAATCAGCTCCCTGTCGAGTGGTCAGGATTGGTCAACGAGGGAGGTTTTCCCCCCCGGGCAGGGCAATCCCTCCGTGCCCCCACACGTGTTGGGCTCACCCGGGGCACCACGCAGACCTGGAGCACTGCCATGAAGGCCACAATCGCCATCCTCATCGCGGCCACCGCTCTCGTCGCCGCCGCGTTCGCCCAACCGGCGGCGCCGAACCCTCCCGCTCCCGGCATGATGAAGGTCGCCTCCTTCGAGAGCGAGGCCGACAGCCCGTTCGTGGTCCAGAACACCAACCTCTCAATCTCGCGCGTCAAGGACCATGCCAGCGACGGCGAGTGGGCCCTGCGGGTAGTGGCCAAGGGCTCCGACCAGCCCAGTTGGCCCGCGCTGTTCCTGATCCCCAAGGCGGACGACAACTGGTCCTTCCGCCACCTCCTGGTCATGGATGTCTTCGTCGAGACGCCTGAGACGTTCGACTTCGGCGCGCAGATGTGCGTGAAGGACCGCAAGGACGCCACGACGCAGTCGCTGGGCCGTCTCGGCCCCGGCTGGCACAAGGGCTTGACGCTTGATGTCCGGCGCTTCAACTGGGACCTCAGCCGCGTCGCCAACCTCTGCCTGTACGTCGGCAGCCCCAAGCAGGATGTGATCTACTACCTTGACAACGTGCGTTGGGAGCTGGAGTTCCAGCAGCGCTCGACGGAGCAGTGGCTGAACGTCGCGGAGTGCGGCGCCTCGGGCTCCGACTTCGCCACCACGGCGAACGTGACCGCCGGCTCGAAGGAAATCACCGTCGCCGATCCCGGGGACTTCAAGGCCGGCCAGGGCATCATCCTCAGCCGCGTGAATGTCCGCTACGACAACCCGCGGCTGTATGGCCCGGGCAGCCCTTACAGCAAGTCCGTGCCGCTCGCCGACAACGTCGAGATCCGCGGCTACGACGGCTCGGCGGGAAGCTGGATCGTGTACCTGCTGGAGGTGGATGGCGAGAACCCGGCGACGTTCCGCTGGAGTGACGACCTGGCGCGGACGTGGAAGGGCAACAAGGTGCCAGTCACCCACGACTGGCAGGCGCTCAGCAACGGCATCGAGGTGAAGTTCAAGCGACAGGAGTGGAAGATCAGCCATATGGTGGGCTTCGCCGCGCGCGACCAACTCACCACCGTCATCGAGAAGATCGAGGGCAACAAGCTCACGCTCCGCGACACGCCCAACCGTTCCTTCGAGGGAGCGGCGGTGCGGCACCACGACACCTACGCGCTGCAGACGGCCATTGACAAGGCGATCCGAGAGAAGCGCAACCTGTACTTCCCGGCCGGGTACTACCGTCTGGCCGCTGGGTTGCGCGTCCCCAACGCCAACCTCACCATCGAGGGCCAGAGCGCCGAGAACGTGATCCTCGACATCAGCGATGGGTCGGGCTCGTGCTTCGGCCTCTCCGGCGGCGGCGATGTGACCGTCCGGAACTTCACCATGCTCGGCCACACGGGCCTGGCGGAGAAGGCCGGCTCGTTCCGCATGTCCAACGGCAAGGACAGCTACTGGGCCTGCGCCCTCAAGAGCTGCAACGCCGTCACCGTCACGAGCACCGAGCGCGTGCTCATCGAGAACTGCCACGCCCGGCGCATGGCCTCGGAAGCCTTCTACTGCCAGGGCGCCATGCGCACCAGCACGAACGAGCCGAAGCAACTGACCAAGTCGCTCACGTGGCTGCGCTGTTCGGCGATTGACTGCGCCGCCAACGGCTTCAACAACAACGACGCGTCCGAGAACATCTACCTGCTGCAGTCGCGCGTGGACGGCGTCGGCTGGCACGCGTATGAGGGCCCCGCGCGGTTCATTCGCCTGCAGAACAACTACGTGCGCAACGCCGGGCCATTCACCGTGGGGGACATGAGCAATCGCATCGAGGATCTGCACAAGCTCGGCTGTGGCCAGGCCATCGTCAGCGGCAACGTCTTCGAGGCCAGCGGCCGGGCCGAGGGCATCACCGTCAACCACGGTGCCGGCGAAGTCGTCATCTCCGACAACCTGTTCATCAACTACAACGGCTCGGCCATCAACGCCAGCAGCTACACGGTGCCGACCTCGTATCCGTCCAAGAACATCACCATCAGCAACAACCTCATTGACATGACGTTCCCGTACGAGAAGCCGCGACCGTGCACGGCCATCACGGTGACCGCGCCGGGGACGATCGTGCATGACAACCACATCTACGTGCGCGGGCAGACCGACCCGCGCGTGACGGGGATCGTCATCGGCGAGCAGGCGCTGAACGCCCAGGTGCACGACAACCTGATCGAGAACTGCGGGCGGGGGATCGTCACCACAAGGCTGCGGCCGCGCCTGACCGAGGTGCTAGACGACAAGACCTTCGTGCAGGACGGGCTGCCCAACGAGTGGGCGGACTCGGACTGCTACCGCGGTTGGCACATCGTGTGGCTCCAGAACAACCAGCCCGCCGCCCGGTCGGTCATCGCGGCCTTCGACCCGAAGACCTTGCGGTGCACCTTGCGCGAGGCGCACCCGATGAAGGTCGCCGACACGTTCGAGGTCTTCCCGCCGTACCCGCTCAACTGGCGCATCGCCGGGAACACGGTGACCGGGTGCGTCAGCCCGGTCATCCTCGACAGCTACGGCGGGGCGGTGTGCCGGTTCGAGGGCAACATCATCACGCGCGGTGGGGCCACGGGCGTGCGGGAAGCGGTTGTCGTGAAGGGGCTGTTCCAGCTTCTCGGCAACCAGATCAACGGGTTCGACGAACCGAATAGCGTCGGGCTATCGCTCTACCCGGATCGGTTCGGCAAGCCGATGGCGAACGTCATTCGGGGGAACACGATCGAGCACTGCACCGCGCCGGTGGGGGAGAGCGAGAAGGGGCTGTGGGAGGCGGCTCAGCGCGCCAGCGCTCAGTAGTCCCAATCCGGCCTCGGCACCGGTAGCCTCACCAGCTCATCCAGCGCCTCCAGCAGCCCCTCCGGCGCGGCGATCTCATCCGTCATCGCCAGCCCCGTCGCCGGCCGCACTCCCAGCCACAGCCGCGTGAACGCATTCACCGTCGTCTGCATGGTCGGCAGGCTCGCGTCCAGGCCTGGTTCGGCTACTGACTCCGGCCCCAACGTCACGACGTACTCCCCTTCCACGCCGCGCCACGGTGCGTCCTCGGGCAAGTAGCGCGCGATGGGGTCGCTCAGCCGCAGGTTGAAGCGAACCGGCAGGCCGCGCAGGTGCGTCTGCGCCAGGCACGCCGGCAGGTCGCAGAGGCGCATCTGCCACCAGGCGATGGCGGTGAGCCCGGTCTGATGGCCGGAGCCGCGCGTCACATCGTGGTTGCGGAAAGGCTGGTGCAGGAAGTCCTGGAGTTGCACTTCGGCCGGCTCATGCACCTTGATGGAGTAGACTTGGTCGCCCAGCGACTTGAGCAGGGCCAGCAACTCCAGGAACTGCTCGCGCGTCCGGTAAACAAGATACTTCACGTCATAGGGCCCGTGTCCGACGTTGCCGGCCGAACACCAGATGAGGTGCGACAGCCCGCCGTCGGGGTCGTCGGCATACCCGAGCCCGAAGGGGTTGGCGCCCCACTGCTGCATGCGCCCGCGCGTGAAGCCCGCCGGGAAGAGGCTGCCTGAGCAGTGCCCCCGCCGCCGCTTCAGCCGCGCGGTGTGGATGGCCTCCCAGTCGTCCATCGTCAGGCGTCTCGGCACACGCGCGGTGACGTCCACCTTCAACTCGGGCAGCGGCAGCGTCACGTGGTGCTCGTAGGCCCCGGTGCCGAAGCCGAGCCGGTTGTAGTAGCCCTGCTCGAACATCCCCAGCCCGGCGACGATGGCGCCGTCGGCGACGGCGTCGGCAATGGTCGCGGCGGTGAGGCGCCCGGCCAGGTGCTGCTTGCGCCCCAGGCGGCTGGTCGTCACGCCGGTGACGCAGACGAAGGGCAGCGACTCCTCCTGGTAGCGTACATCGCCCGGGGCGCTGGTGACGAGGCACTCGGCCTCGCCGTCCATCTCGGCCACGAAGACCTTGCCGCCGTGCGTCCAGAACCAGTCGAGCATGTCCTCGGTCTCATCACCAATCCAGCCCACCTCCTGCCAGATGCGCCAGCAGGCGTGCTTGTCGCGGGTCGAGTCATACGGGCGGTAGTCCATGTGGGTCTCCTCATGCAGCGTCTCGACGGCTGCACTTCGCGGCTGATGCGTCGCGCTCCTGCAGGAGGGCCATATGGATTGAGGGAAGTACTCAGACAAGGGTAGAGCGGGCGTCTCGCCCGCTGACGGCGACCGGGGCGGGCGAGACGCCCGCTCTACCGACACAACGCTCGCTCGCGCCCGGACTGTCGCTTTAAGAGGTGAACGCCAATGTACGCCCCCACCCTCGGTTTGCTTGGCCTGATGGCCCTCGCCGCCGCCGGCACCCTCATCACCAACGGTGACTTCGAGCAGGGCGGCGCCAACTGGTCGCTGTCGCACGACTGGTACGCCAAGCCGCAAGGTGGCGGGCTGTCGCAGGTGGCCGTCGTGGAGGGCGAGGGGCGGGGCGGCAGCAAGTGCCTTAAGATCGTGGGTGACGGCAAGCGCGGCATCGCCATGCAGATTTTCCCCGTCAACCCCGGCAAGTACCGCGTCACCGGCTGGATGAAGTGCGAGAACCTGACGACCCAGGCCAAGATTCTGTGCGAGTGGATGTCCAAGGACAACAAGTGGCTGAGCGGGACGGACGGCGGGGTCATCACCGGCACGCAGGACTGGACCAAGTTCGACACGGTCGTCGAGGCGCCGAGGGAGGCGCGGTCGGTGCACTTCGACCTGCTCACCGGCGATGTCAACAACGGCACCGTGTGGTTCGACGACCTCGCCATGGTGCGCGAGAAGTCGGGCTTCCCGGCCCCGCAGCCGCCGAAGATCACCGCCGAGACCCCGCCGGGGCAAGAGGGCTGCCTGCTGGTGACGTGCGACCCGCAGAGCCTCACCGCGGGCGCGCTGCAACTGCTGGTCTACTGCGAAGAGAAGCCGCTGGCGCAGGTGAAGACGCCACTGCCCACGGGCGTCATTGATCTCGAGGAGGGTCAGGCGACGATCCAGTCGCTGGAGGTCGGCAAGACGTATCACGTGGCGGCGCAGGTCATCAACGGTGACGGGGAGGCGTCGGCGCTGGGGCCGGAAGTGACAGCGAAGGTGCTGGACCGGCAGGCGCCCAGGGCGGGGTGGCTATTCGCGCAGCGCGCCGGGCAGGCCGTTGCGCTCGATTGGTGGCCGCATGTCCTCGACGCGGATGTGAAGCGGGTGCAAGTCTATCTTCCCGGCCAGGGCGGCACTACCGGGACGTTGCTCAAGACCGTGCCGGCCAGGGATGCGTTCGGGAAGGACCGGTCCTTCTACAGCCGCATGAGTTGGATGACGATTGAGCTGGACGTGCCGGAGAGCGTGAAGAGGCTCGGCGTGAAGTGTGAGGACGCCGCCGGCAACGTCGGCGAGGTCGGCTGGGTGAACATCACCGAAGGCCCGGGAGGGGAGGAACTACAGAACGTTGCGACCTGGCTCGCTCCGCCGACTGAGAACATCCCCCACACAGCCGAGCCGCCCGCGGCACCGCCTGTTGTGCAGCCCCGCCTGATGCGCGGACAGGCCAAGGGTCTGCAACTGGTCATCAAGCCGCAGGGCGACCTGCACGAGGTGGCCGTTGACTGTCATGCCGTGGCGGGTCCGAGCCTGGACAAGCAGGGCGTCGCGGCCTGGGTCACCCCGCACTTCGTCAACTACGCCCACCTCGAGAAGAACTCCATTGCCACGCCGAAGGAAGAGCAGTGTTGGGCGGCGCCGGGCGATTTTCCCGATGAGTTGAGCGACGATCTCGTGCGCGACTTGCCCGCCGGCCAGGCGCAGCCGGTCTACCTGCGCATTGCCTCCCCGCGTGACGCGCAACCGGGCACGTACAAGATGCAGGCGCGCCTCGCCTGCCGCGAGGGCATGAAGCTCGTGAACTTCAGCTTCACCGTTGATCCCGTCGCCCTCCCCAACCCCACCCGCCTCCCCTTCGTCTACTGGTTCTCGTGGGGCGACCCGTGCGAGGAGTTCGGGGTGGACACGCGCTCCGCCGACGGCTGGCGCGTGCTCTGCCAGATCGGCCGGCTCATGCGCGCCCACCACGAGCGCGTCGTCGTCGTGCCCTGGAGCATGGTGCACACCTGGAAGGACAAGGACGGCAAGCTGCGCCACGACTTCCGCGATTTCGACCGCTTCATCCGCACCTTCCAGGCGGCGGGGGTGGACCAGCTCTTCTGCCTGAGCCACTTCGGCTCGCGGACCACCGGCGCGTGGGAGTGCCCGTCGATGGGCTCGCACGGGCACACGGTGCGCGATCTCGCGACGGGCGGGCAACTGCCGCAGATGGATTGCGTGGACCTGCTCCCGGCGCTGCAGGATCACATCGAGCAGCTCGGCCTGCTCGACAAGTTCTGCGTCCACGTGGCCGACGAGCCGATCCCCGTCAACGTCGAGAGCTATCGGCAGCTCTCGGCGCGCGTCCATGCCGCCGCGCCGAAGCTCCCGCGCATTGACGCCATCCACGTGCCGGACCTGCAGGGCGCGCTGGAGATCTGGGTGCCGCAGATCAACTACTTCGACAAGTGGCGCGACGAGTTCCGCCAGGCACAGGCGGCGGGGAACCAGGTGTGGACGTACATCGCGTGGGTGCCGCAGGGCAAGTTCCCCAACCGCATGATTGACGGCGGGGCGATCAAGCCGCGCGTGCTGCACTGGCTCAACGCGCTCGACGACACGGACGGCTACCTGCACTGGGCGCTGAACCACTGGCACATCCCGCTCACGAGCCTGAACTCGCCGGGCGACCAGTACATCTGCTGGCCGAGCAAGCGCTTCGTCGCCAACAGCTCACTGAGGTACGAGGCGGAGCGGGAGGGGCTGGAGGATTGCGAGTTGCTGTTCATGGTGCGCGACAAGCTGATGAAGCAGGGCCTCACGCGGGAGCAGGCGCAGGCGCAGATGGAAGCCGTGGGGCGCAAGGCGGTCCGGAACTCGGAAGACTACACGCGCTCGTGGCAGGAGTTGGAGGCCGTGCGGGCGGAGTTGCTGGGGATGCTGCGCTAGCTGTTCAGCCAGCATGCAAAGGGTTCTGTTGGGTAGCCTTACACGCTACAGTTCAGATGCGGTCAGGTGGAACTTCGTCTGAAAGCGATGGCCGACGGCATCACCGAATTGCACGGCCACTACTCCGGCATCCTCCTTCCGCAGCTCCTCGCGCAGTTGGTCTCGGCTGATGAGGATATTGCAGGCCTCGTTCTCCTTCAGCTGACAGGGGAAAGACGGCCGGACAAGCATCGAGTCTGTGTTGGCGGGCCGGAATACGAGCATCTTGCCGTTCGAGAGCCTCAATGCCATCGACTGTAACGTGACTTGGCGCCTGCCCATGTTCGCGGCCGTCAGGAGAACTCCGTCGATACCAGGAGCGACGCCGAATCCGGCCTCGACCTTGATCAGAACGCGGTTCTCCGCCAGCTTGGCGATCCCCAGAACCGTGGCGACAATGGCGCCATAAACCGCGATGACCAAACTTATCCAATCGTTGGTGTTCATGCTAGCCCCCTGTCGGTAGCCAGTGCGTGCGTTGGGTCGCGGCTGGCTTGCTCCAGCCTGCTGTCCAGCCCAAGCTGCTGGACAGTCTCCGCTGCGGGACCGTATGCTCTGGCCGCTCCATTGAGCTTCAGGCCCTACCCCACCTTCACCACCGTCTCCGTCTCCAGCGACTCGATGGCCGCGGCGAGCACCTTCTGCGCTGCCAGCCCGTCGGCGCCGGAGCCATCCACCTCGTCCGGCGCTACCCCCGCCTCCATCTGCGCGACGAAGGTGTTGATGCGGTCCCGGAACGTGTCGGTGAAGTCGCGCATCCCGCCGAACAGCGACGGCTCGGTGTAGACGGTCTTCTGCATCGTGTCCGCCGGGTAGAGCGTGACTTGCTTGAAGATGTCCTCAATGACGAAGCGCCCGCCCGTGCCGGCGACTTCGCACCGCTCCATGGGGTGCCCACGGCCGATGTCATAGCTCCCCGTCAGCGAGCCGACCACGCCGTTGGCAAAGCGCATGTTGAACTGCGCGGTGGACCAGATCTTGCGGCCGGGGGCCTTGGTCGCGAAGCACTGCACGGCCTCGATGTCCCCGCAAAAGTACCGCATGATGTCCACCGTGTGCGGGTGGAGCGCCTTGAGCTGGAAGTACGGCGAGCTTTCGCGCGGGTTCATGATCCACATGCCCATGTTGATGAACAGCAGGTGGCCCAGCCGTCCCTCGCTCACCCACTGCTTGGCCAGCCGGTGCGCGGGGTTGAAGCGGTGGTTAAGGTCAATGCCGAAGCAGCGGTTCATGCGCCGCGCGGTCGCGACCATCTGCTCGGCATCGGCGATGTCGTTCGAGATGGGCTTTTCGCACAGGACGTGGCAGCCGGCCTCGAGGGCCTGGATGGTCGGCAGGGCGTGGTCACTGCCGTACTCCTCCCCTCCGGTGGCGATGCTGCAGATGTCGGGCTGCAGCGCGGCCAGCATCGTGGGCGCATCAGTGAAGCCCGTCGCGCCCAGCCGGGCTGACGCGGCGTCGGCGCGCTCCGGGATGAGGTCGCAGACGCCGACCAGCTCGACGTTGGGGTTCTCCTGGTAGATGTCGGCATGGCGGTTGCCGATGGGGCCGAGACCGATGACACAGACACGTTGCATGCTTCCCATACACCTTCTTCAAGCGACACACTAACGCGAGGGCCACCGCACCGTACGGATGAGCACCTCGTGGGGCGCGAGATTAACCCGGAGAGCCGTCCCCCCGGCCGGTATCGCGACGGGGCCGGAGGGAGCGTCGAAAGCGTTCACGGCGATGAGCAACGCCTGCCCGCCGCGTCGGCCGCGCACGATCACGCTGACGACGCGCCCCTCCTCCGTGGGCACGGTCGTCTTGGCGAGGACATCGGCGGTGAGCCAGGGGCTCTGGTCGCGCAGTTCGCGAGCCAGGGCCTGCACGCCGCGGTAGAGCGTCTCGTCCTGGTAGAGCTGACCATACAGCCAGGCGTCGTAGGCGTAGAAGATGATCCCGCTGGCGCCGTGCGCGATGGCGAGGTAGGTCATGCAGCGGACCTCGTCGGGCGTGGGCCGGCGCGGCGCGGTGACGATGCCCTCGAGCCCGCCCCAGCGGATGCCATGCAGGTCGTTGTTGTGCACCTGGATCACCGCCCACACGGACTTGTGGCCGCCGGTCGCCCGCAACGCCTGCTCCAGGTGCGGCACGAGCGTGAACAGGCTGCGCGTGGACACGGGGTACACGTCCGTGATGATGACATCGGTCGCGGGCGCATAGTCGGCGAGCGTGTCGCGCGTGCACAGGCAGGCCGTGACCGGCTTGCGGCTGGCGGCGTGCACGGTGTCATAGGCCGCGCGTATGGCCGCCGGTGTGGCGCCCTGCAGGTCGGGTTCGTCTATCAGATACCAGCCCCACAGGGCCGGATGGTCCGTCAAAGCGTGCGCCCGGCCGCGCAGGCCGTCAGCATTGCCCTTGACCACCATCATCCGGTCAAAGCCCATGAGCACTTGTAGCCCATGTTGGCCCGCCCGGTCAAGGTAGGCGCGGGCGGTGGCGTCGCTGTTGATCTGCGCGTAGTTGGCCGCGTGTTCCGGCCAGTCCTCGAAGTCGGAGTTGTGGACCAGGTTGAAGCCCGCCGCCGCCAACTCGGTGAAGATCTGGTCGAGCGCGGCCGCGCGATCCGCCGTCGGGCGCACGGTGTAGAGCGCCACCGGGAACTGGCCGTTGACCGTCAGCCCGCTGCCGGGCCGGGGCACCGTTGCGCCCAGTTCACGGTACGCCGCCAGGGCCGCCGTCTCGGACTCCTGACGCATCTGCGCCAGTCGCGCCAGCCGCTGCTCCTCCGTCAGGACGACCCGCTCCAGCCGCACGTCGTCAATCAGGACTGTGCGTCCTGCGGGGATGACGACATACCACCCCGTCTCCTTCTCGTGGGCCTTGCATTCCCATTCGACCTTCGTCCACCGGTCGGCGATGTCGGCCCAGTGGATGGCCCCGGCGTAGCGGTGCAGGCCCACCTTGCCCGTCGGGCCATCGGCCGCACGGGCGGAGATGGTGAAGCGCATGAGTTGCCCCGGCTCGCCCGCCGTCGTGCCGATGAAGGCCTGCGCCGTGCCGGCGGAGTTGTCCGCCCGCAGGACCGGGTTGCCGCCGTCGTCAATCACCGCTGCCTGCAGGCCCGCGCCCTGCGGCCGCCAGCGACCGGCGCCCTGGTCGAACGAGTCCGTCAGGACGACCGCCTCATCCCCCGCCGCTTGCGCACAGACGGGCAACAGCAGGCTCAACAGCAGCAACGCGATCACAACGGCCCCTTCGGCGCCTGTCACATGGTCTCCTCCCACTTGACCGGCAAGGGGCCGTCGGGCGCGAGCACCGTCGCCTCCGGTTCGGTGCGCGGACCGAAGGTGAACGGGTCGGTCGTGACGCCCGCCTCTGTCAGCCGCGCGTTCCACAGCTTCGCCTGCAGCCAGGGGATCGGGTGGCCCGAGGTGACGACGCCGTGGTCGCCGCCGGCGCCCGGGTTGGGCCCATAGCTCTCGGCCCACGCGTCGAGATACTCCGGCTGGCCGAAGCGCATCGCGCAGTAGCCGAGTAGCCGCCCGAGCGAGTTCTGGTGGAACATGCCGTCTTCGGGCGTGCAAAGCTGCAGGAAGCGCCCGGTGTGCAGATCGAGATGGCGCGGCTCGCCGTCGAAGTCGTGCTGGTAGCTCCAGCCCATGACGCCCTGGTGGTCAAAGCGCGCCGCCATGAGCCAGTCCGCCGTGCGCTTGATGCACGCGAGCAGCACCCTGTCATCGGGAAACAGCTCCAGGTAGTCGAGCACGCCCTCGGTCGCCATCAGCGCCATCCACGGCTTGGTGATGTAGCAACCCCACTGGTGGATGCCGCTGCCGCCGGCCTGGTCGCCGAAGCTGCCGTTGTCGCGCTGGGACTGGGCGACCATCACGGCGCCCTCGTGGGCGATCCGGCGGTAGTGTTCGTCCGCAAAATAGCGATACAGCATCGTGGCGCCGCGGACATACTTCCCGTCGCGGCCGACCGCCAGACGCGGCCAGGAGTTCTTCTGCACCCAGTGGGCGTTGTCCACGACCGCCTGCGCGGCTTCGAGCAGATACGGCGCGCCCGTCTCCAGATAGGCGGCGAGGCAGGCCAGCACCCGGTTCATCGGCGGGGCGATGGCATGGGCGCCGAAGCCGTGCATGCGCACGAGCTTGGCCGAGTGGTCAATCGCCACGTCGGTGAAGTGCCACGCGGCGCGCAGGGCGTTGTCGTAGTCCTCGGCCGCGCCCGACAGGTACGCCAGCAGGAACATGGCCCACGGCGCCTCGCCCTCCCAGCCGGCCTCGCTGCGGCCCTTGTCCTCCGGCGGCGGATTGGGGTTGCCCCCGCGCGGCAGCGCCCCGTCCTCGAAGCCGCCCCTGACGATGTAGCGGCGGCAGTACTCGCGGCAGTTGTCAAGCGTCCGGTCGTAGGCGTTGCTGACGGGCAGGAGCGGCTCGGGCAGGAACTCCTCGCACACGCCGTACCACCACGCGGGCGGCAGATAGCGCGCCACGTGCGGCGAGCGGTCCGAGAGGCTCAGCGAGAAGCGTAGCGTCCGGGCCATGCCGCGCGGGAAGAGGTGGTCCTCGGCGTGCCAGATGAACCCGTCGCCGAGGATCTGCCGCGCCCAGTTGCCGCTGAAGACCTCGACGCCCATGTAGGGCTGGAAGACAGTGAAGCCGTCGGCTTCGGCGAGACTGCCCGGCTGCTCCGGCGTGGCTAGCCGCGCCACTTCGGTCATGTCGAAGCGCACGCCGCCGAGGTCGGGGAAGGGCTCTTCGCCGGTCCAGGCAGTGGGGGCTGTTGCGGGGCCCCCGTCAGGCCTGCGGCCTGACACCCCGCAACTGGCGTCAGCGGGGTACTCCCGGAAACCGATCACCGGCACGACATCCTCCAGGTCGTCGCCATCGTCGAAGAACTTGCTATTGATGTGATGGGCGAAGACCTCGCAAACGCCGTTGCTGTGCAGCCGCGCATAGATCCGCCCGTTGAGCCAGTTGTGCTTGTGTAGCAGCGGATAGTCGTAGCCTCGCCCGAGGGCCTCCTCCTTGAGGAACGGCAGGCGCGGGATGACGCCGCCCATCTCGATGACGCGGCACTCCGGCGTCTCCTCGATGACGACAAGGCGGCAGGCCTCCCACCAGTGCACCTCTTCGCCGAACCGCAGCCCCATCGCGAGGCCGAGGGACTTGTCGCCATAGCTGAGCTTCAGCAGGTGCCGCTCCCACATGAGGCCCTCTTCTTTGCAGCGCGCGAAGAGTTCCATCTCGGCCCTGGGCGGATCGGGTAGAGCGGGCGTCCCGCCCGCGCGCCTGAGAAGCAGTTCCTCGGGCGCACTGTCCCCGCCGTCGGCGACCATCAGCAGCCGCCGGGGGCAACCTTCGGCTTCGCCGGGCCATTGGCCGAGGGGCGCGACGTAGGTGGGGCGTCCGTCCAGCGCGAGCGGACGCTGCACTGTGCGCGGCCAGGGGACGGAGGTGATCCACAGCCCGGCGGGCTCATCATCGCCGAGACGGGTCAGGGGCAGGCTGGGCAGGCGCTTCATGAGCAGATCGGCAAGAGACATGGGGGCAACTCCGCGGCGGCATGGATGGGCGCGACCGCGGGTTGTTCACTGCGAAGAGGACGAATACCTGTCTGCCGTTACTGGGACCGCGGGCTTCCAGCCCGCGTCGTCCGTCACAGCCGGAAGATCACGCGCTCCTCGCCCGTCCGCGGGTCCCAGCGGGTGAGCTGCCGTCCGTGGTCCCATAGAATGACCGACCCGTCCGCCGCCATCCCAAGCATCTGCCGCGCCTCGACCCGCAGGAAGCGCAGGCCGGAGCCGTCAGGGTTGGCCATCCAGAGGCGGCGCGGCGGCTCGGGAGTCGGGGGAGGGCCCTCGCGGGGCGGCACTGCCGCCAGGAGCACGTACGGCACGCCCTCGCGCTGCCACGGCCCCAGCGGCATGCCCCCCAGCGTCGCGTCGGGGATCGTGGCCACCGGGCGCATCGTCGCCGACTCCAGGATGACGAGGCGGGTGGTGCGGTAGGTGGCGCCCGGCGACCGCTGGCGACACCAGACGAAGCCGCCGACGAAGGGCGTGCCGGCGGGCCGGAGCAAGGGCGGGAAGGTCCGCTGCCGGCCGGTTGGCAGGTCAATGAGAACGCTGCGGCTTGTCCGTGCCGACTGTATCCTCGTGACGACAGCCAGCAGACGCCCGTCGGGCGACAGGGCGACGGGGATGCTCAGCCCTTCCAGCGTGGTCACCAGGCGCTCCGCCCCTGCTGGCAGGTCCCGCGCGAGCAAGCGCCCATCTTCCAGGACGTAGTGGAGCGTCCCGCCGTCGGGCGAGAACATGATCTCTCCGTAGTTGGGGATGAGGGCGACTTGTTTCCCGCGGCGGTCGCGGATGACGACGCCGGGTTGCTCCATGAGCGCCCAGTAGCCGCCATCCGGCGATTGCGCAATGGGATCGCCACCCAGACGGTGCAGGCGCCGGGAGGGAAGGTCGGCGGCCCAGAAGCTGATGGTGTCGTCCTTGCCGTAGGACAACACGAGGGCTTCGGCCCTCTGGCCCGCATGGATACTTCCGCGCGCCACGAGGCGCGGCCGCCCGCCTGCGATGGGCAGAACCCACACGCCGCCGTCACGCCCCGCGCCGGGCGCCGTGCTGAGGACAAGGAAGCGTCCCTTGTCGGTCAGTTCGACCCCGCTGAGGCCCGCCTGCAGCGCCGGACGCCGCGCCGCAAGCATCCAGCCGACGTAGCCCATGCTGACCAGCAGCGTCAAGCCCGCCCACAGCCCCAGCGCCGTAGCCAGCCGTCGGCGCGTCTCCAGCAGCGGCACGCAGGCGCAGGTCCAAGCCCCCGCCAGCAGGGCGATGGCGAGTGCGGAGACGATGAGCACACTCACTGTCTGCACGGAGAGAGTCTCCGCGCCCACGTACGGCCCCCACTGCCCGGGCAGATAGGCGCCGAAGAACCAGAAGCCGAACCACGCCAGCCCGGCCGCGGTCACGGCGGCCAGAAAGCCGGCCCCGATGACCGAGTTGATGACTCCCGCCCACATCAGCCCCAGCGCAAAGCACACCGGCAGGCCCAACGTCAGCCCGCGGAGGAACTCGGCCGCAAGGACCCCTGACTTGCTTGCGGGCGGAGCAATCGCCAGACAGAGGGCGAAGCCAGCGGCGATCACGAGCATCGTCAGGAGGAAGCTGACGGCGGCTTTGGCGGCCCAGACGAGCCCTCGCCGCTGCGGCCAGGAGGTCAGGAAGACGAGGCGGCCACGGTCCTCGCGCGCCAGCGCCGCGGCCCCGCCCAGGAACGCCAGCGCCACGCTCATGACGGCCCAGATGCCGGCGGCCAGGCCGTGCGCCGGGTAGCGGGGCTGGATGCTGTTGTAGGCCAACTCGATGCCGGCGATGACGGCCGCGCACAGCAACACGGCCACGGCCGGCAGGATCAGTTCGCGGAACTCCTTGGCGATGAGAGCGATCACGCGCCACCTCCCAGCACGAGCCGGGCGTCTCGCGCCTCATAGATGATGGCCTCCGCGTTCGTCAGCGGGTCCCAGCGGATGAAGCCGTGGTCGCGGTCCCGCAGGACCACGTCACCATCGGCGGCGAGGCCCAGCACCTCCCGCCTCTCCTGTCGCAGGAAGCGCAGGCCGGAGCCATCGGGGCGGACCAGCCATACGTCCTCCACAGGGTTCTCCGGAGATGCGCCGGGCGTGAGCGGCCCCCACCGGTGGACCGTGAGCAGACAGTGCTTCAGGCCGGGCTGGTGCCACACCATGGGCAGTGTCCCCGCCCCGAAGCTGTGCGCGATGACGTTGGCTACCCGCAGGCTGTGCAGATCGAGAACGGACAGCCTGCGCTGAGACTGCTGCGGACACCAGCACCACTGGTAGCGGCCGTCCACCAGGCCGTAGGGCAGCGCGCGCATGTTGGGGAAGCGTTGTTGGCGGTGCGCCTGCAGATCAAGGATGACTGTGTCCTCGAACCGGCCTCGGGCGATGTGTCCGGCTGGCGTCACCAGGAAGCGCCCGTCCGGCGAGAGCTGAGAGAGCAGGGAGTCACCCTCGAACGTGCCGAGGACGGTCCGCTCGCCCGTCTGCAAGTCTACCGCCGCGATGGTGCCCTTGCCCTCGGTGTAGACCCGCCGCGAGTCAGGCGCGATCAGCCCTCGCCGCACGTCCGGCCCGAGCTTCGCCACGATCTTCCCCCGCTCGTTCTGCACAACCAGTTGCCCATGCCACGCCACGGTCCAGAGACGGCCATCGGGGGAGGCGGCGTCGGGCTCGGACTGCAGGCGAAAGACGCGCCTGGCGCCCATGTTCACGCCCCAGACCGCGGGCGGGCCCTTGGGGCCATTCGGGCCATACTCGAGCACGATCGGGACATCAGGGACATGGGGCGCGAGCGGGAAGCCTTCGGCCTCCGGGCCGCCACGGGCGATCAGGTGCGGTTCTCCGCCGCTGAGTGGCAGACGCCAGAAGCCACCCGGATCGGCGTTGCTGTTTGTCTGCACCAGGAGGCTCCGGCCCTGATCCATCAGGTAGGCCTTCTGCACCCGCTGCCGGGGCGAGGGGCGGTTCCAGGCGACCTGCCAGGCCGTCAGTCCGACCGCCAGCAGCACGAGCAGCCCGGCGAAGACGGCCACGCCGCGCCCCGTGCGCCGGCGCGATTCCAGCAGCGGATACGCCACGAAGGCGGCGGCCCCCGCCGCCAGCGCCAGTGCCCCCAGGAGCAGTGTCACGACCACGATGAAGCCGTTCGCGGCCGGGAACGCCCCCACGTATGGCCCCCAGTAGGTGAACAGATAGTAGACGCAGAGCACCAGCCCCGCCACGGCCGCGACTGCCGTCGCGAAGCCCAGGAAGGCCGCGAGGAAGGTGCTGGCAATCATCCCGGACCACATCAGGCCACACGCGAACGCCAGGGCCACCATGCCGAGGATCTGTCCTCGCATCCCCGGATCGCCGAAGGAGTGAGCCACGTCAGAAGCAGCGAAGTCGGCCCCGCTCAGGCAGATCACGAAGCCGAGGCCGATGGACACGAACGTGACGACGAGGCTCACGAGCGTCTTCGCCAGCCAGATGCGCCCGGCGCTGACGGGCCAGGCGTGGACAAAGACGAGCCGCTCCCGAGACTCCCGGGCAACGGTGCCAGCGCCACCGACGAACGCCAGCAGCAGCGCCAGCACGAGCCAGATGTCCGCCGCCAGTGCGCTGCTGGTCACGTGGTGCCGCCCGTACAGCACGCTCCCGGTCAACACGACCGCGGCCAGCGCGACGACACCCGCCGCCGGGAGGGCCAACTCGCGAAGCTCCTTGTGGATCAGCGCGATCATGCTTCTGCTCCCGCGGCCGCGGCTTCCGGGCGGCCGCTCTCCCGCACGTACGCCACGAAGATGTCCTCCAGCGACAGGTTCTCGACGTAGGCCGACAGCGCCCCGGCGTCGTGCAGGCGCTGCAGGAGGTCCTGGCTGTAGTCACTCACGACCCAGACCTGCTGCCGCCCCTCGTCC
>CAZZDO010000053.1:0-18020 GCA_964653205.1 uncultured Armatimonadia bacterium | reverse complement strand
ACCAGTCCTTCTACGACGACTTCCGTTACTTCTACACGGATGACCCGAGCACGTGGCGCTCGCCGGTGTGCAACGACGGGGCGAGCTTCTCGGACAACCATATCATCGGTGTGGGCGCGACGGATGATCACGACGTCTGCGCATGGTTCACCTGTCTGGATCAGTCGGCGCGCAGCTTCGTGGATGTGATGGCCCCCGGTGACATCATCTACAGCACCGTCTACTACAACCCGGCCGACGGCTTCTTCAACCAATACGACTACATGAGCGGGACCTCGATGGCGGCCCCGATCACGGCCGGGCTGGCGGCGCTGGTTCGCGCCCACGCGCCGACGCTCACGGTCATGGGTGTGATGCAGCAGATCGTCGCGGGCTGTGACAACATTGACGCCGCCAACCCGATCAATGTTGGCTACATGGGAGCGGGGCGCATCAACTCCGCCAACTCCCTGGCCGACAAGGCCCCCGGGGCCCCGCGTTCGGTCATGGCCTTCGACACGCCCAACGACACCGGCGGCAGCATCACCGTGACCTGGAGCCTGTCGCTGGATGACGGCCGCGGGTTCAACGACGTCGTGCGTTACGAGGTCTGGCGCAGCACCGATGGCGCTGGGCCTTTCACTTACCTGGATAGTGTCCCCAAGGGCGGCAAGGGCTACGTGGACGCCGTCCCGGCCGACTACGTGGACTACTACTACATCGTCTACGCGTGCGACGCCAGCGGCAAGACGGCCTCGCGCGTGACGCAGCCAGCGGCAGCACGTGACGACATCGCGCCCGATGCGGTGACCGTGACGGCCGCCGACACCGTGGCCGACGACGGCGGCTCGATCTCCCTGAGTTGGAGCAGCTACGCCGCGCCGCAGGACTTCCTGGAGTACCACATCTACCGCTCCGAGAAGACCTTCGATGACGTCACGGCCACGGGCATCACGCTGCTCAAGACGATCACCAATTCCGCCACCAAGACCTATCAGGACGCGACGACCCAGGACAACAAGGACTACTACTACGCGGTGACCTGTCTGGACAGCTCGATCCCGTCGAACCAGAACACGAAGGTCACGGCAGTGGGTCCGGTGCGGTCCAACCCGAACTATGCCTTCGCCTATCCGCCCGGCCTCGCCCTCATCAGCGTGGGCCTGACGCTGCAGAGCAACCAGCTCAGTGATGTCTTTGACCTGAGCACGGGGCTGCAGTTCGCGCGCTGGAACCCGGCCCTGGACGCCAACGGGGCGTACGTGCTGTACGACGCGGCCACGGCCGACCCCTTCCTGCGGGTCAACCCGGGGCGAGGGTTCTGGATGCGCGGCACGCGGCCGGTGGCCCTCAGTCTCAGCGGCGCGGCGGCCGAGAGCGATGTCCGCGTGGACTTCAGCGTCGGCTGGAACCAGATGGGCAACCCGTACGTCGGTGATGTGGATGTGACGGCGGACGGAACTGGCGTGCGCGTCGGCGGAACGTTTTACTCGCTGACGCGGTCCAACGAACTGAGGTACACCCGGGACTTCTTCTGGACCTACGACAGCTTCACCAATAGCTATAGGCTGGTCAGCCCCAACATGGACTTGGCCGGCACGGTCATCCGCAAGGGGGAGGGGTTCTTCTTCCTGGCGGATCGCCCGGGGCAACTGATCCTCAAGAACCCGAATGCGCCGGCGGGCGCGGCGGTAGCGGCCGAACCGGCGAAGAAGCCGGCGGATGAGTGGTCGCTGCAACTGTCGGCCGCGGTTGACGGGGCTGCTGATACTGACAACTTCCTGGGCGTGAGCAGCCGGTCCGAGGCGATCACGGGCATCATCAGCCCGCCGCCGGCCGGCGACGGGCCCGACCTGTACTTCACCACCGGTGGCGGCCGCACGGCCACCGACTTCGTCGAGAGTCTCGGCCGGGGGCACACGTGGGATCTGGAAGTGGCCTGCGCCCGGCCCGGAGCGGCCGTCAGACTCACCTGGCCCGACCTGTCGGCCCTGCCCAACGACCTGCGGCCTGTGTTGACCGACAGCGTGACCGGGCGTGACGTCTACATGCGCACCGCCACGGCCTACAGCTTCACGCTGGGGCCGAGTGAGAGCAGCCGCAAGTTCACCATCGAGATCAGTCCGAAAGCCGGTGACACGCTTGTCCTCCAGAGTCTGCAGACCCGCGCCGCCCAGGGCAACGTATGCATCTCCTACGTGCTCTCCGCCCCGGCCGCCGTCGAGGTCGAGATTCGCAATCTGGCCGGACGGCTGGTGCGGCGACTGGGCACGGGTTCGCTCAGCCCCGCCGGCGCCAACGAACTCTTGTGGAACTGCACCGGCGAGGGCGGCCAGCGCCTGCCGGCCGGCAACTACCTGGTGTGCGTCACCGGCCGGGCCGAGAGCGGCCAGGTCGTCAAGGCCGTGCAACCCGTGCAGATTCGCCGCTAACGAACACATGACTTCCCTGACATGCCAGCCGCGCCGAAGGCCGTGTCTAGCGGCCTTCGGCGTCGTGCTTCTGCTCGCCGTCACGGTCGCCTGGGGCGGCCCGCGGAGCTTCAAGACCGTGCAGGTCGGCCCGATGCGGGCCGTGCGCACCGCCCAAGGCTTCCAGCTGCGGCCGCAGTTGGCCGTCGCCGACCGCGTGCTGGTGCAGATGGCGCCCAGCATCCAGACGTATGCCGCCGGCACGACCCTTGCGCCGGTGGGGGGCCGCCTGGGCCGGCGTCTGGGGCAGCGGACGTACGTGGTGGACCTGCCCGACGGCAGCGATGTGTTGGCCGCGGCCGCCGCCCTCCGCGCCCAGCCCGGCGTGCTCTTCGCTGAGCCCGATGCCCTGATCTACCCGGCGCTCATCCCCAACGATCCCCAGTACTCCCAGCAGTACCACCTGCCGATCATCTCCGCCCCGCAGGCCTGGGACGTGACGACCGGCAGCAGTCAGGTCGTGATCGCCATCGTTGACTCGGGCGTAGACCTGGACCACCCGGACCTGGCCAGCAAGATCTGGGTCAACACCGATGAGGTGCCGGGCAACGGGCTGGATGACGACCACAACGGCTACGTGGACGACTGGCGCGGCTGGGACTTCTACGACGACAACAACGACCCCAACCCCTCGCCCGACGGGAAAGACAACGATCACAACGGCACCGCGGACGAGGAGGTCAACCACGGGACGCTGGTGGCCGGGACGGCGGCGGCGGTCGGCAACGACGGCTGGGGGTGCGCCGGGCTGGACTGGAACGCCAAGATCATGGCCCTGCAGGTGTTCCCCGACGATGGCGGGACTGCGGTCTCGACGGTCATCGAGGCGATCAACTACGCCACCGACAACGGCGCCGACATCATCAACCTGAGCATCGGGGGCGGCTATGTCGCTTCCTTCACCGCGCCCATCACGGCGGCCTACAACGCCGGGGCGCTGGTGGTCAGCGCCGGAGGCAACTCCGGCGATGAACTGAGGGACGCGACGAGTAGTTGGGAGTCACCGGTCTGCAACGACGGGGCCAACGTCTTCACCGAGAACCACGTGTTGGGGGTGGGAGCGACCGACCGCAACGATCGCATCACCTACTACAGCAACTACGATGGCTCTTCGGCTCACTTCATAGACATCATGGCGCCCGGCGACGTCATCTACGGCCCCAACGCCTACTTCCCCGCCATCTCCGGCTTCAACAGCTACTTCGGCACCAACAGCGGGACCTCGTTTTCGTGTCCGATGGTGACCGGTCTGGCGGCGCTGTTGAAGGGACGCACACCCTCGGCGTCACCCTCGGACTTGATTGCGGCCATCAGCGGCAGCGGTGACAACATTGACACGCTGAACCCCGGGTACGCCGGGAAGATGGGCGGGGGGCGGCTCAACTGCGCCCGGGCCGTGGGCGTGGCTCTGGCGCCCTCGCCGCCCCAGAACCTGACGGCGAGCGACACGCTGGGCGACGACGGCAGGAGCATCTCACTGTCGTGGGTCGCGTCGCCGGACGACGGCGCCGGGGCGGACACTGTGACGGCCTACCTGGTGCAGCGCCGCCAGGGCGCGACGGGCACGTTCGCCCAGATCGCGTCGCTGCCGCCGGGCGCGACCGCCTACGACGACACCAGCGTGACCGACGGCCTGGACTACTACTACAAGGTGCAGGCCACGGACGGGACCCTCACCAGCGAGACGTCCGTGGTGGGGCCGGTGCAGTCGCGCAACGACCAGGCGCCGGCGGTGGTGGCCAACGTGCGCGCCGCGGACCGGCCCGACGACAGTGGCACGGCGATCGTGGTGTCGTGGGACGCCTACACCGCGCCGGCCGATTTCGCGGGCTTCGCCATCTATCGCAGCGGTCGGAGCTTCACCAGCACCACCGGCATGACGCCCCTGGCGGTGCTGACCAACAGCAGCGTCACCAGCTATACGGACGTGCAGGTCAGCGATGGGGTGGACTACTACTACGCCGTCGGCGCGCGGGACACGGCGGGCAACGAAGTGCGCGCCCTGGCTTCGTATGGGCCGGTGCAGTCGTACTCGAATACGCTCGTGAACTTCCCGGCCGGGCTGTACTTCATGGCCATGCCGGCGATCCCCGCGGACCGCGACCCGGCCACGCTGTTCGGGTTGCCGGCGGGGTCGTTCCCGTTCGCCCGGTGGTCGCCGGACGACAACCTGTACTTCTACGATACCGGCCAGCGGCCCCTGCCGGAGATGCTCAGTCTGGACCTGGGCCGCGGCTACTGGGTCAAGTTCAGCCAGGCGGTCAGTGTCAGCCCGGTCGGGATCTCCGCCCCGTCCGGCGACTTCGACATCGCCCTGACGCCGGGTTGGCACCAGATCGGCAATCCGTTCTTCTCCACGATGGACTTTGCTGATGCGTCGGTGTCCTACGGCGGGGCGACCATGGACTTGACCAGCGCGCACGGCGCTGAGATCATGGCGGCCTTCGCGTGGGTGTACAACAACGCGACGCAGAACTACGATCTGGTCTATCCGCCGCTGGGCGGGCAGAGCAAGCTCGTGCAGCCCTGGCAGGGCATCTGGGTGTTGGCCTTCAAAGCCTGCGTGCTGACGCTGGGCCGTCCCTTGGCGACCCAGGGCGTGGCCACCGCGCCGGTGAGTCCGGCGTCAGTCGGCAGGGCGAAGACGCAGTCCTGGCCGGTGGACTGGACAGTGGGCCTGCGGGTCACTGCCGGGGCGGCGCGTGACAGTGAGTGCCTGATCGGGGCGGCGGCACAGCAGATTCTGGCCCCGAAACCCCCGCCGGCGCTGGACGCGCCGGTGCTGACGCTGGCCGCGCCGGGCGCGCAAAGTGAGGGGAATTATGCGGTTTCCCTTGCACAGTCTGGCCAGACGAATATAATCTGGAACGTAAAGATCACAAACCTCCGTCCGGGATGCGAGGTGACGGTGACGGCGCCGGACCTCTCGACGCTGCCCCGGGACTCGGTCGCGCTCCTGGAGGACCTGGCGACCGGCCGGATGGTATACTTGCGCACAGTCAGCCGCTACGCTTTCACGCCGGGCTCGGGTGAGACCGCGCGCAGCTTCCGGCTGACGGTGTCGCCGCGTTCCGCCAGCGCCCTGGCGGTGCAGAGCGTCGTGGCGCAGGGCACGCGGGGCAGCGGCGCCGCCTTCAGCTTCACGCTGTCCAGTGCGGCGGACTGCACGGTGACGATCACGAACATCGCCGGCCGCACGGTGCGCACCCTCGAGGAGGGGAAGTTGCGCCCGGCGGGGAACAATACGCTGCTCTGGGATGGCCGCAGCAGTCTGGGCACGCGCGTGCCACCGGGGATGTACCTGCTGCAGGTCAACGCCAACGGGCCCGCGGGCGAGAACGTCCGGGCCATGAGCACGTTCCGCCTGCAGTAGCGAGGCCGGCGCCGTGTCGGGTCGGCCCGCCGCACCGAACACGCCTTCCGCGCTAGCCGCAGTTGCCTTTGCAGACACAGCCAGAAGGGATTGACCCTACATGACCCGATTGCTCTCCAGGCGTCCGCTCAGTGCCCTCGGACTCTTCGTGGCAGCCTGTGCCATGTTGGGTTGGCTGGTCGGCTGCAGCGGAGGGGGCGGCAACGGGGGCGTCAATCCGCCCCCGGTGGTGGGGGACACGGCCACGGTTCGCGGGACGGTGGTCCCGGCCGACAATGTGGCGGGCGGCCTGGGCGGAGCCACGATTTCGGCTCTGGGCCTCGCCCCGGCGGGCGTGGGCACGGCCCAGAACACCGTGTTGGCGCAGACAACGGCCGACACGCGCGGCAACTTCGAGTTGGCCAACATCCCCGTCGGCGACGTGACCATCGTGGCCGACACGATCAATGAAGCGAACTACGGCTCCCAGAGCATTCCGGGCCTCCACCTGAACCGCAACGACGTTGTCGCCCTGACGATCGCCGTGCTGCCCGTCGGGTCCGCGGCGCCCACGGTCGTGTACCTGTCGCCCAACCAGGCCACCATTGATCTGCACGGGCAGGTGAAGTTCAACGGCTCGGTGGCGTCCTCCTCGGGGATGTTGAGTGTCACTCCGAGCTTCTATCTTACCGGCGGCATCGGGGCTGTGGACCGGAACGGCAGATTCACTGCAGGCCAGGCCGGCACCGGGAAGGTATGGGCGGTCTGCGGCAGCGCGAAGACGTATGCCGATGTTGAGGTCACGGGCCCGCGAGCGCCGCAGATCACCTCCTACTTCGTGTCACCGCAGGAACTGACCGCCACCGGCGGTAAGGTCAGCATCACCGTGGCCGCCAACGATGGCGATGGCATTGCCCAGGTGCGGGTGGAGGTCTACAAGCCGGACAGCAGCATCGAGAACGTGCTGATGGAGTTGGACCCGCGCACCAACGAGACTTACTGGCTGCCCGAGGTGCTGGACGCGCTGAACGAGGCCGGGCGTTGGCTCATCGTTCCGGCCAACAGCAACGCGCCGGACGCCCTGGGGCATCAGGAGTCCCAGCGGTACGACCTCCGTGTCATCGTCACCGACAACACCGGCGCCACCAGCCAGACGGACTTCGTCACCGTCATTGTGAACGGTATTGACACGCCCCCGCCGCCGTTGTAGGGCCGGGTCGTTTCGTGTCTTGACAGGGCGGGGTGTCCGGTGTCGGCAGGCTGGACACCCCGCTGACCTTCTGCACCCGGGCATTCCCACCCCATGAACACCACCGCCCTGCTCCTCGTTGGCGCCTCGGCCGTACTGCACGCCAGTTGGAACTACCTGGCCAAGCGCGCCCAAGACCAGGTGTCGTTCATGTTCCTGACCATGGCCACGAGCGCGGTCCTCCTCATCGGGCCGCTGATCTGGCTGCACGTACAGGGGGCTCCCTTCAGCCCGTGGATCTACCCCGTGGTCGGGGGGCTGTTCCAGGCGCTGTATTGCTATGTGATGGGGCGGGGCTACGAGTGCGGCGACCTGTCGCACGTCTACCCGCTGGCCCGGGGCGTGGCCCCGGTGCTGATCGCCCTGCTCGCCTGGCCGCTGATGCACGAGGGCCTCACGGCCGTGGGCATCGCCGGCATGGCGCTGGTCGTCGTCGGCACGCTGGCCCTCAACAGCTCGGATGCCGGTGACCTGCTCAATGGCAAGGCGCTGCAGGCCCTGCGGACACCGGCCTCGCGCTGGGCCTTGCTGGCGTCCGTGGCGATCGCCCTGTATCATGTGATTGACAAGGCCGGGGCCCAGGCGTCCTCACCGCTGTCGTACCTGTGCGCGATGTACCTCTGCCTGGCGCTCTTCCTGTGGCCCCTGACGCGCACCGTGCGGCGGCCGGAGCAGGTATGGGCCGAGTGGCGGCGCAACTGGAAGTCGGTCATCAGCGTGACGGTGCTGTGCTTCGTCGCGTACTTCCTGGTCGTCACGGCGATGACGCTGACGAAGGTCGCCTACGTGGCCGCCCTGCGCAATGCCAGTGTGCTGCTGGGAGTGTTGCTGGGGGCGACGGCGTTGCGTGAGCGCAACGTGCTGTGGCGGGGGCTGGGCGCGCTGCTGATGCTCGCCGGGATCGTCGCCATCGCCGTCAAAGGCTAGCCCGTCTTGCGGAGGAGAGTGACATGCGTACCCTCGCCATCCTGCTGTGTCTGCTGGGGGCCTCGCTGGCCCTCGCCGCGCCACCCCAGACCATCTACGCCGAAGCCGAGCCTGTCGGCGGGGCCGTCGCCGTCACGACGGGCCCCCACAGCGGGCAGCAGTGCGTGCAGTGGAAGCACGGCGAGAAGAGCGGGATCAGGTTCGAGAACGCCCCCCGTGACTGGACCCCGTGGGATACCCTCACGATGTGGCTGCGCACCGACACCCCGCAGGGCGCATCGTGGATGCTCATCATCACCTCCGAGGACCCGACCCAAGAGGGCGCGGACTACTACTCGGCGCGGATCACCGTGCAGCCGGGCAAGTGGCAGCGTGTATCGCTGAGTCTCAAAGAGGAGATCGGCCGTAACCGCTCGCCGCGGGGCTGGGACCAGATTGACAGTATGGCCTTCACGGCCACGGGCTGGGACCAGCAGCTCAACAAGGAGGCGGTGGTCTACGTGGACGACGTGCAACTCGAGACGGTCGGGCCGATCGTGGGACCGCGCCTGACGGATGATGATTTCTTCGGTGCGCTGAACTTCGACACCCCGGGCCTGGAGAAGGTCAAAGCCGCGACCGCCGCCGCCGACTGGCCCGTCGCGCGGCGGGAGTATGTGGCGTACCTCAAGTCCCTCCCGCACCCCTGGAAGTTCGACTGGAAGGCCAGGCCCACCGCGCCGCAGGCCAAGCCCAACACCCGTGGCGCCGACGAGGCCGTGGCCCGCCGCTTCGTCGTCTGCAGCGTCCCTTACGACTTCAAGGGCGGAGACATTGACTGGACCGTCAACCCGACCAACCCGGTCAACAACGAGTGGGTGTGGCAGTTCAGCCGCCATGATTTCTGGGCCACGCTGGGGCGCGCCTACTGGGCGACGCTCGACGAGAAGTACGCCCGGGAGTTTGTCTGGCAGCTCGAGGACTGGATCCACGACTGCCCGGTGCCGAAGGGGCGGGTGAACAACGGGGCCGGGTCGCGCTGGCGCACCATCGAGTGCGGCATCCGCATGGCGTACGCCTGGCCCGACGCGTTCTTCTACTTCCTGCCCTCGCCCAGCTTCACCGATGACGCGATCGTTGACATGGTCAAGTCCATGGTCGAGCACGCCCGTTACCTGGCGCTCTATCCGACCACCGGCAACTGGCTGACGATGGAGTGCAACGGGCTCTATCACGTGGGCGCGCTGTTCCCGGAGTTCCAGGAGGCCGCCGCGTGGCGCGACACGGCCGTCGAGCGCCTGCACCAGGACCTCGACGTGCAGGTGTACCCCGACGGCGCCCAGATCGAGCTGGCGCCCGGCTACCACCAGGTCTCGCTCTACAACTTCCTGGGGTTGGTGGAGGTCGCGCGGATGACCGGGCAGACGCTGCCGCCCGACTACCTGGCCAGACTCGAGCGCATGTGGGACTACGACATGTGGCTGATGGGGCCTGACGGGACCTCCCCGGCGTTCAACGACTCGGGCTGCGACAACCTGCGCCGCCGCCTCGTTGACGGGCTGAAGCACTTCCCCAACCGCGAGGACTGGAAATGGCTTACGACCAACGGCGCCGAGGGCAAGCCGCCGGCGGAGACCTCGCACGCCTGCAAGTGGGCCGGGCACTACATCATGCGCGGCGGCTGGGGCCCGGACGACCTGTGGTGCGTCTTCGAGGCCGGCCCGTTCGGCTACGGCCACCAGCATGAGGACAAGCTCGGCTTCGTCATGAACGCGTACGGCAGCCGGCTGGTGATTGATACGGGCGTGTACACCTACGACGCCTCGGATTGGCGGCGCTATGTGCTTGGCGCGACGGCCCACAGCACCGTATTCGTGGATGGCAAGGGCCAGAACCGCCGGGGCGCGCCGCGCGAGTCGTATGTGAACAAGCAGCCGCAGGACAACCCGTGGTTCTCAACCGCCGGGCTGGACTACGCGACGGGGACATTTGATGAGGGCTTCGGCAAGGACAAGGAGCGGCTCGCGACCCAGCGCCGTGAACTCGTGTTCGTCAAGCCCGACTACTGGCTGGTCATTGACACGCTCACCCCCAATGACGACAAAGCGCACGACTACACGGCGTACTTCCACCTGCGCCCGGCCGACGCGCACGTCGTCGAAGGCACGAAGAACATCGTGACCGACAACGGTGACAGGGCAAACCTGGCGATTCTGCCGATCCGCATGGATGAGGGCCGCGTAGGTGCGCCGGTCCCCGGCGCACAGGCCCTCGAGGCCCAGGTCATCAAGGGCCAGAAGGAGCCCTTCCTGCTGGGCTGGACGCTCAAGAGCGGGCTGGAATGCGAGCCGATCCCGGTCGCGACGTACACGTGGCAGGCCACGGGCCCGTCGCAAATCGCCTACGTCTTCTTCCCGCTCAAGCCGGGCCAGAAGGACCTGCCGGTCGTAACGGCGACAGCGGGCGGGCTGACGGTCAAGGTGGCGGAGAGAGTGGATGAGATCAAGCTAAGCGACAAGCCACGGGTGACGGTGACGCGACGGGTGGGGGCAGAGGTCGAAGGACTGATGCGCGTGGAGGCGCAGTGAGCGACGCGGGCGTTGGAGAGGTGGGAGGAACGCGCATGTTGACTGACATCCCCGAACGTGGCCGGGTCGTCACGGCCGAGGCACACGCCGTCTACGAGTTGCTGGCCAGCACGCCGCAGGGCCTGAGCGTGGCCGAAGCCGAGCGTCGTCTTGCGCATTTCGGGCCCAACGTCGTGAGCCGCCGTCAGCCGTACCCTCTGTGGCGCATCGCCCTGGATCAGTTCACCAGCCCGATCATCTACGTGCTCCTGGTGGCAGCGGCCATCACGACGGCGCTGGGTGACTACAAGGACACCGGGGTCATCCTGGCGGTGGTGGTGCTCAACGCCGTCATCGGCTTCTTCCAGGAGTTCAAGGCGACGCGGGCCATGGAAGCGCTGCGGCAACTGGCCACGCCGGTCACGCAGGTGCGGCGCGGGGGGCGTCTGACCGAGGTGCCCAGCGAGACGCTGGTGCCGGGGGATGTGATGGTCGTGGCGGCGGGGGCTCGGGCGGCGGCGGACGCGCGGCTGGTGCACGCCGTGGAACTGCAGGTGGACGAGTCCCTGCTGACCGGCGAGTCCGAGCCGGTCACCAAGCACGCGGAGGCGCTCCCCGACCCCGAAGTGTTGCCGGCGGACACGGCCAACGTGGTGTTCGCCGGGGCCATGGTGGTCGAGGGCTGGGGGGAGGCCGTCGTCGTGGCGACCGGCCCCCAAAGCGAGTTGGGGCAGATCGCGCAGGCAGTGGCCGAGGTGGAACCGACGCAGACGCCCCTGCAGCGGCGTCTGCACCGCTTCGCCAACACCCTGGCTCTGGGCATGGTGCTGCTGGCGCTGGTCACGATGGTGATGGGGCTGCTGCGCGGCATGGCGCTCCTGGAGGTCTTCCTGGCGGCAGTCGCCCTGGCGGTGTCGGTCATGCCCGAGGGCCTGCCGGTGGTCGTGACCGTGGTGCTGTCCCTGGGCGTCCGGCACATGGCGACGCGGAGCGTGCTGGTGCGCAAGCTGGCGGCCGCCGAGACTCTCGGTTCGGTGGACGTGATCTGTAGCGACAAGACCGGCACCATCACCCAGAACCACATGACGGTGCGAACGATCGTGGGGGGCGGCTTCCAGGTGGCGGTGTCGCCCGAGATGCCCCTGTCCTGTCCGCAGGTGTCGGTGGCTGAGGAGTTGAGCTGTGACGCCGAGGATCTGCAGACCAGCGAGTCCTTGCGGCAGGTGCTCCGGATCGCCGTGTACTGCAACAATGCGGAGTATGGCCACGACGGGTCCGGGCGCTTGACCACGGCCGGCAGCCCCACCGAGTTGGCCCTGCTGGAGGCCGCGGCGGTGCTGTGGCCGGAGTTGCTGCGCCAACGGGCGAGCAATCCACCACGCTCCGAGGTGCCCTTCAGCTCGGCCCGCAAGTTCATGGCGACCGTGCAGGAGGAGAACGGGGGCGAGCTGGCGCTGTACGTCAAGGGGGCGCCGGAGGTCGTGCTGCCCCGCTGCCGGCAGGAGTGGGACCCGGATACCACCAGCGCGGCGCCCCTGCGACGGGATTACTGGCTGGAGGTCGTCCGGCGACTGGCCGCGCAGGGCGAACGTGTTGTCGCGGTCGCGCGCCGCGCCTGGCCGCGCCCTGCTGTTGAGGCCGACGAGGTGGACGACCTGGTGCTGTTTGGGCTGTTCGGCATCAGTGACCCGCCGCGGCCAGAGGCCGTCGCGGCCATCGCGGGCTGCCGGGAGTCGGGCATCCGCGTCATTATGGTCACGGGCGACCATCCGGCCACGGCCACAGCCATTGCCCGCCAGGTGCGCCTAATCACGGAGGAAGACAACGCCGGCGGCGGGGGCGAGGGCTGCGTCATCACGGGCGCCGAACTGGCCGCGATGTCCGAGGCGGAATTGGAGCAGCGGCTGGACCGGGTGTGCGCTTTCGCCCGCGTGACGCCGCACGATAAGCTGCGCGTCGTGGCGGCGCTGCAGCGCCAGCAGCGGGTGGTGGCGGTGACCGGCGACGGCGTCAACGACGCCCCGGCGCTGCGGCGGGCTGACATCGGCGTGGCGATGGGACGGGGCGGCACGGAGGCCGCGCGCGAAGCCGCCGATTTGGTGTTGCTCGACGACAGTTTCGCCTCGATCTACAGCGCCGTCAAGGTCGGCCGCTACCTCTTTGAGAACATCCGCAAGGTGGTCTTCTTCCTGCTGTCGTCGGGGGCGGGGGAAGTCATCGCCTTGCTGGGAGCCCTGGCCCTGGGCTGGCCGCTACCGTTCGTCGCCGCGCAGATTCTGTGGATCAACCTGGTCACCAATGGCCTGCAGGACGTCGCGCTGGCGTTCGAGCCGGGCGAGGCGTTCACGACTGAGCGCCCCCCGTACGGCCTGCGCGCCCGCATCTTTGACCGGATCATCGTGCTCTACACGGCCATCGTCGGGGTCGTGTTTGGCCTGGGCACCCTGGCGCTGTTCCACTATGTGCTGCTGACGGGGGAGGAACATCTGGCGCTCGCCCGCACGGCGGCCGTGACGGCGATGGTCATGCTGCAGGTGCTGCACGCGCTGAGCTGTCGCAGTCTCGTCGTCTCCGTCTTCCGTCTGCCGCCAGCGCGGAACCCCTTCCTGCTCGTCGCCGTCGCCTTGAGCATCGGGGCGCAGATCGCCTTCGTCTATTGGCCGCCGCTGCAGCGGCTGTTCGGCACCGAAGCGCTGTCCGTGACGCACTGGCTCTACGTCATTGGGGTGGCCGTCGCCGGCATGCTAGCCGTGGAGTTGGGTAAGATCGTCGTGCGGCGCGGGCGCTGGCACTTGCACTGAGGCGAACGGGGGGGGACGGGTCAAGTTGCCATAGCGTCAGGGCCGGCGGAGGCGGTTGTACTCGGGGAAGCTCATGTCCAGCGCAGGCAGCGCACCGCCGGTATCGCGTCCCTCACGCGCCATCTGGAGATACTGCTCTACCGCTGCGCGGCAGGCGTCCCGCAGGTCCTCCGGCGTAGCCGGGTGCTGTTCCTCCTCGGTCACACCATGGTCGCCGCCCAACCACTGCAGCCATGTCTCAATGCACCACTTGGGGATGAAGAGGGCGATCTTCTCGTCAGGGGAACGGGGCAGGGAGAGTTCCGCCTCCCGATTGGCTTTCTCGCGGGCTGGTGAGAGGTTGTCGGCGTCAATGGCTGCCAGAAGGACGCTGGCCGCGTGTCGCTTGCGCTGAGCCTCGACCTCGACTGGCCACTGCTGCCGGACCCACTGCTTGGCGCAGCCGGGTGGCGCGAGCTTGGGGAGCAGCCACCTGCGATCGTAACCCATGCGGGAGAGCAGGAGACGGCAGAACACCCAATGCTCCTGGTCCTCGCACAGGACGACAACACGTGCCCTGCTACTCATTCTCCCATCCTCGCGCGATCAGCTCCGCCGGGAGAAGGGGCTCGGCGCTGGCACCGTCGAACTTGGCAATGCGAACCGGACCGCCACCTTCGCGGTACAGGCGGAGAGCATCCATGTGGGCGTAGTAGTTGATGAACTCCGGATGATGCGAGGCGATGAGGAGCTGGCTGCGTGTGCCTTCCAGGGCTTCACCCATGGTCTGTATCCAAGGCTGCAGTTCGGCTAACGCGATGTAGTTCTCCGGCTCGTCGATGCAGAACGTCAGACCCGGACCGACCGCGTTCGCCTTCGCCGCTTGCAGCAGGCAGGCCACAGTATACAGCGCAATCAGGACACGCTGCCCATCCGAGAGTTCGCTGAACGCATAGCTCGCCAGTTCGGCTGATTCGGTGCGGATGAGGGCGGATAGCGTTCGTGTGCCGTCACCTTTGAGCTGAAGGCCATGGAACCCGTCCAGCACTTCTCCCAGTTGCTGAAAGAGGTAGATGGCTATGCTCGCGTCATCTTGAGCGAGATGGCGGTACCATGATGCGTAGTCCGACAGGTCTGCCTTTGGGAAGTCGGCCTCGCTGCAGGAGAGCGGTTCCATCGCTTGCGGGGCGATCCGGATAGCGAAGATACCGCGTAGCAGTTGCCGGAAGCGCCGAAGGAGGCCCCGGGCAGGCACGTCCTCGATGAGACTGAGGCCTGACAGAGAGGGAGGTACGAGCAGCGCTTGAGGGTCTCCGCCGATATCGCTGAACAACTGCGCCCCGTCAGCCCTGCGCAGATAGATGCTCTGCTGATGGCCTCCGTCAGAGCCGCCAACCCAGAGTTCCTCTGCGGCGACGCGGGGCGCGTCGCCCTCCCGGGTGATCACGGTGCTATAGCGGTAGCGAGCACCGTTGACGAGGGGGCCTGTGGCAGGAGAACCGTCCCATATATCGAGTTCTAGTGTCTGCTCGTCCCGTTCGTCCCATCGCGTTTGGCTTGTCGCCGGAAAGAGTTCTGCCGCGTCCCTGCGCTCAAGCACGAACCCCCGCAGCACTTCCACCACCTCGAACACGGTAGATTTACCGCTACCGTTCCGCCCCAGCAGCAACTGGTTCTGCCCCGGCTTGTACTCGAAGTTGCTGAAGCACTTGTAGTTGTCTATGTAGATTCGCGTTATCATGGGCGGAGGCTCCCGGCGCGTCTTGACGAATGACGCCGCTTGTCACATTATAGTCCTGTAACGCACTGTCGCAAGGGCGTTCTGTTCGGCGCCCGCCCCGAGAGGAACGATCCCTTCATGGAACTCGACGAACGACGGCTGCCGGTGTCGCAGCTTGATGACGCGGGGCTGCGGAAGTTCATGGATGAGCATGGCGTCGGCCTGACCGTGGATGAGGCCAAGCAGATCGCCGGCTTCCTGGGCCGCGACCCCACCGTCGTCGAGATGTACATCTTCAACTCCGAGTGGAGCGAGCACTGCTCGTACAAGTCGAGCCGCTCGACCCTCAAGGAGTTCCTGCACACCACCGGCCCCAACGTCATCCTCGGCCCCGAAGAAGACGCCGGGATCGTCGAGTTCACGTGGCTGGATGGCAAGCGCTATGGCATCGTCGTGGCCCACGAGAGCCACAACCACCCCTCGCAGGTCCTGCCCAATGAGGGCGCGGCGACCGGCATCGGCGGCATCGTGCGCGACGTGGACTGCATGGGCGCGCGGGTCATTGCCACGGCCGACCCGCTGCGCTTCGGCGATCCGGGGGGCAAGTGGGCCGACCGCACCAAGTGGATCGTCGGCGGTGTCGTGGACGGCATCTGGCAGTACGGCAACGCCCTCGGCGTGCCGTGCCTGGGCGGGGATGTCTACTTCTCGCCGACCTATGACGACAACTGCCTCGTCAACGTCGTGTCGCTGGGTCTCGTGGCCGAGGAAGACATCATCCACTCCTATGTGCCCAAGCAGGCGGCCGACGAGCCGTATGATCTCATTCTCATCGGCAAGCCGACCGACGACTCGGGCTTCGGCGGCAGCGCCTTCGCCTCCAAGATCTTCACCGAGGAGGACATGGACTCCGACCGCGGTGCGGTGCAAGTGCCCGACCCGTTCCTCAAGAACGTGCTGGCGATGCGCAAGGCCAATGAGGCCGTGCGGCAGCGCGCGAAGGAGCTGAACATCCCGATCGGCATGAAGGACATCGGCGGCGGCGGCATCGCCTGCGGCACGTCCGAAATCGTCGAGGCCGGCGGCTTCGGCGTGGACATCAACCTCGACGACGTGCACATGGCCCTGCCCGACATGCTGCCCGAGACCGTCTGCTGCGCCGAAACGCAGGAGCGCTACCTGCTGGCCGTGCCCGAGACCTTCACGCCGGAAGTCCTGCGCATCTACAACGCGGACTGGGACTTGCCGAACGTGTATGAGGGCGCGTGCGCCGGCGTGGTCGGCAAGATCATCGGCGACCGTCGCTATCGGCTCATCATGGGCGGCAAGATCGTTTGCGACGCGCCCATCGAGAAGGTCACGTCCGGCATCCTGTACGCTCGCGAGGAGCGGCCGAAGCCCTTCGCGGGCAAGGAGCCCGTCTTCCCGCCTGTGAAGCTCAAGGACGCGATCCTCAAAGTCCTGGGGCACGACAACGTCTGCTCGCGGCGCTACATCTTCAGCGCCTACGACACCGAGGTGCAGGGCAACGCGGTCGTCCGCCCGGGCGAGGCGGGGGCCGGCGTCTGCGCGCCGCTGCAGGGCAGCACGGCGGGTTGTGCCCTGGCGGTGGACGGGAACCCGTACTATGGCGACATCTCGCCGTACTGGGGCGGAGCCAACGCCGTGGCGGAGGCCATGCGCAACGTCGCCTCCGTCGGGGCGACGCCGGCGGCGCTGACGGATTGCCTGAACTTCGGCAACCCCGAAGTGCCCGAGCAGTTCTGGGAGTTCCGCGAGGGCGTGCGCGGGCTGGCCGACGCCGCCAAGAACCTGTGGCTCAAGGGCTACGAGAATACGCCGGTGCCGATCATCTCGGGGAATGTCAGCCTCTACAACGAGGCCGCCACGGGCAACGCCGTGTCGCCCTCGGCGATCATCGCCTGCGTCGGCGTCATGCCCGACTACTCCAAGGCCGTCACGATGCAGTTCAAGCACGCGGGGGACAAGCTCTTCCTCGTCGGCCCGCGCCAGAACGAACTCGGCGGCAGCGCGTTCTATCAGGCGCTGGGCTTCGGCCTGGGCGCCAACGTCCCGCAGCTTGACTGGGAGCGGGAGCGCAACATGATCTACGGCGTCATCGAGGCGATTGACGCCGGGCATGTCGCGGCCTGCACCGACATCTCCGACGGCGGCCTCATCACGGCGCTGTGCGAGATGGCCATCGGCGGGCACGGCAAGGGGCAGCTCGGCTTCGAGATCAAGCTGGACGAGGTCGAGACCGACCTGCGGCCCGATGTCTTCCTGTTCAGCGAGTCCAGTGGCTTCGTGCTGGAGTGCCGCGAGGGGCATGAGGACGCGCTCAGAGAGCTGTTCGCGGCGAAGGGGCTTGACCTGGTCGAGCTGGGCGAGGTCGAGGACGAGCCGGAGATCGAGATCGAGATGGCGGACGGCGACGTCGAGTTTGATCTCGACGAGGCCCGCGAGGCGTGGATGGGCGGGCTGGCTGAAGTCCTGCGTTGACCACTACCACGCTTGGAGAGTGTAGGAGCGCTCACCAGAGCGCGATCTCTTCGCCCGGTCGCGCTCTGGTGAGCGCTCCTACACCATCCGTCGTTCGGCTATGAGTCTATCTGAGCGTAATCCCTCCATCCTCCCCATACACCACCTCGAATGGCGGCGAGACCTTCATGTTGCTCGTCGTGATCAGGACATCCCGCCCGTCCGGCCCGGCCAGCACCTTGTGGATGTAGCTCCCCTGGCCGTTGGGCAGGCGGTCGAGCCACCACTGCCCGGGGATGGGCCGGTACTCCCCGTCCCACCGGTCCGCCATGTAGAGGCAGTTGACCCGCCGGTGAGTCCTGATCTCCGCCGGGACGTCGGCCTGCCACTTCGGGGCGATCTCCGCCTGGTCGTGCGCCGCGCCGAAGTACAGGTACCAGCGCCCCCCGTGCGTCCATAGCTGCGGCGTTTCGAGGCGGTCAATCATCTCCGGGTAGAGCAGCACCGGCCCCGGC
>CAZZDO010000052.1:11789-18028 GCA_964653205.1 uncultured Armatimonadia bacterium | reverse complement strand
TACGGCTCCAGCCTGTCGTACCCCGGCAGCTTCAGCAACCTCAGCGCATTCCCCTGCTCAATCGCCTCGCGCCATTCCGCGTTCTCGATCGCGTTCACCCAGCGCACCTGCGGGTAGTCCACCCCGTGCTTGCACACGTCCGTCCCCATCAGCAGCTTGCGCCAGTTGCGCGCGACGAAGCCCGGCGTGAAGTCCGGGTCGCGGGTCAGCGCGTTCCAGCCTGACCCGGCGCTGATGTCGGCGTACATGTTATCATATTCCTGCAAGAAGCGGTCCACCGCCCCGTCGGGCGTGATCTTCCCCTTCGTGTAGCCGTACATCGTTTCGGCCGTCACGTCGCCCGAGATGTTCGTCCAGTAGCCCGGCCCGTGCCCGACGAAGAGGCAGTCGGGGAACTCCTGCAGGCAGGCCTCGAGCCGCGGCAGGCCCGGCTCATCGGTCAGCCCGCAGCCGCAGATGTCCATCACCATCGGCAGGTTGTACTCGGCGCACTTGCGGTAGATGACCTTGTTCAACTCGTGGTCGAACGGCAGGCCCGGGATGTGCTCGCCGAAGCCCTTGCAGTCGTACTGCTTCACGAACACATCGAAGAGTTGCTCGACCTTCGGGTAGCGCGGGTCAATGCACATGAAGGCCACGAAGCGCTCGGGGAACTTGTCGCGGGCGGCGATGCAGTCCTCGGTCAGCAGCCAGCCCCAGCCGCCCTCGGGGCTCTCCAGCGGCAGCAGCACGGAGATGTCAATGCCCTCGCGGTTCATCCGGTCGAGGCACTGCTCGGCGGTGAAGGCCGGAACCTGCGGATAGGACTCACGGTAGAGACGACCGATATGGCAGTGGAAGTCAATCATCGAAGACCTCGCGGTGCGAGAGTGCGGACTTGGCCGCCGCGCATGTGCGGCTGGGCGCCCTGACGGCTGTGCGCTACAGCTTCAGCCGCATCTCGTAGTAGTCCTGCCCGTCCGAGCCTTGCCACATGCCGGTGCGCGCAAAGCCGAAGCTCTCATACAGGCGCTGGGCCCGCTCGTTGCTCTGCACGACCGTCAGCTCGACGCCCTCCTTGCCCAGCTCGCGCGCCCGCGTGAGAACGCGGCCCATGAGTTCCTTGCCGTGGCCCTGGCCGCAATACGCCTCGGCCAGGCCGATGCCGAACGACGGGGCCGGCCGGTCGAGCGCCTGCAGGAACGACCAGCCGACGATGCGGCCGCGATGCTCGAGCACCTGGTCCACGCGCTCGCCGTCCGCGCTCTGCCGGCAGAGCGCCGTGCACTGGCGCAGGCCCATGTTCCACCCGGCGGGGCGGAACAGGCGGCGTGTCTCCGTGCCCAGCGAGTTGAAGAAGCGCTGCAGCGCGGGCCCGTCCTCGGCCGTCAGCTCGCGGAAGCGTGGGCCGAGACATCCTGGACCGGCCGTCAGGCCCCCATCATCGGGCCGGTCCAGGATGTCCCGGCCCACGCGCTCCTCCCACAGCTCCTCCAGCATCTCCAGCGCCTGCTCGACCATCGCCTCGCCCGTGCCGGGCGCGACGCGGCAGTGCCACCCGACCCACGTCTGGTAGCCGCCGTCCTCGTAGGCCTTCCGGTCGGGGAGGTAGCCAATCTCTTCGTTGGCCAGGCCGACAATGATGGTGTGGCGGAACGGGGAGCGGCGGCGCAAGCTCAGCCCCAGTCGCGCGTACATCTCGCCGGGGATGCCCACGAGGGCGACTTCCCCCAGGCGCATCGCGGTCAGCAGGGTCGTGCGCGGTTCGCCCTGCACCGGCGCCATCTCGGCCCGCATGGCCCCGAAGGTGCGCTGCTGGCCCTCGGACTGCTCGGGGAAGTAGCGCTCGGCGTAGCGGCGGACGTCCTCGGCCGCACGGGTCTCGTCGAACTCGCGCAGGCGGTACGTGAAGGGGCGCTGCAGAACGCTCACGGGGCCGAACAGGCACGGCCGGGCGTTCTGCACGCCGTCCTCGACCGCGGCAACGAGCCGATGCACCAGTTCGGGCGCCGGCACGCCGCTGCCGTTGTAGGTGATGTTGTGCGAGGAGCCGAAGGCGCCGGGCAGATAGAGCGCTATGGTGTCGTGCAGGCGCTCGACCTCACCCCGCGCGAGTCCGGAGAACGCGGGGGAGAAGATGCCCTCCTTCGTCGCGCCGATGTTGTGGACGGAGTGATTGAAGACGATGCCGGCCTCCGTACCGTCGGGCCGGCGGAAGACCAACACCGGCACGTCCACGTCGTGAGGGCCGGTCGGCCGGACGACATCTTCCGCCTCGTAGCTGTACCAGCCGACCTGCCCGTCCTTGAGCAGCAGACGGCTGTTGCGCCCGATGGTCGCCTCCTGGCTCTGCCCGAGCAGCAGTTCCACCTGGGTCTCATTCGGGCCGCGCGCGGGGTCGTCGAGCACGGCGCAAGCTTGCCGCACCGCCTGCACGATCCCGTCCTCCATGCGGCGCAGGTACTCCGCGTTGGGCGTGCAGCCGAAGAAGTCCAGCGTGGACGGCCCGCTGTGGGTGTGAGTGGCGCAAATGAGGACATGCTCGGCAGGGATGGACGTGGCGGCGGCGATGCGGGCGGCGGCGGAACGGATAGGCGCCGCGGGAATGACGAGAGCGTCACACGCCACGAGGCACAGCCGCACCTCCCCCTCCACGACGAGAGCCGTGGCGCGGAACTCGCCCTCGTGGCCCTTCGCGAAGACCGGCTCAGCGCCGGGGTAGGCCTCGTCGGTGAGGGATACAGCAGCGGCGGCAGCGCGGAGAATGGACATGGCCCTGCTCCTGTGACGTCAGATGAGGCGCGTCCCCCATTTCGCCGCGCCGGAAGTCGAGCCGGACAACAAGATGGGGGAGAGGCCGGTGCGGCGCCGGTACTCGTCGGCGATGTCGTTGAGCAGCGGGCGGGCCTCGTGGCGCATCAGGATGGCGACCGTGCCGCCCGAGCCGCCGCCGGTGATCTTCGCGCCGAGCAGGCCCTGCTGCGGGCCGCGGTCGCGCACGAGCTGGACCAGCAGGTCGGTCTCGTCGCAACCGAGGCCGCAGGCCGAGTAGCTCGCATGCGACTCATACATCAGCTTGCCGGCCGCCCGCATCGAGCGGTCGTCGCCGCGCTCGAGCAACGCCACGAAACGGCGCACGCGGGCGTTCTCGAACACCGGATGCCGCGAGGCCTGCCGCACGGGATAGACCATGTCGGGCTGAACGGTCGTCACGGCATCATGCGTGCGGCCGTATCGTTCGGTGAACTCGCGCCCGGTCATCTGCTCCGGCAACTCGTGCTCGATCTGCGCGAACTCCGTCGGCGTGGCCCGACACCAGAAGCCGCCATAGTCGGCCTTCGAGTTCAGAGTCTCCATGATCCGGTAGCCCATGAAGGCTGCGCAACGCACGCGGCCGTAGGCCGTGCCCCCCACCGAGTGCTTCACCGCGGAGTTGATCCCGACGAACTGGTAGCCGTCCGGCACGCGATGCAGCCCCTCGACCTCGCACGGCTGGCAGCACAGGGCCAGCAGCCGGTTCGTCTGACCGAGTTCGGAGGTGACTTGATCCATGATGCCGCACGGGGCGCCAACGACGCGGTTCTCGACGACCTGGCAGAGCTGTGCCAGACGGAGGGGCTCGATGGACGCCCCGAAGGCGGCGATGACGGCGTTCATGGCTGCGACTTCGATGGCCGCCGAGGACGCGACGCCGGCCCCGATGGGGATGTCGCTGAGCAGCAGGAGATTCAGCCCGTGCGGCCACCGGTCCACCACGCCCTCACGCTGCAGCGCGTGCAGGGTGCCGAGCACGTAGCCGGCCCAGCGCCCGCCGCCGGCGAAGACCTTCCGGACCTGCTCATAGGTCTTGGGCTTGTCGCGGGAGAGCAGGTCATCCAGGTTGATCTCGACGGGCTCGGCCTCGGCCACGCCCACACTCATGGCGCGCAGCTTGCGGTCGCGCCGCGGCTGCACTGCGGCATAGACCGCCCGCGCCAGCGTGCCTTCGAGCACCAGCGAGCCGGAGTAGTCAGCAATGCCGCCCATGACATCCAGCCGCGCCGGGGCCCGGGCGATACGGATGGGCGTCCGGGCTGACAGGAACTGCCCCCGCTGTGCGGCGATCATGTCGTGTGCTTTGCGCCAGGAGAGAAGCATGCCGTTGGCCCATGGAAATGGCGGGCCAGATAGCCCGCCGGAGAAGGTTGTGGGAAGAGTGCGCCTGCCCGGCCCCACGCGCGGGGTCGCTCAGTTCATCTCCGAGATCAGCCACTCGTCGCCGACCTTGATCAGGTCCAGCCCGGTCACCCGCCCGTCCAGCACCGCGTGGGCCTCGTCGCCGTTCACCTCAACGGTCTCGATCTTCGTGTCGCCGGAGAAGTGCGTGGACCACATCTCGAGGCTCTTGGCCTTCTCCTCAGCCCACTTGGATTCCTTGACGATGAGCTTGCGCTGGCTGGTGCTGAAGGTGTCCCAGTCGGAGTTGCCCGCCCGGCCCTGGGCGTCGTAGTCCCACAGCAGGGCCGCTTCCAGCCACTTGCCGGCCTTCATGTAGCTCAGGTACGCGCGGGTGGCGCTTTCGGGCGTCTTGTTCGGCTTGCCCCCACAGCCGGCCAACGGCGCCAGCAGCACCGCTATCATCAGCACGGACATGGTCGCTCGCATCGTCAGGTCACTCCTTGCGGGCCACGTAAAAGGCCCGGTCCGTCCAGGGCGTTACCGGGGTGAACCGGTAGGCGTCGTACGACTTGTGGCGGCGGAAGCCGGCGGCCTCCAGCGCGCCCACGATCTCACGGCTGGTGTAGGCCCGCTGGTAGTGGGTCTCGCGGAACTCGCGCACCCCTTCGGGCGCGTGGTAGCCGAACCACATCTCGACCCGGCACAGGCGCGTCCAAGGGTCCCAGTACGCGTGCCAGTCATAGTGGAGCGGGTCGGGGCCGCTGAGGCTGGCCTGGGTGAACATCGCCGTGGACAGCGCCCGGATCGTGTTCATGTCAAAGACGAACAGGCCCTTGCTGCGCAACACCCGGTGGGCCTCGGCCATCGCTCGCTCGAACTGCGCCAGGTCGAGGATGTAGTTGAGGCTGTCGTACAGGCAGACGACCAGGTCGAAGCTGTCGTCGGCCAGGGCCAGGGCGCCGGCGTCGCAGACCGCGGCGGACAGCGGCGGGGCCTGCCGGGCGCATTCGCGGACCATCGGCTCAGACAGGTCCGCGCCGATGACCTCGTAGCCCCGGCGCAGCATCTCACTGCCGACCTTGCCGGTGCCGCAGGCCAGGTCCAGCACGCGGCGCGGATAGGACTTCCACCGCCGCAGCATGGCCTCCACGTAGTCCACCCAGCCCGTGTACGGCACGGTGCGCATGAGGTGGTCGTAGTATTCGGCGACGGCGTCGAATTCGCCCTGGCCCGGGCGCGTGATGTCGGCCGGCTCGGACAACTACTCCGCCCCCTCGCCGATCTGCGCCAGCAGTTCCCGCAGGCGGGTCACGCAGTTGCGGCTGCCCGCGATCTTCGGCTGGAAGTGCGTCTCCAGCACGAGCAGCCCCTCGTAGCTGTCGGCCTTCAGGGCCTGGAGTTGGCCGAGCCAGTCCACGTCACCGTCGCCGGGGACGATGGCGTGGTTGGTGCCCGGCCGGTAGTCCTTGACGTGCGTGTGAATGTGCACGGGCTTGAGCGCCTCATAGGCTGCCCGGAAGTCCTTCCCGGTGGCGTGGCAGTGGTTGCCCGGGTCCCAGTTGGCCTTCAGGTTCGGGTGGTTGATCTCAGCGATCAGTTGCGCCAGGGCCGGCCCGCTGCCGCCGTAGCAGATCGGTTCGTTCTCCAGGGCGAGCACCAGCCCGCGGCGCGCGGCGTTCGCGGCGGCCTGGCGCAGGTCATCCACGACGTGTGCGGGCCAGCTCAGCCACTGGTCGTAGCCGCCGCAGATGGGCGGGAAGAGCACGACGATCCCGGCCCCAAGCGTCTCGGCCAGGTCGTAGCACTGTTCCTGGAAGTCGCTGCAATGCGCGGGATAGGCGGGGTCGTCGAGCTTGATCTTGAACAGCCCCGGCGAGATCGAGGGGAAGTCCAGGCCGAAGTCGTCCGCGACCTGCCGTACCCGCTTCATGTCGCCCTCGCTCATGCCGGCCGGAGCGCGGGTGGTCATCCACAGGCGGAACTCCAGGTGCTTTAGGCCCCAGTCGGCCGCCAACTCACAGGCGGCCACGGGATCAACGGAGATCTCATCAGAGAGAATCGAGATGCGCATCGGTGCCTACCGTCCTACAATGGTTCGGGGG
>CAZZDO010000052.1:0-11689 GCA_964653205.1 uncultured Armatimonadia bacterium | reverse complement strand
TCCCTGTCACTTCCCCTGCACGTAGTCCATCACCAGGATCATCGGCTGCAGGTCACGCCGGACGTCCGGGCCGTAGTCATCGTCGGGCCACTTGATGCGCACGCAGACCATCAAGCGGTTGGCGCGGTCGCCGTGCCCGCCCTTGACGCGCACCGGGACCTTCTTGATGATGGTGTCCCCCGCACGCAGCGAGATGGACTCCAGCGTACCCGCCAACTCCACCCCCTCGGTCTTCTCCAGCGACATGGTGATGCGGCTGACGGGCTTCTTGGTGGTGTTCTCAATCGTCAGTTGTCCCTCGACGGTGGTGTTCAGCGGCGCCGAGGTGGGCATCTCCAGCTTGGCCACGAGCGGGAAGACGCGCCAGTCCATGCGGATGGTGGAGAAGGCGGCGCCCCCGGCCAGCGCCCACTCGGTGCCGGGGTGTGGCCAGGTCGGGTGCGGGCTCTGGGCGCGGTTGATGTCGTGCAGGAAGCCGCCGAGGGTCAGGCCGCCCTGCAGGTAGCCCTTGCCCTTGGCGCCGTGGGCCGTGATGATGCGGTCGTAGAACTCCTCGGGCGCGGCGGGCCTCAGCGTCTTCTGGTGCCAGTAGAAGTCCATCTGGTCGCCGGGGCAGAGGTTGACTTGCCCCGCCGCCAGATAGGCGTTCCAGTCGCGCGCCATCGTGTCGAAGTGCAGCCGGTTGGGCACCTGGTAGAGCATCGGCGCCAGCAGTCCGACGCCGGCGTCGGTGAACATGATCGGGTCCTGGCCGTGCTGCTTGCCGTGCCACCAGCTCAGGACGAAGATCCACAGGGGCTTCTTGAGTTGCCCGATGGTGATCATGTCGTGGACGTTGCTGGCGCCCAGGTGGGCGCGGTACCAGTTCCACGCATCGTAGAAGCGCGGGTCCTTCTGCCACTCCCGCTCGACCCGTTGGGCCACATGGCCCCACCGCCGGGCCCGGCTCCACTGGGCGAAGCCGTTGGGCAGGCGCAGCGGCATCTCTTGCGTGAACCGGTCCACGAGTTCATAGGCGCCGCGGTCGCTGCGCATGTAGTCCAGGCCCAGGTAGTCCACGTTCGGGTCGGCCTGGATGCGCGCCAGGAAGTTGGCGACGTGGTTCACGCGCCGCTTGTCCAGCAGCGAGACGAAGTCCAGGCTGCGGATGGCGCCGGAAGCGCGCGAGATGTCCTTCGCGTAGTCGTACGGGGGTTTCCCCGAGTTGGACTTGGTCGGGTAGGTCGAGTAGGCCGAGGCCCAGGCGCCAAACCGCAGGCCGCGGTGTCGGGCCTCGGCGGCCATCTGCGGAATGGCGGTGATGTTCTCCTCGTTGAAGGGGTGCTCCATTGACAGCGAGCCGTTGTACACCTCGGTGACCGCGCCGCGGAACCAGAAGGTGTCCGCGCCGATGAACTCACACCAGTCGAACATCGCGCGCCAGTCGCCGACGGTGCCGTCCGGACGGCGGATGCCCGTGGCGCGGAAGTCCGGCTCCCAAGTGGCCACGCACGTGCCTTTGGGGATGTCGGCGCGCGGGGCGAGGCCGGTGATGACGAACCGGGTGCGCGCCACGCACCAGGCCTCTCCCTCCGGCGCGGTCGCTTCGGTCTGCTTGCGGCGCTCCCGTCGCCGCTGGCGCCGGGTCTCCTCTGTCTCCCAACCCCAGGCCGCGGGGTTGGTGATCTTGATCTTGGCCTCAGCCACATATTCGCCGGCCGGGCAGTTCCACGGCACGGGCCAGTGGGCCACGTACGACTGGCTGTTGCGGTCAAAGCGAGTGCCGATGGTGCGGAAGTCACCGATGGTGCTGACGATCTGGCCGTCTCGCGTCACCGTGACCTGCGGCGGGTTGGCCGCTGTGGACAGGCGGGCGCCCTGCGGGTCCGTCATGACCGCGGCGAGGCGGATCAGGGCGAAGCGCAGGTAGGCGGGTGACTCGACGGACAACTCCAGGGGGAACGCCGTCGAGCCGGCCTGCTGGGTATCGCGGCTGTGGCGTCCGAAGACCGAGAAGATCGGGCCGCGCCAGACGATGATCACCACGAGCAGGGAGATGGCCACGATGGCGCAGCAGCAGCAACTGGACTGCTGTTGCGCGCGCCGTCGCCGCCGCTGGCTGCGCGGCGTCTCGCGCGAGATTAGGGGAGGGGGTTCATAGGCCATACGCACGCCGGAAGGCAGAGTGTCGGAACGCGAAGACAGACACAGGCCGGGCCAGCGGCCCGACGGCTAGTCGGTGACGTCGCACACGACGATCCAGGCCGCTTCGCGCCGCGGCGTCCCGGTGGAGTGCAGCCGCACCAGGTTGGCTCCACGGCTCAGGCGGGTGGTGACCTTCACCGCTTGCGTCGCCGCGTCGTACTTGAGCTCAGCGCCGCGCCCCCCCTCCGCCGCCAGGGAGTCCGCTGCGTCTGTGTCGCCAAGCTGGGCGGTGAAGCTGTAGGAGCGGGAGGTGACCCGCGCGCCCAGCGGCGGCTCGCGCCCGGTCAGGTGCAGCGGCTGGGTGTCCAGATGGCGCTGGAACGTCTTGAGCGACGTCCCGTCCACGACCATCTTGCGCGGCAGGGCGTACGGGTCGCTCTGGTTGTCAATGGCGCCCGGGTCAATGCTCAAGCCCAGCCGATAGCCCGACTCCTTGGTCGTCTGCATCACGTACTCGTCGTAGTTGCCAAACGGGTACGCCATCGCGACGGGGGCCTGGCCCAACTCCTCCTCAATCTTTGTGTAGGAGGCCGCAAGCTCGTCGCGCACCTTCTCCCGGAACTCCTCCAGGGTCAGCTTCTTGAGCTTGCGCGTCAGGTTCAGGTGAGTGGTCGTATGCGAATCGATCTCGTAGCCCGCCTGGGCGAGGGTCTTGAGATCATCCCAGGTCAGGAAGCCCTTGCCGCCGACGCTGCCCGGGTTGATGAACAGCACGGCCTGGTAGCCGAACTGGTCGAGCAGCGGCTTGGCCGTCTTGAGTACGCTGGCGCGACCATCATCGAAGGAGATGATGACGGACTTCTCCGGGAGGTCCTGGACGTTGGTCAGGTAGTCCGCCAGTTGCCTGCAGTTGATGCTCTGGTAGCCGCCGTCCTTGAGGGCCTGAAGCTGCGCGCGGAAATCCGCGGGCTTGACGTCATACACGCTCTTGGGCGTTTCACTCAGATGGTGATAGCAGAGCACATGGGTGAAGCGATAGGGGAGAGGGGCTTTGGGCGCCGCCGCTTCCTTGCCCTGCGGGGTCCCGCGACGGCAGCCGCAGCCCGCCAGGAGGGACAGGAAGAGCACAGGTAGCAGCAACAGGACCAGACGACGCGGTTGCGGCATGGCAAGCCAACCTCGATGTGTGCTGATGATCAGAGCTGTAGCAGTTCCTTGGCCGAGCGGATGGCCCGGTCGCACGCCTCGACCACCATCGCGATTTCGGCGCTGGTGATGACGGCCGGTGGCTCCAGCCGGAAGACCTCCGGCCGGTTAAGCGTGAACGCCGTCAGGATGTTCTCCTGGGCCAGACCGGCGATGACCAGGTTGCCGATGTCGGCATCGGCGAACTCGACGCCCACCAGCAAGCCCTGGCCTCGGACCTCTCGTACCAGTTCAGGGTATTCCGCGCCCACCTGCTGAATCCCTGCCAGCAGTTCCGCCCCGCGCGTGCGGCACTTCTCGACAATGCCTTCATCCTGCAGCACCTGCACGGCGGTGATGGCGGCGCGGCAGGCCAGGGGGTTGCCGCCAAAGGTCGAGGTGTGCAGGTAGGGGTTGTCGTGGAAGACTTCCCAGATCTCGGGCCGGGCCATGAACGCCCCGACGGGCACGACCCCGCCCCCGAGCGCCTTGCCCAGGGTCATCATGTCCGGCGCAACGCCCTCGTGATCACAGCCCCAGACGGTCCCGGTCCGGCCGAAGCCGGTCTGGATCTCATCGAGGATGAGCAGGGCGCCGGCGGCATCACAGATCTCGCGCGCGGCGCGCAAGTAGCCCTCCGGCGGGATGATGATCCCGGCCTCACACTGGATCGGCTCAAGCAGCACCGCCGCCGTCTGTTCGTCCACGGCGGCTCGCAGAGCTTCCGTGTCGCCAAACGGGACGTGGCTGAAGCCGGGCAAGAGCGGCTCGAACGGCGCCTTGTAGGTGTCCCGCCCGGAAGCGCTCAGCGCCCCGAAGGTCTTCCCGTGGAAGCCGTTGACGGCGCACACGAAGTGGGGGCGGCCGGTGTAGGCGCGGGCGATCTTCAGCGCCCCCTCCACCGCCTCCGCCCCGGAGTTGCAGAAGAACGTGTACTGCAGGTCTCCGGGGGCCAGGCCGGCGATGACCTCGGCGGCCTCCGCCAGCACGGGGTCGAGCAGCAGGTGGGAAGAGAGCGGCATCTCCTGCAGTTGCCGGGTCACGGCCGCGACGATGCGCGGGTGGCGATGGCCGAAGGTGAACACCCCCGGCCCGCCCAGGCAGTCCAGGTACTTCTCGCCCTCCGGGCCGTAGACATAGCAGCCCTCGGCGGTCCACTCCACCGTCTCGAAGCCCATGAACTTGACGACGGTGGCCATGCCGGGGCTGACGTGGCGGGTATAGCGGTCGAAGGTCAGATCGAACAGTTCCTGGGAGGTGGGCATGGGAAACCTCGTAGGGGCGCGCTGCGGCGCACCGGTGGGCGCAGTGAATTGCGCCGCCACAACCATGGACGCCCAGGGCCGCGAGGGTCCTGGGCGCCTGTTTGCCGGCCGGGCCGGCGGTAAGACTATGGTCGGGGCGACTGGACTCGAACCAGCGACCTTTGGTCCCCCAGACCAACGCGCTAACCAAACTGCGCCACGCCCCGACACTGTTCACCGGGACAGAAAGCCCTGCCATCACCACAGGTGATGTACATGCGGCTTCGTGCCACCGTGTGTTCCCAGCGAAGACTACTTCACGGCGTCCTTGAGAGCCTTCCCGGCCTTGAACGCGGGCACCTTACTGGCCGGGATGTCAATGGTGGCCCCGGTGCGCAGGTTCTTGCCCTTGCGCGCCTTGCGGCTGCGGACCTCGAACACCCCGAAGCCCGTCAACTGGACCTTGTCGCCCCGCTTGAGCGCGCTGGTGATCACGCCCATGCAGGCTTCGAGTGCGGCGGCGGAATCCTTCTTGCTCAGGCCCGTCTTCTCAGCGACCATGTCGGCGACGTCGGCCTTGCCCATCGTTGCAGCCATCTGGAAGCCCTCCCAACCGTGATTTCCGCTGCCACGCGCCAGCCCAATCAGTTGAGCCAACCGACCTGTGTCGGCCTCGCGGACTATTCCTCTTCCGCCCGCCACCGTCGGGCCATCAGCGACTTGACCCCGTCGGCGGGGGATGTCTCCTGCGCCAGGACTTGTGCCAACGTCTCGGTGATGGGCATCTCGACCCCGACCTCACGAGCCCGGTCGCGGGCCGCGAACGTCGTGAAGATCCCCTCCGCTACGCTGTGCAGGCTACCCGCAATCCCATCGGGGCTCTCGCCTTGTCCGAGACGGTAGCCCACTGTCCAGTTGCGGCTGTGATGGCTGTGGCATGTGGCGATCAGATCACCCATGCCGGCAATGCCGGCGAACGTATCCGGCAGTGCGCCGAGCCTGAGGCCCAACCGCCTGATCTCAGCCATGCCCCGGGTCAGTAGCGCCGCCTTGGCGTTGCTACCAAACCCCAGGCCGTCGCTGATGCCGGCCCCGATGGCGATGACGTTCTTGATCGCCCCACAAAGCTCGACGCCTATTATATCAGAGTTTGTGTAAACGCGGAAGAGGCTATTTGAGAGCAGTTCCTGGGCCGCGCGCACCGCCGCGATCTCCCCGGCCGCCGCGACGCTGACTGCCGGCTCCCCGGCGATGATCTCTGCCGACAGATTCGGCCCCGATAGTGCCACCAAACGGGGCTCTCGCGTCCCCAACGTCTCCTGCAGCACCTGGCTCATCCGCAGCCCGGAGGGCCGCTCGAGGCCCTTCGTGGCGCAGATGATCAGCGCGCCCGGCTCCAGATGCTCACAGGCCCGCCGGGTCACCTCGCGCAGGCCGTGGGAGGGCACCGCCACAATCACGCGGGCAGCGCCTGCCAACGCCACCTGGAGATCGCCCGTGGGCTCAACGCCTGCGTGCAAGGTCGCGCCGGGCAGGTAGTCGCGGTTCTCACGGTCCCGGGCCAGTTGGGCCGCGAAGTCCGACCGCCGGGCCCACAGTCGCACCGGGTGGCCCTGTGCGGCCTGCAGACATGCGAGGGTCGTCCCCCAGGCCCCCGCGCCCAGCACGGCCACAGGCTGCCCGGGATGGCTCATGGTGCGGCCTCGGCATCGGCGGCGGGGCGTTCCTTCTGCCCGATCTTGCGTTCCGTCCCGTTCAGCAGGCGCTGGATGTTGGCGGCGTGGCGGACTACCACGATCGCGGTAACCAGCGTCATCGCCAGGGCGAAGGGCATGGGTGTGCCGAACAGGTACATCAGGCCGGCCCCGGCGCCGACCCCCAGCATCGAGGCGAGAGAGATGTAGCGTGTCAGGGCCACCACCACCAGCCAGACGGTGAAGGCGATCACGCCCACGCGCCAGTCCAGCCCGATCGCCACGCCGAGGCTTGTGGACACCCCGCGTCCGCCGGTGAAGCGCAGATAGATGGAGCAGCAGTGACCGACGAGGGCCCCCAAGGCCGTCGCTGCGACCCAGACATCGGGCAGCCCCAGGACCAGGCGCGCCACCAGCACCGGCGCGAGGCCCTTCAGGGCATCCGCCAGCCACACGAACAGCCCGGCCTTCACGCCGATCACCCGCAGGACGTTGCTGGCCCCGATGTTGCCGCTGCCGTACTTGCGGATGTCGTCAATGCCCCTGGCCCGGCCGACCAGCAGCCCGATGGGAATGCCGCCGAACAGGTAGCTGCCGATGACCGCCGCGACCCCCACAGTCGTTGGGTTCAGCGCTCCTCATCCTCCCGCCGCCGCGCCCGCCAGAAGATGCGGATGGGCGTGCCCTCGAAGTCATATTCCCGGCGCAGCACGTTCACGAGGTAGCGCTCAAAGGAAAGGTGAACGAGCTGCGGATCATTGACGAACAGCGCGAAGGTCGGCGGCTCGGCGCGGACTTGCGTGGTGTAGTAGATCTTGAGCTGGCGGCCCTTGCGCGTCGGTGGGGCATGGTGCGCCAGCGCCTCACGCATCGTGCGGTTCAGCTTGCCGGTCTCAATGCGACGGGCGAAGTTGTCCGCAACCCGGCGCACCGTCGCCAGCAACTCCGGCAACCCCTCGCCGGTGGCGGCGCTCGTGAAGACCAGCGGCGCGTAGGACGCGAAGGGCATCTCGTCCCCGGTCAGGCGCGCCAGGTCGCTCCGGAGCGCCTTCTCGGCCTTCTGGGGGTCGAGTTCCGGGTGCTCCTCGTCCGGCTGGGCGTACTGCTTGAGCAAGTCCCACTTGTTCGCCACGAGCACAATGCCCCGGCCGGCCTCGTGGGCCTCCCCGGCGACACGGGCATCCTGGGCGCTGGGGCCCTCGTAGGCATCCACCACGACGACGGCGACCTGCGCCCGCGCCAGCGACCGCAGCGTCCGCAGGCTCGTGTAGAACTCCGTATCCTGGCGCTTACCCCGACGGCGCAGGCCCGCGGTGTCAATCAGCCGCCACCGCTCGCCCTCCCGCTCAAAAACCGTGTCAATCGAGTCCCGCGTCGTGCCGGGCAGGTCGCTGACGATGACGCGCTCCTCGCCCAGGATGGCGTTGGTCAGGGCCGACTTGCCGACATTGGGGTGGCCGATGATCGCCACGGACAGCGCCTGCTCCCCCTCGGGTTCCTCGGCCCCCTCGGGCGGCAGCAGCTCCTCGACCTCCTCCACCAACTCCTGCAGGCCCCGCCCGTGCATCGCCGAGATGTCAATCGGCAGGCCCAGGCGCAAGTCGGCGAAGGCCTCCGAGTCCAGGGACGTCTTCTCCATCTTGTTGGCGGCCAGCACGTACGGCTTGCCCGACCGCCGGACGATGTCGGCCACTTCGTGGTCCAGCCCGGTCAGGCCTTCCCGGCCGTCCACCATCATGATGATCGCGTCGGCCTGGCGCAGGGCCGTGGCGGCCTGGTCCTTGACGCGCGCGAACAGCTCATCGCCCTCGCCTCCGACGATGCCGCCCGTATCCACGAGCAGCACCATGCGACGGTCGAGTTCAGCCTCGGCGTACAGGCGGTCGCGCGTGACGCCGGGGAAGTCCTCGACCACCGCCAGCTTGCGCCCGACCAGGCGGTTGAACAGGGACGATTTGCCGACGTTGGTGCGACCGACGATGGCGACGACAGGTAAGGCCATGACCAGTTCTTCGTTTTCCCGGAACGCTCAGGTGCGCGCCGCCAGCTTCTGCTTCGTCAGCTCGACCAAACCCCCGGCCTTGATGAGGTCTTGGGCCGCGCCGACCAGCGGGGCGAAGGTGAACGACGCACCCGTGGTCAGGTTCTTGATGGTGCCGCCCTCCAGGTCCACTTCGACCTGGTCGCCGGCGCTGATCCCGCGGGCAGCTTCCTCCGACTCGATGATCGGCAGGCCGATGTTCAGCGCGTTGCGGTAGAAGATGCGCGCGAAGGTCTCGGCGATGACGACGGACACCCCGGCGGCCTTGATGGCGATGGGGGCGTGCTCGCGCGACGAGCCGCAGCCGAAGTTGCGCCCCGCGACCATGAGGTCGCCCGGCTGCACGCGCTGGATGAACTCCGCGTCAATGTCTTCCATGCAGTGGGACGCCAGCTCCGCCGGGTCCGTCGTGCCCAGATGCCGGGCCGGGATGATGACATCGGTGTCTACATGGTCGCCGAACTTGTGTGCTGTGCCTGTGATGGGCATGGCTGTCACCTGCGTTCAGTCCAGGAGCGGCAGGTCCTGGTAGAGGGTCACGCCGAGTCGCGTGAAATGCTGTCGGTCATATGTGACCAGCGTCTTGTCCAGCGCGAGCGCGGTTGCGGCGATCAGCGTGTCGGCAATGGCGGGCTTGGCGCCTTGCTCTCTCTGCCATTGTGCCAGCGAGGCTGCGCGAGCAGCGATCACCTCTGTCACCGGGATGATCTCGAACGCCGCCAGCAGAGCGACGCTACGTTCCTGCTCCTCCGCGGCGGCCCCGGTGAGCACTTCGTACACCGAGATGGCTGAGATCGAGGGACGCTCGCCGGCCTCGAGGTCATCTAGCCGATGCAGCAGGTCCACGACAGGCCGCCTTTGGTCCAGCACGTAGATCATGATGTTGCTGTCGAGCAGGAAGCTATCGCTCACGCGCATCAAGCTCCTGCTGATCAACCGCCCACAACTCTTCCCGCCACTTGCGGTACGTCTCCGGGGTCAGAGTCTCAGGGTGCCTCTCGCGTGACCAGGCTCCGGCGGCACGGTCTATCGCCGCATGTACCTCCGCCTTGGCGGCGGCACGGCGGTCGGCCGCGCCTCCGCTGCGGGCATACTGGCGGAGAGCTTCACGGACCAGCTCGCTGTAGCTTCGCTTCTCGCGCGCGGCAAGCCCCTCCACAAGAGCCCGCATCTCCTCATCCATGCTGATGTGCATCTTCACCGAAGACACATTGGGTGGCCCCTTCGTCTACACTTTTGGCCCATTATACCACCCGCGCCCAGGGCCTACAACTCCTCCGGCCCACCATTGATCCTCCCCGCCGTGCCGGCTGCGCCTCTCCGCAGGCGGGCACGTGCGGCTCGCCACTACGGCTCGATGACCTCTAGTTCCGTGAAGTGCTGCCGGTAGAAGCCGCGGTCCCTGGTCAGCAGCGCGTCCGCATTCACCAGGGCGTGGGCCGCGATCAGGAAATCAGTGAGAATGCGAGCCTTGGAGCCGCCGCTTGAGCGATAGGCCTGCCAGCATCTCCCGGCCTGCCAGGCAACTCGCTTGTCATCCGCGATGAGGACCACCCCCAATTGCTCGAGGGATCCATCCAGCTCTGCCTGGTCCGTGAAGCGCGGCGCCAGCTCCGCATAGACTGCCGAGTGAATGCAGAGCCCGCCGCGATCGTAGGCGTCGCGCAAGGCCTTCGCCGATGCCTCGGTGTGCTCAGACGGATCGTAGAACACATCGAACAGCACGTTGGTGTCCACGGCGGTCATCATCGCCCGCGTATCTCCTCGATGTAGGCATCAATATCAAAGGGGCCCTTGAGGATGCCGCGGACCCGGTCCACCGGGTGCTGTCCCTTGATCCTCTTCCTGATGATCAGCCCCTTGTCGTCCTCCACGAACTCGACGTCCACGTCCGCGGCGAAACCGTATCGCTCGCGCAGGCGCTTGGGTATGGTGACGGTGCCTCGCTCGGTGATCTTCATCGGAATCAGTCCTCAGAAGCAGAATTCGTATTCCGAATTCTACATCTGATGCCGCGGTGCGTCAATCACTACAACGCCTCCGGCCCGCCGATCCGCCCCAGCACAGCGCTCGCCGCCGTCACCGCCGGGTTCGCCAGATACACTTCGCTCGCAGGATGCCCCATCCGGCCCACGAAGTTCCGGTTCGTGGTGGCGATGGCGCGCTCGCCCTCCGCCAGGATGCCCATGTGGCCGCCCAGACACGGGCCGCACGTCGGCGGGCTAAAGACGCACCCGGCCTCCAGGAACAGCTCAACCAGCCCCTCCCGGGTCGCCTGCAGATGGATCTCCTGGCTGCCCGGGATGATGATGCAGCGCACGTTCGGGTCCACCTGCCGGCCCTTCAGCACCTCCGCCGCCAGCCGCAGGTCCTCCAGCCGCCCGTTGGTGCAGGCCCCGACGACCGCCTGGTCAATCCTGACCTCGCCGACCTCGGACAAGCCCCGGGCGTTCTCCGGCAGGTGCGGGAAGCTGACCTGGGGCTCGATGTCGGCGGTCTGCCAGTCGAACGTCTCGACATACTCGGCGTCCGGGTCGCTCTCCAGCATCACATACGGGCGCTTGGCCCGCTGGTCCACGTAGGCCCTCGCGGTCGCGTCCGGGGCGATGATCCCCGACTTCCCGCCGGCCTCGATGGCCATGTTGCAGATCGTGAAGCGCTCGTGCATCGGCAGCGCCTCGATGGTGTCGCCGACGAACTCCATGGCGCGGTAGCGCGCCCCATCCACGCCGATCTGGCCGATCGTGAACAGAATCAGGTCCTTGCCCGTGACCCACTTGCCCGGCTTGCCGGAAAAGGAGAAGCGCATGCTCTCGGGTACGCGGAACCAGATCTCGCCGGTGGCCATGGCCGCGCCGGCGTCGGTCGAGCCCACGCCCGTCGAGAAGGCCCCCAGCGCGCCGTAGGTGCAGGTGTGGCTGTCCGCGCCGATGACGACATCGCCGGGCAGTACCAGGCCGAAGTCGGGCAGGATGATGTGCTCGATCCCGCCGTGGCAGCCCTCGTAGAAGTTCGTGATCCCCATCTGGTGCGAGAAGTCGCGCATCTTCTTGACCAGTTGCGCCGCCTTGATGTCCTTGGTCGGCGTCGAATGGTCGGCCACGAGCGCGATCTTGTCGCGATCAAAGACCTCGGCCGCCCCGATCTCGAAGAACTGGTCAATGGCGATAGGCGCGGTGATGTCGTTGGCGAGCACCAGGTCCAGCTTGCAGGTGACAAAGTCGCCGGGCCGGCAGGAATCCAGGCCGGCGGCGCGGGCCAGCAGCTTCTCGGTGATGGTCATGGCTCTCATACCTCGCGTAGGCGGGCGCGTCCTCGCACCCGCAGGGGGACAGACGCAGGCTCCCCGGAAGGGAGCCTGCATACCGACGGGCGTATCAATCGAAGGGAAGTGTAGATTC
>CAZZDO010000051.1:0-18072 GCA_964653205.1 uncultured Armatimonadia bacterium | reverse complement strand
GTGCGTTGGGTAGAGCGAGCGTCCCGCCCGCATGGTGCGTTGGGTAGAGCGGGCGTCCCGCCCGCGCAGGTACTCGCGACGCATCCGGGGCGGGCGAGACGCCCGCTCTACCCAACGTCCGAGACGCCCGCTCTACCCAACGTCGGCGGGCGTCCCGTTCACCCGTCGTGAGGATCCCCGCTCAAGACGCACGACCTACACCTCGCCGCTTCCCTTCCCCCACCATGGCCATTCCGATGGGTCCCGCACGAGTCCCCTGGCCACAGGATTCATGAAGATGTACTTCGCCTTCTCCTCGTAGTCCTTCCGTGAGCGCAGCACCCGTTCGTACGACCCATCCTGCCAGACGGGTCCTCGCCGCCTCAGCAACTTGTTGATCCCATGGGCGGTGAAGCTCTTCAGGCTGTGGTAGATGCTGCTCAGGCCGACGAGAGTGCCGTCAACCACGAGCGGCTTCATGATGAGATGCACGTGATCCGGCATGACAGTGTAGTCAAAGAGCAAATAACGCACCTCGTCGAAGTGCCGGAAGGCGCCGACGATCATCTGCCCGATGGCCGGGCGTGTCAGGTCTACCAGTTCGCGGTCAAGCATCGAGAACGTGACGAAGTACGTCGCGTCTTGGATCTCGAGGGTCGTTGGTCGCCCGTGCGTCTGCACCTGTCTTCCCCCAATCACTGGGTAGAGCGGGCGTCCCGCCCGCACAGGTACTCGCGACGCATACGGGGCGGGCGAGACGCCCGCTCTACCCAACGTCCGAGACGCCCGCTCTACCCAACGCCGGTCCTCGCCCTACCCCACTTGCGACGCCGCGTCCCGAAACGCCGCCGTCACCTTCGCATTCACCCCGGGCTTGATGGCACCCTTCAGGCAGTACTCCACCACCGAGCCCTCGGCTTCGTACCCGCCCTCGGCGATGATCCGGTCGCCGGGCACATACGCGCAGTCGTCCGTGTAGCCGATGAAGACCACCCGAGCGGGGGCCAGCGCCGCCTGCACCACCTGCTTGACTTCGTACGTCACTTCCCCGCCCATGTGCGCGACGTACACGCCGTCGCCCAGCCGCACCAGCCCGCAGTGCAACGGCAGCACCGGTTCGCTCGCGTCGTAGTGGTCCAGCGTCCACTGCGCCCAGACGCTGTGGCTGGCGGGGTCGGTACTCGCCGCATAGGGCTCGAAGAACTCCCGCGGGTACGTCTCGGTCTCCAGGTTGACCACGAAGCTCCGCCCGGCAAGGCTCAGCTCCACGGGCGCGAAGCACGCGTGGCGCAGCCCCTCCTCCACCGCCTCCGCCATCGCCCGACTCATCTGGTCCACGTCGGCGAAGTCGCCCGTGCGCCACGTATCACCCGCGGCGACGATGCTCGGTCGGCTGTCGCCCCCGGCGGACTGGAAGAACAGGCACTGCGTGCCGTACATCGCGGCCTCCACCAGTTGGCAGAGCCGCCCGGGGAACTCCCCCGACAGGTTCATCCGCGCGCCCATCGTGACCGGGTGGCAGCTCCACACGAGCATCACCGCGCGCTCGGTCCCGTCGTCGCTGTGCAGGCGCAGGATGTCCATCGTGCGGTCGTGATCGGCCTCGTAGTTCGGGGCGTTGACGAACGTGCCGTCCACGCACTTGCGCCGGCTCATCCCCCAGTCACCCTCGACGCTGCCGAGGCTCAGGCGGCCCTCGAAGCTGCTGAGAAACGCGCGGTCCAGGCACGCCACCGTCCGCTCCCACAGGAAGGCCTCGTACTCCGGCGACTCCTGCCCGGGGTCATAGTCGGCGGTCGCCGGCCCGGCGTGGGAATGCGTCCAGGAGACGACAAGCTGCTCGGGCGGCACGCCATGCCGCGCCTGCGCATACTCCGCCAGCCGGTCGTTGAAGGACCGCTCGTGGAACAGCGCGTCGAAGGTCAGCAGCGCCGCGCGGCTCGCCCCGTCGTCCAGCGCCAGGGCGCGAACAAACAGGTCGTCATGGATGGTCTCGAACCCCTTGTCGCGGCGGGTGCCGTAGCCCCCCATGTTCATCATGAAGGGCGGCGTGATGAGATCGCGGGCAACACCAAAGCGCATCGGCCAACCTCCCATCCGGGTCTCGCGGACGAAAGCCGCGAGCACACTACAAGAAGTTCGTCACCGAACGGCTGTGCCCTGCCGGGCCGTAGTCCGTAGGAGCGCCAGCTTCCAGCTGGCAGTCGTTCCCGCAGGTCGTCAACACGCGTGCCAGCTGGAAGCTGGCGCTCCTACGGCAACGGCACGCTCCCCCGTGCCCCGCCACCTGAGTCGGGCAGGTGCGTGCCTTCATGCGGCGAACTCACGGGGCGTAGAGGCCACGCGGGCTCGCCCGCCCCACGAACAGGAGCCGCCATCCATGCTCAACGCCACGCTGACCCTCCACCCCGACTTTGCTCTCGCCGAGGCCGACCCGCGTCTTTTCGGCGGCTTCGCCGAACATCTCGGCCGCCACATCTACGAGGGCATCTACGAGCCCGGCCATCCGACCGCCGACGAGCAGGGCTTCCGCCAGGATGTCATTGCCCTCGTTCGCGAGCTGAGCATGCCGATCATGCGCTATCCGGGCGGGAACTTCGTCTCCGGCTACAACTGGGAGGACGGCGTCGGCCCGCGCGACCAGCGGCCGGCGCGGCTCGATCTCGCCTGGAAGACCACCGAGCCCAACCAGTTCGGCACCAACGAGTTCGTGGACTGGTGCCGCAAGGTCGGCTCCGAACCGCTGCTGGCGGTCAATCTCGGCACCCGCGGCCCCGAGGCGGCGCGCGACCTCGTCGAGTACTGCAACCACCCCGCCGGCAGCGCCCTGAGCGACCTGCGCCGCGCCCACGGCTACGAACGGCCCCATGGCGTGAGGACCTGGTGTCTGGGCAACGAGATGGACGGGCCGTGGCAGATGGGGCACAAGACGGCGACCGAGTACGGCCGCGTGGCCTGCGAGGCAGCCAAGCTCATGAAGTGGACCGATCCGTCGGTGCAACTGGTCGCCTGTGGGTCATCGGGGCGCGGGATGCCGACCTTCGGGGCATGGGAACTGGAGGTCCTTGAGCACACCTTCGACCACGTCGAGTATCTCTCGATCCACACGTACCTGGGCAACGCCGAGAACGACACCGCGAGCTTCCTGGCCAAGCCCGACGCGATGGGCGACTTCATCGCCGAAAGCGTGGCGCTCTGTGACGCCGTCGCCGCCCGGCGCAAGTCCAAGAAGCGCCTCATGATCTCGTTCGACGAGTGGAACGTCTGGTATCACTCCCACGCCCACGAGAAGCCCGCGCCGTGGTCGCTCGCCCCGCACCTGCTGGAGGACGCCTATACGTTCGAGGACGCGCTGTGCGTCGGAGGGATGCTGATCGAGTTGCTCAACCACGCCGACCGCGTCAAGATCGCGTGCCTGGCGCAGGTCGTCAACGTCATCGGGGCGATCATGACCGAGGCCGGCGGCCCGGCGTGGCGGCAGACGATCTTCCACCCCTTCGCGATGGCCTCGGCGAACGCCCACGGCACCGTCCTGCAGGCCCTCGTGAGCGCCCCCCTCTACGACTCCCGCGAGCGCCAGGGCGCGCCGCTCCTCAAGGTCGCGGCCGTCCACAAGCCCGAGCGCGGCGAACTGACGCTCCTCCTGCTCAACCGCAGCCTCGACGAGCCGCTCCAGCTCCAAGCCGACCTGCGCGCCTTCGGCGACCTGCAGCAGGCCTCCGGCCAGACGCTGATCCACTCGGACCTCAAGGCGACGAACAGCAAGGCGCAGCCGGAGAACGTGAGGCCGGGGGAGCTGACCGGGGCGAGCGTGGACGGCGGGCAGCTCACCGTCACGCTGCCGCCCGCGTCGTGGAGTGTGGTGACGCTGCGGTAGGCTACTCCACCCGAATCCGCCCCTCCACCTGCGGCGCCACCGGCTCGTGGGCGGCCAGGTAGTCCAGCACAAGCTGGCTGAGCAGCACGCCGACCATCCGCTTGTTCTGGCCCTGCTGGAACGCCGTGTAGCCATTGCCTCCGTCGGCCAGGAAGTCCACTGTCGCGACCTTGTACGTCTGCCCGGCCTGCAGGGGCTGGTCCCCCACCTTGACGTCCGCCGCCTGCCCCTGGCGGATCGTGAAGCTCACGCCCGACACCTGCAAGAACCCGCCGTTGTCCTCCTCGGCGGCGCCGGCGGCGTCGCGCTGGAGGATTTGCTCCAGGAGGGCGCCGGTCAGCTCCAGCGTGACCAGTTCGTTGTTGAAGGGCAGCACCGTCAGCAATTCGCCCAGGGTGATCGGCCCGGCGTCAATGCTCGCGCGGATGCCGCCGCCGTTGACGAGCGCCACATCGGCCTCGCCGCGCTCGCGCATGGCGTCGGCGATGAGGTTGCCCAGGTTGGTCTCCTGGCTGCGCACCCGCGAGCGCTCCCCATCCAGCGCCACCCCGGCCTGGCCCACGACCTGGGACATCTGCTTCTCCAGCTTGTCCTCGTACTGTTTGATGACCGCGGCTACGTCCTGGCGCTCCGGCGTCTTCTCGGTGACCGGGCGCAGGAACCCGCGATGCTTGACAATCTGCCCGTCCTCGACGTAGGCGTCAAGCTGCCCCAGGTAGTAGCTGTAGCTCCCGGCCTGGCAGATGAGCGTCTGCCCGACCTGCCGCGGCTGCTCGAGCACCGTGTGGCTGTGCCCGCCGATGATCACGTCAATCTCCGGCACGGCCTGCGCCAGCTGGATGTCACCGGCCAGGCCCAGGTGCGTCAGGGCGATGATGAGCTTGACGTTCTCAGGCAGGCGCGCGAGTTGCTCGCGCAGGGTCTGCGCCGGGTCGGGGAAGTCAATGTCGGCGACGTTGGCCGCCGCGCTCTCGATCTTCGTGTCCGGCGTGGTCAGCCCCACGATGGCCGCCATCTCCGTGCCCAGCTTCTTGAGGGTCATGCCCGACCCGGTGAGCATCCGCCCCTCGCGCATCACGTTGGCCGACCGCACGGGGAACTGCGCCTGCGCCATGCGCAAGAGCAAATTGCCCACGCCGAAGTCGAACTCGTGGTTGCCCAGCGTCATCACGTCGGTCTGCATCATGTTCAGGCAGGTGAAATCCGGCTCACCCTTGTACACGGTGGAAAGCGGCGTGCCCTGCAGGATGTCCCCGGCCTCCAGCAGGAGCGTGGGGATGTCGTGAGCCTGGTTCCACTTGCGCGTCTGGTCCACCATGGTGGCGATGCGCGCCAGCCCGCCCTTGCTATGGCCGGCCTTGTCCGGCGCATCCGGCAGCAAGTGGCCGTGGAAGTCGTTGAAGTGCAGGATGGTGACATACTGCCCGGCGAAGGCCTGCGCGGCCAGCAGCACGGCGAGGAACGACACGAGGAACAGGCGGTTGCGGCGCATGGGTTGGGCCTCCTGGGGAAGGGGACACGGTCGCGGTCGGTGACCGCTCCTACGCCGGCCCCAAATATCTTGACAGGTTCGCTGTACGAGCGGTCACCGACCGCGACCCCCGCGACGCTAGCCGCTCCTCACCAGCTCCCGCACCGCGGGCCAGATCTGCGCGTAGGTCGCATACAGTTCCTGGTACTGCGCATGCTTCGCGGCGTCGGGCGTGTAGCTCTCCTTCTCCCGCACCAGCGCCTCGGTGGCCTCGTGCAGCGACGCGTACTCCCCGGTGGCCACGCCGCCGAGCATCGCCCCGGCCAGGCAGCCGCTCTCGCTGACATTCAGCGTCACGATCTCCTTGCCGGTGATGTCGGCCTTCAGTTGCAGCCACAGCGGGCTGCGGCTGCCCCCGCCCGTGACGCGCAGCCGGTCCACATTCACCCCGGCCGCCGCCAGTGACACGATGTTCAGGTTGATCTCATAGCACGTGCCCTCGAGCAGGCCCTTCACGAACGTCTTCTGGTCGCAACTGAGCGTCAGGCCGAAGATCCCGCCGCGCGCCAGCGGGTCCAGATACGGCGTCCCCGACCCGGCGAAGTACGGGATCGTGAAGAGCTTCGTGGGCTCTTCGGGCAGGTCGGCGAGGATGAGGTCGTACACGTCCTGCCCCGAGGTAGCGGCGCGATTCATCGCGCCCTCGCAGAAGTTGTCGCGATACCAGCGCAGCACGCTGCCGCTCGAATAGTTGAAGGCGATGCTGCAGTACAGGTCGAGCGCCACGTGCGGGTAGCAGCAGTAGTTGTGCTGCCGCATGTTCTCGTTCAGGACGGGCTGCTCGAACGCCACGGTGATGCACTCCACGGTGCCCATGCCGTCCACGGCCAGCCCTTCGCGGATGATCCCCGCGCCGAGGGCATTCATCGGCTGGTCGTGCCCGCCGGCGACGACGAGGCAGCCCGTCGGCAGCCCCAGTTCCGCCGCCATCGCCGCGGACAGTTCGCCGACGACTTCGCCGGACCTGATCGGTTCGGCGAAGAGGTCGGCGTGGAGGGGCCGAATACCGGCGGCCCCACTGCCGGTATCCGGCCCAGGGCTGGATACGCCTGCGGCCCTGCGGGCCTCCGGCGTATTCAGCCCCTCCAGCATCTCCTCCGACCACTGCTTGCGCACCACATCAAAGGCCATCGTCCGCCCGGCGAGCGAGTAGTCCAGCCGCGGGTCCAGCCCCAGCTTGTGGAAGATCAGGTCCGGCCACAGCAGGTACTTCCAGACCTGCGCATGGATTTCCGGGTGCTCCTGCGCCATCCACGCAATCTTCGGCAGCGTGAAGCTCGGGTGGGCGGGCATGCCGGTGATCTGGAAGATGCGCTCGGCGCCGAGGGCCTCGTCCAGCGCCTGCGCCTGCGGCACCGCCCGGCTGTCCGGCGAGACGATGGAGTTGTACAGGAAGCTGCCATCCTTGCCGACGGGCGTGAAGGTCTCGCCCATGGCGGAGATGGACAGCGCGCGCACGGGCTCACCCACGGCCGCGGCCGCTTCGGCGATGACTTCCTTGACGCTCTGCCACACCCGCGCGGGGTCCAGCTCGATCCACCCGGCCTGCGGGTAGATCTCGGCGTACTCGCGGTACGCGCGGGCAAGCTGGTTGCCCTCGACATCGAAGACGACGGCCTTGCAGCCGGTGCTGCCGACATCCAGACCCATCAGTGCCATCGGAATCAGTCCTCGTTGCGCGGTGGTTGGTTGGCAGGAGTCTATTCGGCCTCAAGGGGTGTGAGGCCTTCTGCGCGTTGCGGTGGCGCAGACACTCCTGTCTGCGCGTCTCGGGCAGGCAAGAGTGCCTGCCCCACCGGTCAGAGAGGCTTTGGGATGGCTTCTAGCCGCCGCCCCCCAGTTCACCCTCCCAATAATCACACACCCGCCGCGTCTTCTCGACCGCCGCCCCCAGGTATTTCGCCGGGTCGCGCAGGATCGCCCGCTGCTCGTCGGTGAGCTTGTCCAGCCACGGGGTCAGCTCTTCCGCCTCGAACAGCAACTCCTGCAGCGGCCGCCCCTCGGCCTGGGCCTGCAGGGTCAGCTTGCGCATCGCCTCATGGGCGTCCGGGTGGCCGACCGCCGCGAGGAGAATGTACGCCGGCTCGGCCGCGATCATCCCCTGCGTCATCGCGAAGTTCGCCCGCATCCGCGCCTCGTCGGTCACGAGCTTGCCCATGATGCGGTTCAGCCGGCGCGCCGACGAGCACAGCCCCACGATGACCTCCGGCACAAACCGCGCCGAGGCGGAGTTCGTCAGGTCGCGCTGGTGCTCGGAGAGCTGGTCCATGTAGACGGTCATCATGCGCGGCATGAATTGCTTCCACATGCTCTTCACATTCTCGAAGTTCCACGGGTTGCGCTTGTGGGGCATCGTGGACGAGCCGACCTGCTCGGCCGCGAAGGCCTCCCCCACCTCGGCGATCTCCGTGCGCTGCAGGTGCCGCATGTCATCGGCCAGACACGCCAGCACGCCGAACGCCGACACGAGCGCATGCACGTAGTCCGTCACGAACTCCGCCTCGACGATCTGGGTCGAGTGCAGCGAGGGCTTCAGGTCGAGCGCGGCGAGGATCTCGGCTTCGAACTCGATGGGGTCGGCGAAGCACAGGCTGGAGGCGTTGTAGGCGCCGACCGCGCCGCTGATCTTGCCGCGCATGTCGTCGGCCGCGCGCTGCAGCGCCTGGATGCGCCCGCCCAGCCGGCTCACGTACTCGGCGATGGCAAAGCCGAAGGTGACGGGCACGGCGTGCTGCCCGTGCGTGCGGCCCATCTGCAGCGTCTCGGCCTCCCGCCGGGCGAGGGCGATCAGCGTCTGCTCCAGCTTCACAAGATCGGGGACGACGACCCGCAGCGCCGCCTGCTTCAGCCGCCACGCCGTCGCGGTGTCCACGACATCGAAGCTCGTGAGCGTGAAGTGCACATACGGCCGGGCGGCGTCGCTGACCTTGGCCTGGATGCAGTTGACCAGCGCGCGGATGTTGTGCTGGATGCGGCTCTCCTCGGCGGCGACTTCCTCGGGCGTGAGGGTTGCCACGGCGGCGGCGACTTCATCGGCCACGGCTTCCGGGCAGAGGCCCCGGCGGGCCAGCACGCGCGTCGCGGCGGCCTCGACCATCGCCTCGGACATCACGCGCCCGCGCTCGGTCACGTAGGGGTCGAGCGCCTGCTGGAGCTTCTCATCCTGCCCATAGTAGCGGAAGTCCAGCGGCGAGACATTGTCGAAGATGGTGCGGTCGGACATGGGTGGCTCTCCTTCGGATTGGGACACGGCTCAAAGGCACTGATCTGCCTCACCCCTGCCCCTCTCCTTCGCGCGGTGAGGCTGCGCTCAGGAGAGGGGGTCTGTCGGCTCACTTCGTGGCTTCGAAGGCACGTCGGTGGCGAACGAGGCCGTTGAACCCCTCTCCTGAACGCAGCGCAGCGGAGTGAAGGAGAGGGGCAGGGGTGAGGCAGATCAGTGCCGTGCCTCCTACCAGTTCCTCACCGACATGTAGCTGACCCCCTCCGGGTACACCAGAGGCTGCGTCGTCTGCCGGCTCTCCTCGCTGCCGTCGGTCTTGTGCAGCGTCAGCTTCATCAGGCCGTTGAGCCCCGGGATCTCCACCTTCACGCCCGGGGTGCTGCAGTACAGGTGGTATTCCGCCCCCTCGCCCACCAACTCCCACTGCCCGCCCGCCATGTAGAGCCTGATGAGCGTCCTCTCGCCGGTCGTGACGACCGTCGCGCTGTCGCTCGGCTTGCCGCCCAGGTCAATCGGCGCGCGGCCCAGGTCCGTCAGCGCGTACGTTGTGCGCTCCGAGTTGTTCTGGTGCAACTCCCGCTTCTCGCCCTGGTTAGTCGCGTTGGTGATCATCTTCAGGCACCAGCGCTGCGATTGGGCCAGCGGCTTGCGGTCCAGGCTCAGCCACGCCAGCACGCCGAGCGGCGTCTCGGTGACGAGCGTCAGTTCCTGCGTCTTGGTCCATGCCGACTTGCCGAAGTCGCCCGCGATGATCTGCGCTGTCGGGGTGTTGGCCAACAGCACGCCCGCCTCCTGCACGCGCCGCACCTGCATCGTGTCCGACAGGTAGCGGTCGGTGTCCACGAACGAGTGCGACACGGCGTCGTCGTAGAGATGGTTGAGCGCATCGAGCGCCACGCGCAACTGGTAGACGGCGTTGAGGCGGCGGAAGACATAGTTGCGCCGCGTCATGTCGCGGAAGCCCAGGCACGCCTCCTTGTCCTCGCCGATGCCGATGGCGCGCAGGTTGCCCCGCGCCTGCACATCGGCCAGCAAATAGCCCGGTGACGCGGTCAGCCGGCGCTTCTCATTGCCGTCGAACATTGTCCCGCCGAAGCTGAAGTCCTGCGTCTTCTCGGGCACGGTCGCGACGTCATAGCCGGACAGTTGATCGGCGCTCTGGTCGCGCCGGTGGTCCAGCAGGTCCATCGCCGGCCAGTTCCCGCAGATGACGGTGCGCTCGCCGGGATAGGCCCCGCCGCTGCAGCGGCCGGAGGCGAGTACGAGGTCGGGCGATTTCTCCAGCTTCTGGTCAAAGAAGAGCGTCGAGAGCTGGCACACCCAGCCGAGCTTGTAGATCTCGGTCGGGAAGGGCTGGTGGGTCGGGTAGTGGGTGTCCACGGCCGAGTACGCCACGGCGGCCTTGCGCTTGGCGGGGCTCACCATCCGCCGCAGGAAGATGGCCGAGCCCACGGCCGCGGCGCTCCACCGGCACGGGTCGGTGCGCACATCGAAGAACTCGACGCGCTTCTGCCCCGGTCGGATGTCGTACGTGAACAGGATCATCGCGTCGAGGTCCTGCAGGGCCCCGTACACAGCCGCCTCGACGAGCCCCGGCGCGCGGTAGCGATTCGGCCAGCACGTGTTCCATTCGCGGATCACCAGCGGCTTGCCCGCGATGCGCCCGGCGCACACCCGCGGCACGAATGTCTCCAGCGACCCATCCGCCAGCGGGTTGCTGTTCGAATAGATGGCCGGCAGCTTCCACTCGTTGCCCTTCGTCCACAGCGGGTGGTCGTAGTAGAAGTTCATGCCCACGAAGTCCAGACACGAGGCAACGGACTGCAGGTCCGACAGGTGCCAGCTATCGGTGACGGCGGTGATGGGCTGGCGCAGCCCGTGGTTGCGCAGGTACTCGTGCATCATCTTGAAGTAGTCTTCGTGGAGGTCCACGAAGAACAGCCGCCGGTCGCTGACGCGCCCCGTCTGCCCATCCTCGGGGTCGGCGGCTTCGGCGGTGGGCGACGGGAACCCCCGGCCGGGCGTCGGGAAGAGCTTGATCGTCCCGTCCTCGAGCTTCTCGCCGGCCAGCAGCCCCTGCCGCCCGTCGCCGCCCGTCCAGGCCTCGCCCAGCGTCGCCGTGTCCCCGTACTTCTCCTTGAGCCAGTCGTTCCAGCGGCGCTGCAGGTCCTCGCGATAGGGCGACACAAGGTTGGCCCAATCCTTCGCGCGGATGAACAGCCCGTTCTCATCGCATAGCTCGATGAGACAGACGGTCGGATCCTGGGCGTACGACAGGCGCGTGTACGGGTTCAGATGCTCGATCAGCAGCTTGCGGGCATACTGCTGCTGCAGCAGAATGAGGCGCCGGTCAAAGAAGGCGTACGGCTTGGCCCCGCGGCCCAGCGCCTTCGCGTTCGGCACGTCCTCCACTTCGTGGAAGGTGCGGTAGTCGAGAAGGTCGAGGTAGACGTAGATGCCGCGCTTGCCGCACTGCGCGATCCAGTAGTCCAGCAGGTCGAGCTTGGCGGCGTCAATGCGCTCGGCCGTCCCGGCGGTCTCGGCGGGCAACAACCCCTCGACATCATCCAGGTGGTGGAAGCGCACGAGGTTGAAGCCCGCGCGGTCAAGGGCGGCGATGGCGGCGTCAATGAGGGGCCTGGCGACGAACACGGAGCCCTTGGCGATGTTGATCCCCCAGAACTTCGCGCGCGTGCCGTCCTCAAAGTAGAAGTGCCCATCGTTGCCGCAGAACATGTCGCCCCGCGCGCCGGTGCTCCGGTCGTGCAGGAAGCTCAGGTCCACGAGCGAGGCGTCGGGGAAGTCGGTGGCGTCGAGGGTCAGAACGGGCTGGTGGCCGACGCCGAGCAACGGCGGGGGCGGGGCGGCGCCGTTGGCAGCAAAGGCCCCGGCGCACAGGAGCAGGAGCGACGCGAGTTGGAGGGGACGGGCCCGAGACATGAGGTGCGATTCCGGTGTGGTTGATGACGGCGACGATGCTTCGTCCCCGCGTTCCCGATGTTCCCGTGTTCCCGCCCCTACAGCCCCCACTCCAGCGGCTGCGTCAGCAGGTGCTGCACGCGGAACGGACGGTGCGCTGTCAGCGCCGAGATCGTGTCCAGCTTCAGGTGGCGTTGCGCCAGCGCGGGCAAGAGCAGCGGCAGCACGTCCCGGGTCTCGTCGTACCCGTTGTGCAAGAGCACGATGCCGCCGTCGGACAGCTTGCCCAGCATCTTGGGCAGGATCTCCGGGCCGGTCGCGCCGGGATAGCTCGTGATGTTCTCGTTCCAGAACACGGTCGTGAAGCCGGTCAGCTCGACCGCCTGCCGCACCTGCGGGTCGTAGTTGCCGCCCGGCGGCCGGAACAGCGTGACGAACTCCCCGCTGGCCCGCCGGATGAGCTGCCGGCTCATCACCAGTTCGCGCTCGACCCCAAGGGTGCTGAGCTGCCGCATGTTCGAGTGCGTGTACGAGTGGCTGCCGATCTCGTGGCCGCGCTTGACGATCTCGCGCACCAGTTCGGGATACAACTCCACCTGCTTGCCCACCAGCAGGAACGTGGCCTTGGCGTGGTAGCGGTCGAGCAGGTCGAGGATCCACGGCGTCAGGATCGGGTGCGGGCCGTCATCGAAGGTGAGGGCCACGGCGTTGGGCTGGGCGAGGTTGTGGATCTCGTGCATGGCCACGGCGTCCAGCAGCCCGAGCTTGCGGTAGCACAGCACGAGGTCGGCGTGGATGCACGGCAGCGTGCAGTCGTAGGAGAAGGCGTATTCGTAGGCGTCCAGGGCCTGCTGCAGCTTGCCCTCGGCCTCCAGCGCGTGGCCGACGAGTTGCGCGCGCAGCAGCGGGTGGGCCCGCAGGACGAGCAGGCCCTCCAGGAAGTCCGTGACGCCCTGGCGCAGGGCGCGCTCATCGGGCGACAGCGTGCGCTGGCCGTTGCTGATGTTGACCAGCGCCGAGGCCGACTTGACGATCGTCCCGTCGGCGCCGTAGCCGTCCACGCGGATCTCGCGCAGGCCGTCGCGGGCGAGCGAGCTGTCCACATAGATGTGGAAGGGCGTGCTGTTGCTCATGCCCGCGAACTGCTCGTCAATGAGCACCGCGACATATTGCACGGCGACCTCAGGCCCGGCATGGACCGAGACATCCAGCCGGCCGCTCACCGCGCCGCCGGGCTTGGGCCACTCGATGTGGAAGCTCGCGTCGCCGCGGCTGAACACGGTCGGGGTAGTCGGGGCCGGGGTGCCGATCAGCGTTGGCGGCGGGGCCGGCGCCCCCACGACCGCCAGGCGTAGCGCGTCGTCCAGCCGATGGTCGGCGTAGTAGCGGGCAAACGGCGAGTAGAGGGGCGAGTCGGCGACGATGCCGAGGGTCTGTTGCACGCCTTGCTCGATCGGGGCGCTCAGGACTTGCAGCGCCTCGGCCGAATGGTTCCGCGCCAGCAGCGCCGCCGCCAGCACCTGCAGCGCCAGCTCATGCCCCGGCTGCTCCTGCAGCGCCGTGCGCGCCTCCGTCTCGGCGACCTCGAACAGCCCCGCCAGACACGCCGCCTGCGCCTCCGACGCGCGGATGGCCGCGGCGTGGGGCGTGTCCTCAGCCAGCGCCGCCCGGTAGTGATCCACGGCCGCCGCATAGTCGCGCCGCAACAAGCTCAGCGTGCCGGAGCCCACCTGCGCCGCGGGCTGCCGGTCATCCAGCGCCAGCGCGCGCTCGAAGCAACTGGCCGCCGCGTCCTGCTGGCCGTTGAGCAGGTACGCCGCGCCCTCGCCCGCCAGCGCCTCGGCGCACTGCACGTCCTCCTGCATGGCCTCATGGAAGGCCTGCGCCGCCGCCTGAAAGCGCCCGCCCAAGAGCGACCGGCAGCCGTCGCGCAGCTTGTCGGCGGTGCCGGCGCGCCCGGGCGCCACTGCGCACAGCAGGCCAGCCAGCATCACGGCCACAGCCGCGGGAGTTCTGCGGGGAGAGATTCGCCTCACGACGCCTCCGAGGGGGTGCTTCCCGAAATCACAACACATTATACATGACAGCGGGCGCTGAGGGGAAGGTCCGGCGGGGGCGTGGCGCGAAGTTGGCTGACACTCCCGGAAGGAGACGTCAGCCTCATGCCCCGCACCTGCCTTGCCGTCATCACCCTCCTCGGCCTCCTGGCTGCCGCCCATGCCGCCGAGCGCCCGGCCCTCCAGGACCTCGGCCGCTCCGTCAAGATGCGCATCCTCGTGGACAAGGTCATGCAGCCCACCCGCGGCTGGACCACCGAGGAGTGGATGGTCAAGGAAGCCGCCGACGCGGGCTTCAACGTCTTCTCCCCCCGCCGGGGCTATGAGGACCTGGGCGAAGTCCGCAAGGTCACCGACTGGTGCCGCAAGTATGGCATCTACCACCAGCCCTGGATGCGCGGCGTGCAGGACGTCCCCAAGGACATGAGCCAGAGCGACGGCCGCCGCCTCGTGTGGGCCAACGGCAGCGAGCAGCCCCTCTGGAGCCCCAACTCCGACGAGCTATGGCAGTGGATGGCCTCCTACATCGTCCCCTACGCCGAGATGGGCGCCGATGACCACACGCTCATGGGCGTCTTCCTCGATTACGAGAACTACTGGCCCGGCGGCATGGGCAATCTCTACGAGCTGTCCTACGACGATGTCATCATGAAGCTCTTCGCGGCCAGCAAGGGCCTCGCGCTGCCGCAACTGGCCCTCAAGGACCGCAAGGCGTGGCTGGAGGAGCAGAAGCTGACCGATGCGTTCCGCGACTTTCAGATCGCCCACTGGCGGCAGAAGTGCCGCGAGCTGCGCCAGGCCGTGGACAAGGTCAACCCGCTCTTCCAGTTCAACATCTACCCCGCCCCCGGCACCATGTTCATGATCGAGGCCTGCTACCCGGAATGGGCCACGGCCAAGGCCCCGCTGCTCTTGGCCGACCCGTGGACCTACGGCCGCTCGGGGCGCTACGCCACCCACGAGGCGGCCCTCAAGAGCAACCAGGCGATCATCGAGCGCGGCAAGGCTACCGCCGCCGCCAAGAACATCAACTTCATCTACCTCGGTGGCATAGACCCCGTCGTCAACGGCGCGGACCCGGAGTTCTGCGGCAAGAATGCCCTGCTCCTCACCGGCCTGACCGACGGCTACTGGATCTTCTACGAAGGCCCCAAGTACGAGACAACCCACCCCGACTACTTCAAGTGGTTCGCGTGGGCCAACAAGCAGATCGAGGCGAAGGACTATGCCGCGGCGTGGCAGCCGCGCGAGACCGAGGACCCCTCGGGCTTCCCGAAGATCAAGGTCGGCGGCCGGCCGCTCCCCCGCACCGAGAAGCGCGACTACCCGCTGGTGAAGCTCCGCGGCGCCAATGCCCTGCTTGTCGCGGGCCACAAGGACGTGCCGGTGCAGATCAACCTGCAGACCTTCCGCATCGGTCGCAATGAGGACCCCGCGAGCTGGAGCTTCAAGAGCACCGACTGGCAGGACCTCGCCCGCGGCGAGGTCCCCGTCGAGACGTCCGGGATGATCACCTACACCCCCGCGCAGGACGGCATCGTCGTCCTGCTGATTGAAGCCGGCGGCAACGCCTATGCGGTCAAGGACAGCAACGCCGCGCTGGCCATCTACGCCGACCCGCCCGCGCGCTTCATCTACGGGGCCGAGAAGCTCTACTTCAGCGTCCCGGCCGGCGTGCCCAAGTTCGCGCTCACCATCCGCGGCGGCAGCGGCATCGAGACGGTGAAGCTCACGGTCGCCGACCCGACCGGCGCCGGCGTCGGCGCCGTCGAGGCCACGCCGCAAGCCAACACGGTGAGCCTGCCGGTGACGGTCGGGGACCACGGGGGCAAGGTCTGGTCGCTCAGCATCGGCAAGGCGACCGAGGGGGTGCTGGAAGACAACAGCCTCACGCTGGACAAGGCCCTGCCGCAGGTGCTGTCTTACTTCGCCGATGAAGTCTTCGAACTGGAATCCGGGAGGTAGTCATGCTCAGAACCACAGGTCTACTCGTGCTGGCGCTTTGCTGCAGCCTCGCAGTGGCGCAGGACAAGTCGGTCGTGCAGAACGGTTCGTTCGAGACGACGAAGGCGGTGACGCTCGGGGCCGACGGGCTGATCGCCGGCTGGAAGCTCCCCGGCGAGCACCTCCTCCCCGCCGCCTGGACGCTCAATAGCCACTACACCGGCGCCCTTGAGGTGCGCACGGATACCCCACAGGCGGGCAAGTCCTACGTGCGCCTGACCGGCGGGGAGCACTCGGGCCACCTCTACCAGATGATCGAGGGCCTCCCGCCCGGCAAGTGGTTCCGCGTCACCCTCTGGGCCCGCGGCGCCGGGGGCGCCGTCGCCACCTACGACTACACGCAGGACGGCAAGATCAACGGCTCGCACATCGGCTACCTCCCGCCCAGCACGAACTGGCAGTCCTTCGTGGGCTACTACCAGGTCCCGGCCGAGAACTTCGCCCGCGCCGCCCTGTCGCTCAGCGTCGCCACCGACAAGTCCCTCGATGTGGACGAGGTCATCATGGAACAGATCCAGGTGCCCACCGTACCGGCGGGCGCACGCCACGCCTTCGAGAACGACCTGCTGCGCTTTGAGATCAACTCTCTCGGCCAGCTCTCGGACTTCACCTGCAAGCCCACGAAGCAGAACTACGTCGCCGCACCCGCGCCCTTCCCCGTCGTGGTGCTCACGCGCCAGGGGCACACCATCCCCACGCTGGGCGTCACGAAGGACGGCGACAAGCTCCGCTTCCACTTCCTGGAGCCCGAGGTCAGCGCCACGATCCGCATCGTCCCTCGCCCCACGCACTTCCTGATCGAGGTCGTGGACGTGCAGCCGGCGGACGTGGATCGCCTCGCCCTGCAGTTCCCCGTCAAGCGCCTCGCGAAGGTCGGCGGGGCCTTCGGGGCGACCTATGACGACACGTTCGGCATGTGCCTGTTCTGTGCGAGCATCAACAGCCACAACGCCATGTCGGCCCAGCCCTCCACGGTCGTGCTCGGCGGGGCGTGCGTGCGCAAGTACAAGCTGGTGGGCGCGAAGTTCGTGCTCATCGGCGCGCCCGCCGCGCAGTTCAAGCCCGCCATCATCGCCGCCGAAAAGGCCAACGGCCTCCCCTGCCCCGTCGTGGGCGGCAAGTGGGTCCGCGACTCCGAGTCCATTCGCAAGTCCTACCTCTTCGCCGTGTCGTGCGACGAGACGCACGTGGACGACCTCATCAAGTGGGCCAAGATCGGCGGCTTTGGCACGCTCATCTTCGGCATCAGCGACTGGTCCGACAACCGCGGCCATTACGACATCAACAAGACGAAGTTCCCGGGCGGGACGGCCAAGATGCGGCAGGTCGTGGACAAGATCCACGCGGCGGGCCTGGAGGCCGGCATCCACCTGTTCGGCCCGTCCATCTCGCCGAACGATCCGTACATCACGCCCAAGCCCGACCCGCGCCTGGCCGGCATTCCGTGCCCGCCCCTCGCCGCCGCCATTGATGAGAAAGCCACGACCATCGTCCTGACGGGCCAGCCCAACCTCCCGCCCAAGACCGTCCGCACCCCGGCCACGCCCGGCTATCACATCCAGATCGGCGACGAGATCATCCGCTACAACGACATCGTCCCGGTCGAGGGCCAGGGCGGGGTACAAGCCCCCGCCCTACAGCAGTGGCAGTTCGTCCGCTGCAAGCGCGGCGACTGCGGCACGACCGCCGCCGCCCACGACGCCGGCGCCACGGTCAAGGGCCTCGTCACGCTCTGGGGCCACTTCGCGATTGACCCGGACAGCACGCTGGCCGACGAGATCACGACCAACTGGGCGAAGATGTTCAACGCCTGCAACTTCGACTTCGTCTACTTCGACGCCAGCGACGGCCTGCAGACCGACTACGTGGACCGCTGGTACTACCTCAACAAGCTGCACAGCATGTACTACCACAAGGTCGGCCGCGGCTTCCTCTATCAGACGAGCAACGGCACCGGCAGCGACCTGTGCTGGCACATCATCCCCCGCAGCGCCTCAGCCGACGGTCACGGCGACATCAAGGGCTATCTTGACGACCGCTGGCCCGGCATCCTGGGCATGGGCAACAACTGGACCAAGGCCGACATCGGCTGGTACTACTGGTTCAGCGACGTGCGCCCCGATCAGATCGAGTACGTCTGCGCCCGCGCCCTCGGCCTTGACGGCAGCATCTCGATGGAGACCTCCCCCGAGTCCACCAACCGCCTCACGCAGTCCCGCCAGATGTACGAGATGATCGGCCGCTGGGAACGCGCCCGCAAGGCCAACGTCTTCTCCCCGGCCGTCAAGGCGAAGCTGCTGGAGATGAAGCGGGACTTCAAGGTCTTCGAACACGGCAAGGGCGGCTGGAAGCTCTACCGCGCCGCCTATGAAGAACCGCGCGTGCTGGACATGCTCAACGGCGTGGACAACGTGTTTACGGTCAACAACGACACGGGCCAGCCCTGCACGCTGGGCTTCGAACTCGTGCGCCCGGGCAAGGG
>CAZZDO010000050.1:0-18348 GCA_964653205.1 uncultured Armatimonadia bacterium | reverse complement strand
ATGATGGCGATGACGACCAACAACTCGATCAGCGTGAAGCCCCTGCGCATGGCGCACCTCCGGTGCTGGAAGAGATGGTAGACTGTTCGGCGTTCCTCGTGTCAGTTCCTGCCTTGCGCGCTTTGACTTTTGCCCCTACTTCCTGTAGAATCCACAATCACCATTCCGAGCGGCCCTGGCGGTCGTGCCGAACCTGGAGGACGTATCGTGATCTCAACCTCTGACTTCAAGACCGGACTGACGATCGAGCTGGACGGCAAGATCTACCAGATCGTCACCCATGAGTTCCACAAGCCCGGCAAGGGCGGGGCCGTGGTGCGGACCCGCCTGCGCGACATGAAGACCGGCAACGTCTTCGCCAAGACGTTCCGCTCGGGCGAGAAGGTCGAAGCGGCCCGCGTGGACCGCAAGGAGATGCAGTACCTGTACGCCACCGGTGACGCCCATGTCTTCATGGACCTGGAGACGTATGACCAGGTCGAGTTGGACGCCCAGCGCATCGGCGATCAGGCCAAGTGGCTCAAGGATGGCGAGTCCGTCTGGTTCATCAGCCATGAGAGCAACCTGCTGGGGATTGATGTGGCCAACACGGTGGACCGGCGCGTCATCCGCACCGAGCCGGGCCTGCGGGGCGATACGGCCCAGGGCGGCAACAAGCCCGCGACCATCGAGGGTGGCCACGTGGTCACCGTGCCGCTGTTCGTCGAGCAGGACGAGGTCATCCGCGTAGACACGCGCAGCGGGGAGTACGTCACCCGCGTGACGTCATAGCCGCGATAGCCGCGATAGCCGCGTGGGCGGGTGCGTCCTCGCACCCGCGCAGGCCTGTGTGCGACAAAGGAACCCAAGCGTGCCCCTCGACCGTGAGCGCATTCAACAGTTGCTGGAGATCTTCAAGGCCTCCGACCTCGGGGAGTTCACGCTGCAGGAGGACGATCGGTACTACCGCTTCGTGCGGGCTTCTGCCCCCGGCGTTGGCGAGCCCGAAATCACCGTGACGACCAGCGGGGGCGACGTCCCGACGCCCTCGCCGAATGATCCGCCGACCGTCGCCACCGAGGACGTGACCGTCACCGCGCGGGTTGTCGGCCTGTTCTACCGGGGCAAGCAGGCCGGGCAGGACCCCCTCGTCGAAGTCGGCGATGCCGTGAGCGAGGGGCAGCCCCTGGGCATGATTGAGGTGCTCCGCAAGCCCACGATCATCACCAGCCCTGTGGCCGGGGAAGTCCGGGAGATCGTGCACGAGGACGGCCACGGCGTGCAGTACGGCGACCCGCTGTTCGTGATCCGGCCGCAGTGATTGGGCGTCAGGACCGCCCCTTGCCTGTGAGGAGATCAGCCATGCGCACCTTCATCCGCTCGCGGAACGGCTTTGTCCTCGTCGAACTCCTCGTCGTCGTCGCCATCATCCTCATCCTGGCCGGGGCCTACCTGGGGCTGAGCCGCAAGGGCGGCAAGAACGAGAAGAGCATCCCGGCCAAGAGCATCGAGAAGGCCGAGTCGGTGGAGTGCATGTCCAATCTGAACCAGATCCGGCAGAGCGTCCAGATGGACACGGCCACCGGCGAGGCGCCGCCGGCGCGGATTGACACCGGCGTGACGGCCTCGGTCAGCAAGTGCCCGGTCAGCGGCCAGCCGTACGGCTACGACCCGCAGACCGGGAAGGTCTGGTGCGCGACACCCGGGCACGAGAAGTACTGAGCCGTAGTGGCGCGATTCATCGCGCCCAGACCACCGGGGCGCGATGAATCGCGCCACTACGTTCCCCTGAGGACCACATGTTTGAGAAGATCCTGGTGGCCAACCGCGGTGAGATTGCCTGCCGCATCATGCAGGCCTGCCGTGAGCTGAAGATCGCCACCGTGGCCGTGTACTCCGAGGCCGATGCCGGGGCGCTGCACGTGGAGATGGCCGACGAGGCTGTGTGCATCGGCCCGCCGCCGAACCGTGACAGCTACCTGAACGCCGCCAACATCATCAGCGCGGCCGTCATCACCGGCGCCGAAGCCATCCACCCCGGCTACGGCAACCTCTCTGAAGTCCCCAGCTTCGCCGAAGCCTGCGAGGCGTGTAAGATCACCTTCATCGGCCCGCCCTCATCCGTCATCGCCAAGATGGGGGACAAGGCCGAGGCCCGTAAGGTGATGCAGGCGGCCGGCGTGCCGATCATCCCCGGAAGCGAGGGGGCGATCAGCGACGCGCGCGAAGCCCGGCAGTTGGCCGACAAGATGGGCTACCCGGTGCGCATCAAGGCCGTCAGCGGCGGCGGGGGCCGGGGCATTCGCGTCGTCCAGAACCCCGAACAGATGGCGCAGGCCCTCGAGACCGCGCGGGCCGAGGCGCGCGCCGCCTTCGGCAACGGCGATGTCTACATGGAGAAGGACGTCGAGGAGCCGCGGCACGTCGAGGTGCAGATTCTGGCCGACAGTCATGGCAACGTGATCCATCTGGGCGAGCGCGACTGCTCCATCCAGTACCGGAACCAGAAGCTGCTGGAGGAGTCGCCGTGCCCGGCGGTGTCCAACACGCAGCGGCGGCGCCTGGGCGAAGCGGCCGTCAAGGCCGCACAGGCCGTCGGCTACGTCAACGCCGGAACGATCGAGTTCCTCCTGGACAAGCGCGGCAAGTTCTACTTCATGGAGATGAACACGCGCATCCAGGTGGAGCACCCCGTCACCGAGATGCTGACCGGCGTGGACATCGTGCGCGAGCAGATCCGCGTGGCCGCCGGCGAGAAGCTCAGCTACGAGCAGGGGCGCATCTGGTTCAATGGCCATGCCATCGAGTGCCGCATCCTGGCCGCTGACGGCGACCGCGACTTCATGCCCTCGCCCGGCACGCTGACCGAATGGCGTCCGTCGCACGGGCCCGGCATCCGCGTGGACAGTGGCGTGGTCGGCGGTTCGACCATCTCCTCATACTACGACCCGATGATCGCCAAGGTCATCTGCTGGGATCACACCCGCGATGCCGCCATCGCCAAGATGGAGGGCGCTCTGCACGGCATGGTCGTCAAGGGCATCCGCACCACGATCCCCTTCCACCTGCGCCTCCTGGGCAACGCCCACTTCCGCCGCGGTCAGGTGGACACCCACTTCCTGGAACGCCGCATGTCCGGCGCCGAGGAGGAACGTCTGTGAACGATTACGCTCCGGTGCATCCATTCTGGCGCGCGCTGGCGGGGGCCGGCTTCGGGCTCGGCATCGCCTTGACATGGGCTCGGTTCGGCTTCCGGTATGCGCTGCTGGCGCTCCTGCTCATCGTCATCGGCGGCATCATCGGCGTGCTGGCGATCAGCGGGGAGTAGTGGCGCAATGCATCGCGCCGTCATGGGTCTGGGCGCGATCAATCGCGCCGCTACGGTGTTGTAGGCCGTCTGCGAGGTTAGCGTGAAACAAGCCGGAGCACGCCGCAAGGCCAGGGAGCTGGCACTCAGCATCCTGTTCGAGGCGGACATTGGCAAGGGTCCCGGGGCCGCCATGAGCAACGCGGATCACACGATCCAGGTGCTCATGGACGAGTGGGGGTTCCGCCCCGAGGAACGCCACAAGCTGCAAGCCGAGATCGAGCTGTTCGGCCGGCGCCTGGCCGACCTGTACTTCCGCGATGCCGCCGGTGTGGATGAACTGATCCAGGGCTACTCGCACGAGTGGGCGCTGGACCGCATGCCGGCCATTGACCGCAACCTCCTACGTCTGGCGCTGACTGAACTGCGCCACTGCCCCGACGTCCCCGTCAGCGCCGCCATCAATGAAGCTGTCGAGCTGGCCAAGGAGTACGGCGGGCCGGACTCGGGCAAGTTCGTCAACGGCATCCTGGGGGCATACGCGCGGGACGATCAGCTCGAGGTGGGGGAGAAGGGCTAACCGCACCCACTCGCTCTCCGCCGGTGTTGTCTCGTTATAACAAAAAGGTTATAATGGCCGTGGCACGATTGGAGAAGACGCCGATCTGGGTCAAGCGCGAGCTGGCGATCTGGGCTCTCGTGGTGGACGGCGGTAGCGAGGTGGCGGACTTCATCGTGCAGGTCGCGCGCGATCCCGATGCCGCGATGGACTGGATGAAGCAGCTGGACGAGATTGGTCGGCGGGGGCACTTCGCCGGCCGGCAATGGTTCCGGAAGCTGGTCGGGTGGCCTGACCAATGGGAGGTCCGGCGCGGCGACCATCGGCTGATGGGGTTCTGGATAGATGATGACCTCATCCTCTGCTTGCACCGCCTCAAGCGGAAGCAGAGCACCGACCGGCGCGACCTGGAGCGGGTGGCCCGCCTGGCCAAGGAGTGGGTGCAGCAACATGGCAAGAAAGTGGACGCGTGAGGACAACCTGCCCGAGTTGCTGGAGGCCGCAGCGGCCAAGAGCCCTGTGCGGGGCCACGTCGCCGCCGTCATGGAACTGTGGTATGCCATCAACATGGCAATGGAGGAGCAGGGCCTCACACAGACGCAACTAGCGGAGCGTGCAGGCCTGAAGCAGTCCTATCTCTCGCGGGTCGTGTCGAATCCTGAGAAGATCGGCCTCCGCACCGCCTTCCGCCTCTGCAATGCGCTGGGGCTGGAACTGGTGGTCACAGCCCGCCCGAAGAATGAGGCCAAGGCAGTCTCCGGCGAGGCCAAGCGCCCCCGCACGCGCGCCGGCTCCGGGCCGCAGAGCGCCCGTTGCACCGTCGCGGCCGGGCGATAGGGCCGGCTACCCCACACCCGCGGGTGGACTCCACGTGTTGCAGCCTCAAGCCCTTTCCGTCACCGAACTGACCACCTACCTCAAGCGCCTGCTGGAGCGCGATGAGGTGCTCGCCGACGTCACCGTGCGGGGCGAGATCTCCAACTTCACCCGCCACTCGTCCGGCCACCTGTACTTCTCCCTCAAGGACGACAACTGCACCCTCAGTTGCGTCTGCTTCCGCAACATCGCCTCGCGGGTGCGGTTTGACCTGAGCGACGGCCTGCGGATCCTGGCCGAGGGCAACATCTCGGTCTATGAGAAGCAGGGGCGCTACCAGTTGCTTGTCCGCGCGATGCGGCCCGACGGCGTGGGCGACCTGGCGGCGGCCTTCGAGGCGCTCAAGGCCAAGCTGGAGCAGGAGGGGCTCTTCGCGCCCGAGCGTAAGCGCCCACTGCCGCGTTTCCCGCGCGGGATCGGCCTGATCACGTCGCCCACCGGCGCCGCCATCCGCGATCTCGTCAGCATCATCTCCCGGCGCTACCCGCTGGCGCATATTGTCGTCGTCCCGACCGTTGTGCAGGGCGAAGCCGGGGCTGCCAGCATCGTCGCCTCACTCAAGCTGGCCAACGCGCGCGAGGATCTCGATGTGCTCATCGTCGGGCGCGGCGGGGGATCGCTGGAGGACCTCTGGTGCTTTAACGAGGAGGCCGTGGCGCGGGCGGTGTTCGCCAGCCGCTTGCCGGTCATCAGCGCCGTCGGCCACGAGACTGACACGGCGCTGACGGACTTCGTGGCTGATCTACGGGCGGCGACGCCCTCGGCCGCCGCGGAGTTGGTCGTGCCGGACGCCGGGGAACTGGCGCGCCACCTGCAGGCGGTGGGACGGCACCTGCAGGGCCGACTGCTGCATCACGTCCAGCGGGACCGGCAGCGCCTGCAGCGTCTCCTCGCCCATCCCGTCCTGCAGCGCCCGGAGGCCCTGATCGAGACGCGGGCCCAGCGCCTGGACGAAGCCGCCGAAGGCCTGCGGGAGCACCTGGCGCGCCAGATTGAGACCCGCCAGCAGCGCCTGGCACGCGCCGGGGTCGGCCTGGACGCCCTGAGCCCCCACGCCGTGCTGGGCCGGGGCTACTCGATCACGCGGCTGGCCGCGACGGGGGCGATTGTGTGGTCTGTAAAGCAGGTGCACAGCGGCGACGAGCTGAGCATCACCGTCAGCGACGGGGATGTTGACGCCCTGGCGCCGTAGCGGCGCGATTCATCGCGCCGCCAGTGGTTCGCCGCCGGCCGGGCGCGATTGACCGCGCCACTACCACGGCAGCCTGACAACGTGCTACAATGGACACCGATGAACAAGACCCCTACCCCTGAAGAGATGACGTTTGAGCAGGCCATCGAGCGCCTGGAGGAGATCGTGGCCGAGTTGGACCGCGGCGATCTGGCCCTGGAAGAGGCCCTCAAGCTGTTCCAGGAGGGCACGGCGCTGCGCGCGACGTGCGAGCGCAAGCTGGCCGAGGCGGAGGCCACGGTGGAGCAGCTCCTGGAGCGCGGCGCCCCAGAGCCGCAAGCGAACGGCGAGGCGGGCCTGGAAGCCCGCGCTCCAGAGGCCGGCAATCTCTTCGGCGATGACGACGAATAGCCGTCTCGGCCGCATCGCGCCGGCGGGCGAATGGCAGGACTGACCCACTGATGAGCAGCCTTCTCGACACGATCAACCAACCGGCGGACCTGCACGACCTGACCCGCGAGCAACTGACCCAGTTGGCCGAGGAGGTCCGCCGGCGCATCCTGGACACCGTCTCCTGCACCGGGGGGCACCTGGCGCCCAACCTCGGCGTGGTGGAACTCACCATCGCCCTGCACCGCAGCTTCGACTCCCCGAGGGACAAGCTCATCTGGGATGTGGGCCACCAGTGCTACACCCACAAGCTGCTGACGGGCCGGCAGGAGGGCTTCGAGCACATCCGCCACGATGGGGGGCCTTCCGGCTTCCCCCGGCGGGACGAATCCGAACATGACGCCTGGGGCGCGGGCCACGGCAGCACTTCCATCTCCGCGGCGCTGGGCTTCGCCGTGGCGCGGGACTTGCGCGGCGGCGACGAGCACGTCGTGGCCGTCATCGGCGACGGGGCCCTGACCGGCGGGATGGCCTTCGAGGCGCTCAACCAGGCCGGCCAGCAGCAAGTGGACATGCTGGTGGTGCTCAATGATAATGAGATGAGCATCGGCCGCAGTGTGGGCGCCGTGGCCACATACCTGTCGCGAGTGCGGGCCGGGGTCGAGCCGGCGGTGCGCCGCTTCCGGCGCGATCTGGAGCGCCTGCTGCGCCCCATGCCCGGCGGCGACGCCATGGTCCTGTTCGCCGACCGCGTGCGCGAGGGCATGAAGGAGTTGGTCGTGCCCGGGATGCTGTTCGAGCATCTGGGCATCACCTACCTCGGGCCCATTGACGGCCACGACATGACCGAGCTGCTGGCCATGCTCGAGCGGGCCAAGCGTTTGCCGGGGCCGGTGCTGCTGCACATCCTGACGACCAAGGGCAAAGGCTACGACCCCGCCGAATGTGACCCGCAGGCCTTCCACGGCACGGCCCCGTTTGATCTGGACAACGGCGTCGGCGAACCGACCGAGGGCCCACCGACCTACAGCCAGGTCTTCGGCCAGGCCCTGGGCGAACTGGCGGAGCAGGACAGCCGCATCGTCGCCGTCTCGGCGGCCATGGTCGCCGGCACGGGTCTGCAGGGCTTTCGCAAGCTCTTCCCCGATCGTTGCTTCGATGTCGGCATGGCCGAGGAGCATGCGGTGACGTTCGCCGGGGGGATGGCGGCGGCCGGGTTGCACCCGGTGGTGGCCATCTACAGCACTTTCCTGCAGCGCGCGTACGATCAGATCATCCACGATGTGTGCCTCCAGGGGCTGCCGGTAGTGTTCGCGCTCGACCGGGCGGGGCTGGTCGGCGATGACGGCCCCACCCACCACGGCGTTTTCGACTTGAGTTACCTGCGCTTGATCCCCGGGCTGACGGTTATGGCGCCCGCGGATGAGCGCGACCTGCGCGACATGCTGCGCACGGCCCTGAGCCTGGAGGCGCCGGTCGCCATCCGCTACCCGCGGGGCCAGGGCGTCGGGGCCGACACGAGCGGGGCGATGCAGGTCCTGCCCGTGGGGCGGGGAAGAGTCCTGCGCGAAGGCGACGCGCTGACGATCCTGTCCGTCGGCACGATGCTGGCGTCGGCGCTGGAGGCTACCGAGTTGCTGGCCGCCGAGGGCCTCGCCGCAGGCGTCGTGGACGCACGGTTCGCCAAGCCGCTGGATGAGGAGTTGATCTTGCAGCGCGCGGCCCTCGGGCCCATTGTGACCGTCGAGGAGAACGCCCTGGCCGGCGGCTTCGGGGCCGGGGTGATGGAACTGCTCCAGGACCGGGGTGTTTGTAGCCATCGTGTGCGGCGGCTGGGCGTCCCGGATCGGTTCATCAGCCACGGGGGCAAGAGCCGGCTGTGGGCCGAGCTAGGCCTGGACGCTGCCGGCATCGCCGCCGCGGCGCGCAGTCTGCTGAACGACGCGTAGGCCCGCCGGTCCTCCGGCGGGCGGGGCCGGGTGTTGGGGCATGTGCGCCGGGGACCGGCGCACCTACGCGGCCGATGACCTGTTACGGAGTTGGCGCCATGACAGTACGCTCCATCCTGCTCCTGCTCATCATACCCCTGCTGGCCTCGGCGGCGCTGGCTCAGGCCCCCGTGAACCGGGCGGAGTTGGGGCAGCAGGCCTACGCGGCCGGGAAGATGCAGGAGGCCCTCGAGCACTTCCTGGCGGCCCTGCAGAGCCAGCCGGGGAACGCCGTCCTGCTGTGCTGGATCGGCTCCACCTACCTGCAGCTGGGCCAGCTCCCCCAGGCGGAGAACTACCTCAAGCAGTGCCTCACCGCCGACCCCCGCTATGCCGTCGGGCACAACAACCTGGGCAATGTCTACCTGGCGCAAGGGCGGCTGACGGAGGCCGAGGCCAGCTACAAGAAGGCGGTGGACCTCGAGGACGACTACTTCGACGCCCACTACAACCTGGCGAACCTGTACCTGCGCCAGGGGCGGGACGCGAAGGCCTGGAACGAGTACACTCGCGCTCTGAAGATCAACCCCAACGACTACGATGCCCACCTGAACTTCGGCGTGGCCCTGCAGAAGGTCGGCGAGGTCGCCAAGGCCATCGAGCACTACGAGGCGGCGCGGCAGATCCGGGGCGACGACAACCGGCTGCTGCTCACGCTCGGAGCGATGTACCTGAAGGTGGACCGCTTCCGGGACGCAAAGGAACGGTACGAGGAGGCGCTCAAGCGCGAGCCGGACAGCGCGGCGGCCAACCTGGGGCTGGGCATCTCCCTGCACCACCTCAAGCAGCCGCAGGAAGCCCTGACGTACCTCAAGCGGGGCGAACAGCTCGATTCGCAGAGCTTTGCGGCCAAGTACAACCAGGGCCTCGTCTATGCCGCGGTAGGGGACCTGAAGGCCGCCGAAGAGGCCTACCGCAAGGCCCTCGAGTTGCAGCCCGATGACGCCATGTGTCAGAACAACCTCGGTGGGGTTGTTTTTCAGCAGAACCGCCTCCCGGAGGCGGCGGAGCTGTTCACGAAGGCCGTCAAGGCCGATGGGACGCTGGCCGTGGCCCGCGTGAACCTCGCGCTGGCGCTGGAAGCGGCCGGGCGCACGGACGAGGCGTTCGACGAGTGGAAGACCGCGGCCCAGCGCTTCCCCGAGGAAGCCGCCGCCCACAGCGGCCTGGGCAATGCCTACTACGAGCGCAAGCAGTACCCGTCCGCGCTGGCCTCCTACCTGCGCGGCCTGGAGCTGGAGCCCGGCAACCCGCAGGCCGAGAACAACGTGGGCCTGATCTACCTGACCCAGGGCAACCTGGACATGGCCGCCACCCACTTCCGCAGCGCCCTGAAGGCCAACCCGCGCTTCGCGCAGGCCGCCAACAACCTCGGCGTGGTCCTGGAGCGGATGGGGAAGATCGAGGACGCCAGGGCCCAGTACCGCAAGGCGCTGGAGATTGACCCGCAGTGCCAGCCGGCGCAAGATAACCTCAAGCGGCTCGGGGAGAAGGACAAGCCCGGGCGCGCAAGCCGTGGGCTAGAGTCGCGGATCGAGAGAGAGCGACGTGAGCGAGGAGCAAGTCACCCCAATTGAGCGCGTCGGCCTCGTCATCGCCCCCCATCGCCCCGGGGCGGCCGACCTCGCGTGCTGCCTGTGTGACGAACTGCGGGCACGCGGACGCGAGTGCGTCGTCGAGGAAGGCGCTCGGGAGGCCTGCCCGGAGGGCATGAGCTTCGCACCGCTGCCCCGGTGCGCGGAGGCCGACCTGCTGGTCGTGCTCGGCGGGGACGGCACGCTGCTGGCCGCGGCCCGCGAAGCGGCGCCCCGGGGTACGCCCCTGCTGGGCGTGGACCTGGGCAGCTTCGGCTTCCTGGCTGCCGAGGAGCCCGAGCGCCTGTTGCAGGACCTGGACCAGTTGCTGGCCGCTGAGTTTGCCCTGGAGCACCGCGTGATGCTCGACGTGTCCGCCGCGGCGGCCGAGTCGCGCTGGGCGCTCAATGACATCGTCGTCGCCAAGCCCCACTACGGCCGCATGACGCGTCTGCGGGCCTCGCTGGACGGGGACCTGATCGCCACGTATCCGGCGGACGGGCTGATCGTGGCCACGCCGACGGGCTCGACCGCGTTCAACCTGTCGGCGGGCGGCCCGATCGTGGACGGCCGCATGACCGCCATGATTCTGACCCCCATCTGTCCCCACACGCTCTACTCACGCCCGCTGCTGGTCCCGGCTGATGTGACGGTCACGCTCCAGTTGGCCCCGGACGGCAAGCACCAGCCGGAGGCCTCGGTCTTTGTGGACGGCCAGGACCTGTGCAACCTGAGCGAGGGCGACGAGGTGGTGATCCGCCGGGCGGAGCGGGATGCGTTGCTGGTGCAGTTGGGCGAGCCGCGCTTCTACGACCGCCTGCGCGAGAAGCTCAGGTGGGGCACGGAGCGCTAGGTGCTATCTCTCCCATTCTGAGATGACCCACGGCTGCCGGCTGGAAGCCGGCGCTCCCAGGAGCCACCCGGTGCTGGTCGAGCTATCTATCCACAACTTCGCCCTCATTGACGAACTGACCGTGCCCTTCCACTCCGGTCTGTCCGTCCTCACCGGCGAGACCGGCGCCGGCAAGTCCATCCTGATTGACGCCCTCAGCGCCGCCCTGGGCGAGCGCATCTCGACCGAAGCCATTCGCAGCGGCGCCGAGACGGCCACCGTGGATGCCGTCTTCGACGCGGCCGATTGCCCCCGCGCACTGGCGGCGCTGGAGGAGGCCGGGCTGTCGGCTAACGACGGGGGGCAGGTCGTTCTGGCGCGTCAGATCGCCAGCGGCCGCAGCCAGTGCCGCGTGAACGGCCGGCCCGTGACGCTGGCCACGCTGCAGGACATCAGCCGCCACCTCGTGGATGTCCACGGCCAGCACGAGCATCAGGCGCTCATTCACGAGGAGAACCACCTGGAGTTCCTCGACCACACCGGCGGGGCGGAGCATCTGGCCTTGCGGGATGAGTACGAGAGCCGCTATGCCGCCCTGAGCGAGGCCCGGGCGGCGTTGGCGGCCCTGCGCAACAACAGCCGCGAACGCGAGCAGCGCCTGGACATGCTGCGCTTCCAGGTGCGGGAGATCGCCCAGGCGGAGTTGCGCGCGGAGGAGGAAGACGAGTTGCTGGCCGAGCGCCAGCGGCTCAACTCGGTCGAGAAGCTGCGGGAACTGGCGGGGGAGGCCCTGGCTCTGCTCGATGGCTCCGAGGACGCCCCCGGCGCCGGGGCGGCGCTGGCGCAGATCGCCGGGGCTGTGCAGCGGCTGGCTGAGATTGACCCCTCGCTGCGGCCCCACGCCGAGGAACTGCGGGCCGCGGCGACCGTGACGGCCGAAGCGGAGCACGTCCTGCGCGACTATGGGGAGGCCCTCGACGCCGATCCGCACCGCCTCGAGCAGATCGAGCAGCGCCTCGACCTGATCGCCCGGCTCAAACGCAAGTATTGCGAACGCCTGAGTGATGTGCTATCCTATCAGGCGCAGGCGGAAAGAGAACTGGCGGCGATTGAGAACTTTGAGGAACAGGAAGCCGAGCTGGCGCGGACGGTAGAGCGGGCCGCGGCCGGGGCGGCCGAAAGTGGGCTGAAGCTGTCGGCGGCCCGGCGGGAACTCGGCGGCAAGTTGGCCGGGGCGATGGTCCACAGCCTGGCGACGCTGGGAATGCCGGCGGCGCAGTTTGAGGTCGAGATGCAGACCCAGGGCGACCCCCGGGGCCTGCCGACCCCGAGCGGCCCCGTCGCGGCGACGGCGCGCGGTCTGGACGAGGTGCGCTTTCTCTTCTGCGCCAACCAGGGCGAGGCCCTGCGGCCGCTGGCGAAGGTCGCCTCGGGCGGCGAGCTGTCGCGGATCATGCTGGCCTTCAAGTCGCTGTGCTCGCGCGGCGCCGAGATCCCCACGATCATCTTTGATGAGGTGGACGCCGGGATCGGCGGCCAGACGGCCCATCAGGTCGGCGGCAAGCTGGCCGACGTCGCGCGCCATGCGCAGGTGCTGTGCGTGACGCACCTGCCGCAGATCGCCGGGTTGGCCGACCACCATGTGCACGTGGCGAAGGTCGTTCGCGACGGGCGCACGACGGTGGCGGTCAGCGAACTGCCGGCCGGTGAGCGCGTGGCCGAGCTGGCGCGGATGTTCGGCGCCGACGCGGACGACGCCACCGCCCAACGGCACGCCCGCAAGCTCTTGCAGGAGGCGGCGAGCCGCCGGGCCGGCTGATCCGGGCCCCGCTCGCACCCGGCACGACACCCGGGCCCTTCTCCTGTGCTCCGCCTCCTGCGGTAGAGGATGTCCATGATCAAGCTGACCATCAAGGGTGAGCGCTGCAAGGCCTGCGGGCTGTGCATCGCGCACTGCCCCAAGCAGTTGCTTCGGCCCGCCGAGAAGCTGAACGAGGCCGGGTACCACAACACAGTGCAGGACCGGCCGGAAGAGTGCAGCGGCTGCGGGATCTGCGCCCTCATGTGCCCGGACGTGTGCTTCACGATCGTGCGGACCAAAGCGGGCGCCGCGGAGGTGACACGGTGAGCGACCGGGTCATCATGAAGGGCAACGAGGCCTGTGCCTGGGGGAGCATCGCCGGCGGCTGCCGCCACTTCTTCGGCTACCCCATCACGCCCCAGAACCAGATCCCCGAGTTCATGGCGCTGCACCTGCCGGAGGTGGGCGGCACGTACCTGCAGGCCGAGAGCGAGGTCGCGGCCATCAACATGTGCTACGGGGCCGCGGCGGCCGGGGCCCGGGTGATGACGACCTCCTCCAGCCCCGGCATCGCCCTGATGCAGGAGGGCCTCTCGTACATGGTCGGGGCCGAGCTGCCGTGCGTGATCGTCAACGTTGTTCGCGGCGGGCCGGGCCTGGGCAACATCGCCCCGGCGCAGTCCGACTACTTCCTGACCACCCGCGGCTGCGGCCACGGCGACGGCTCGGGCCTGAGCTTTGCCCCCTACAGCGTCCAGGAGATGCACGACTGGACTGCCCGGGCGTTCGAGATTGCCTTCCGCTACCGCACGCCGGTCACGATCCTGGCCGACGCCATCCTGGGCCAGATGCGGGAGCCCTGCACGCTCACGCCGTGGACCGACCCAACACCCATGGAGTGTGACTGGTGTGTCGGGGGCGTACGCCGCGACCGTCCGGCACGGGTCGTCAACTCCCTGTACATAGACCCCGACGATCTGGAGGCCAAGAACCTGCAGATCTTCGAGCGCTACCGCGAGGCGGCGGAGCACGAGACTTTGTGGGAGGAGTACGGCGCGGACGAGCCGGACCTTCTCCTGGTCGCCTATGGCATCAGCGCCCGGGTGTGTGAGACAGCGGTGGATTGGGCCCGGGAGGCCGGCGTGAAGGCCCGGCTGCTGCGCGCCATCAGCCTCTTCCCGTTCCCCACGGACCCGCTGCGAGAGTGGTCGGAGCGGGTGAGGCTGATGCTCGTGGCCGAGATGTCCATGGGGCAGTTCGTCCAGGACGTGCGGCTGGCCGTCGAGGGCCGCTGCCCGGTCGAACTGGTCGGCCGCACCGGGGGCAACTTCCTGACGCCCGAGGAAGTGCTGGCCAAGGTGCGGGCACTGGTGTAGACAACACACGGGACCGATAGGACTGCCCATGGCAACCACGCGTACCGAAGAGATACAAGTCATCTACGAGCGCCCCCGGAGCCTCTATGATGTGAACATGCGGTTCTGCCCCGGCTGCACCCATGGCACCGCCCACCGGCTGGTCGGCGAGGTCATTGATGAGCTGGGCCTGGGCGACCGGACCGTCGCCATCGCCAGTGTCGGCTGCTCGGTGTTCGCCTACGAGTACTTCGACCTCGACGCCGTCCAGGCGGCCCATGGCCGGTCTCCGGCGGTGGCCACGGGGATCAAGCGCGTGCGCCCGGACAGCATCGTCTTCACCTACCAGGGCGATGGCGACCTGGCGGCGATTGGAATGGGCGAGTTGATCCACGCCGCCGGGCGCAGCGAGAACATCACGATCATTTTCATCAACAACGGCGTGTTCGGCATGACCCAGGGGCAGATGGCGCCGACCTCGCTGCTGGGCATGAAGACCACCACGACGCCGTTGGGACGCAGCGCGGCCGTGGATGGCGTGCCCATGCAGGTGTGCGAGTTACTCCGCACACTGCCGGGCGTGAGCTACCTGGCCCGCGCCACGATGATTGACCCGAAGGCCATGCGCCACGCCAAGAAGTGCCTGCGACGGGCCTTCCAGACGCAGGTCGAGGGACGAGGCTTCGCCCTGGTCGAGCTGGTCAGCACCTGCCCGACCTGGTGGCAGAAGTCGCCCCTGGATGCCGCCGAGTGGCTGCGGGAGAACATGTTGCCGGCCTATCCGCCGGGCGTATTCAAGGATTGGGGAGAGGGGGAGACCGATGCGTAGCGAGGTATTCATGGCCGGTACGGGGGGCCAGGGCGTGCTGCTCATCGGCCAGTTGCTCACGCAGGCCGCCAGCGAAGAGGGGCTGCAGGTCTCCTACTTCCCGATCTACAGCCCGGAGGTGCGCGGCGGCTCCACCACCTGCACGGTCGTCGTGTCGGACGGCGTCGTTGGCAGCCCGATCTCCGGCCGGCCAGCCAGCATGCTCTTGATGGATCAGTTCTCGGTGAACGCCAACGTGGCGCGGCTGCGCGACGGGGGCCTGGCCGTCGTGAACGCCACCCTCGTGCGGGAGATACCCCGTGAGAATCTGCGCCTGCTGTGGATCCCGGCCACCGACCAGGCGGTGGCGATCGGCAATGACCGGATCGCCAACATGGTGATGCTGGGGGCGTATGTCGGGGCCACCGGTGTGGTCTCGATGGCGGCGGTCGAGCACGCGCTCAAGACCGTGCTGCCCGAGCGCCACCACAAGTACCTGCCACTGAATACCCAGGCGCTGCGCGCCGGGGCGGAGTTGGCGAGCACTTAGTGCCGTTGTGGTAGTGGCGCGATTCATCGCGCCCATCGCGGGGCGCGATGAATCGCGCCACTACGCCCTAAGGGGTGCCCATGCTTACAGGACTAGAAGAGATCGTCGAGGGCCTGCGCGAGCATTTTGACGCGCTGGACCGCGCGCGCGAAGAGGCCTATGTGCTATCGCGGCAGGTCGTGCGGGCTGCCTCGGTGGTCATCAAGCACACGCACCGCCAGGAGTTTGACGCGGCGCGGGAGCAACTGGCTGAGGCCCGCGAGTTGACCCACCGCATGCTGGCGGCCCTTGCCGACGCGCCGGAGCTGCGCTATGGGGGCTTCGTCCACGACTCGGAGAAGGAGTACTGCGAGGCCGCGATGGTCTTTGCCGCCCTGACCGGGCAGCCGTTGCCGACGCCCGAGGAGCTGGGCGTCTACGGCCCGGCCTGGATCAATGGCCTGTCCGAAGTCGTTGGCGAGCTGCGCCGGCACGTGCTCGACCTGATCCGCACGGACCGCGCCGCCGAAGCCGAAGAGCATCTGAAGGCCATGGAAAACATCTACCAGACGATCCTGAGCTTCGATTACCCCAACGCCATATCGCAGGGGCTGCGGGGCCGTTCGGACGCGGCCCGGGGGCTGGTCGAGCGCACGCGGGGGGACCTGACCAACGCGCTGCAGGCGGGGCGGCTGGAGCGGCGAATGAAGGAACTCGAAGCCAAGATTGGGGAGTAGCTGGTCGGCTCCGGGTGTATAATAGTTGGTGAGGGACAGGGCCTTCCCGGTGGCCTGGTACGGACGCCCCCCGGCGTTTGCTACGGGAAGTGCTCTGCCCCTCATTGTGTTCCTGGCGAACGGCTGCTCGCGAGAAGCCGGCGCTCCTACGGATTAGCGGCTCCATCTTGCCGACGGCGGCAGCATCTCGGGGAAGGCCGCGTGCGGCTCGTGCTGGTACCAGTAGCCGACCGAGGCGATGTCGTCGGTCAGCGGCTGGAACTGGCCGTTGGGCCACCAGCCCAGCTCCTGCATCGTCACCTTGAGGTCCTCGTCGAACCGGATCGGGTCCATGATGTGCCAGCGGTACAGGCCGTGCTTGGGGACGCGCTCGGGCTCGCGCTGCCACAGCGGATAGCCCAGGAAGGCCGTGCTGAAGGTGTCGCCGAAGCCCCAGGCCCCGCCGAAGTAGTCCTCCGTCCCCGTGCCGCAAATCGTCGGGAACTCCTTGTCGCCGTCCAGGAAGAACTTGATCTCCCCCTCGCCCCACCAGCCGTCGGAAAGCTGCGTCCAGGCCAGGTAGGTGCCGACGTACTGCCCCCGGCCCTTGATGCCGTCGAGGATCACATGCTCGGGATACTCCCGCGTGCCGAGGGACTTGCGCCACTGGGCGTGGAAATACGCCGCGTCGTCCGGCACGGCGGTCTCGGCCCACGTGATCTGGTAGAAGAAGCCCCCGATGTCCTCCCAGCGCTGGTTCTCGACCGTGATGCGCGCGCCCTGGCGGAACGGCAGCGGCCAGTAGCTGTTCATGCCGCCCGAGGGGTTGACGGCGATGGGCAGGGAGTTGACCTTGGCCCGCAGGGAATGGCCGCAGCAGAACAGGTCGCCCACGGGGACTTCCACCGAGGGCGTGTCCTCGCCGTCCCAGTACATGCGCAGGATACAGTCGCGGTAGGCCTTCTCCGTGACGGTGATCCAGATGTGCTGGATGACGCCGGGGCCCTTGATGTCGGCGAGGGTGACCGTCTCGCCAGCCTTGACGGTGATGCAGGGGCGGACCTTCCAGCCCTGGCCGAGGGCGCCCGCAGCCCCGCCTTCCGGTATCGCCTGCGCCCCGGCGCCCCTGGCGCCGTCGGGGTTTTCCGCCGAAATGGACCGGGTCTTGCCCGGGTGCAGCATGTAGGCTCCGCCAAGCCCGACGTTGAAGGGTTGCCACGACATGATCGCACGCTCCTTGCGGCCGTAGTGCGCTTAGGTTCTCCGACGGCCGCCGCTCTCCTGCACGCAGGGAGAGGGGGCCCGAGTGGGGAAGACTGCACGAGTTCGGCGAAATTGACTTTGCCGGGCCGCTTTGCTATCATCATCCTGCCGGTCATAGTTCTACTTGGCAGCCCCGCTGCGTAGGAGGCAAGCTCCGATGACGCGCCACGCACGGCCTGGAGTCACGTTCCCGCACCTGCTGACCTTGCTGCTGCTCACCGCCCTCATCCCCACCGTCGCCCTGGCCTACGTGCCGCCGTTGGGTAGCAGCCCGACGACGGAGATCGTCAGCTCCCGCACGTTCCGCATCCTGGACGAGAATGGGCAGAGCCGCACCGTTCCCGACCTGGCCAAGAGCGGGCAGGTGCTGGTGCAGTTGTGGCCGTACAGCTCCCCGGCGCAGGTCACGGCCATGCTGCAGGCCAAGGGCTGCCGCGTCATTCACGAGTACCACACGCCCGGCCTGCTGCTCGTCGGGCTGCCGGCGGGCATGTCAGCCAACGAAGGCGCCAACATGCTGCGGCGGGAGAGCGGCCTCGTTCGTTCCGCGGGCCCCGACCGCTTCGCCTACATGGATCGCGTCCCCAACGACCCGTACTACTCGCGCCAGTACCAGTGGCCCATCATTGCCGCCCCTACGGCCTGGGACGCCCAGACCGGTTCGAGCAGTGTGGTGGTGGGCGTGGTGGATAGCGGCGTGGATCTGGCCCACGAGGACCTGCAAGGGCAGTTCTGGCGGAACCCCGGGGAGATCGCGGGGAACGGACTGGATGACGACCTGAACGGCTATGTGGATGATGTCAACGGTTGGGACTTCATCAACGGCAACAACGACCCGCGGCCCGGCGACGGCAGCCATGGAACCTCTTCTGACCACGGCACCCACGTATCCGGCCTCATCGGCGCGGTCACGGACAACGGCGTCGGTGTAGCCGGGCATTCCTGGCACTGCCAGATCATGCCCGTCCAGGTGTTCAACGAGGGGGGCTCGTTGACGTCCATCATCATCGCCGCCTACGAGTACGCGCGCGACAACGGCGCCAATGTCATCAACATGAGCCTGGGTGGGGGCTGGACCGACCTGTGGACTGACCCCATCACCGAGGCTTACAACAACGGCATTGTGACGGTGTGCTCGGCCGGCGACCAGTCCTTCTACGACGACTTCCGTTACTTCTACACGGATGACCCGAGCACGTG
>CAZZDO010000049.1:0-18359 GCA_964653205.1 uncultured Armatimonadia bacterium | reverse complement strand
AGGGGACGAAGCGGAAGAGCCGTGAGTGGCCCGCCGTGCCGTCCGCCACGCGCGCTGCGATCTCGTCCCGCTTGGCGCCATCGCCCACGAAGACGAAAGGATGGGGGGTTCCATGCTATAGGCGGGAAGCCCGCTCAGGGCACAAACCACACTTCAGGCACGGGCACAGGGCTTGGGGTCTGTGCTCCCGCCCATGGTCCCGCCATTGTTCACCCCAGTGGGATGGCCGAAGCCTCTGCAGTGAAGTCTGAGATCTGGTTGTAGCGGCGATAGCGGACCTTGTAGTAGTAGCGCGTACCGGTGGTCAGGCCGCTGTCAACGTAGGTCATCGGGTCGTGGGTGCCCGCGGCCGAGACGGAGAAGGTGGGTACGCTGCCGTAGGTACCGGTGCTCGTCCCCCGGTAGACCTCATAGCTACCGCCATAGCCGCCCTGCGGCGTGAGGAACGACAGCGTCGGCGGCGGCGGCGGCGGCCCGATGTCGCCCTCGCTGGTCGACCGATTCCACGTGAGCAGCAGTTGCCTCCCTGTGTCGCCGGCAACGTCCGCCACGGTAAAGTGGGTAGGCGGCTGGAAGGCCACAACGTTGTTGTTTTCGGAGGCAGCCTGCGCGGGCCCGGCGGCGCTCGACTCGGCGCCATCGGCCTTGGCCGCCTTCAGCGTGTACTCGTAGAGGATCAGGTCCATCGGCACGGTCGTGTCCGACCAAACGTAGGTGGCCGCGCCATTCGCAGGCACGGTACCGACCAGGGCCACTTCCTGGTTGACGTTGGCCATGCGCCGGTAGACATCGTACTTGGCCACGTGCTTGCGCCCGACACCGTCGTCGCCGGAGCGCGCCCACGTGAGGTCAATGACCTTGCCGGTGTCGTAGGGATGATCGACGGCGGCCAACGCCGATGGTGGCTGAACAGGGCGAAGATCCAGTGGAACTCCAGAGACCTTGCTGCTAGGCACAGACAATCCCCCGCTGCTGACAGCGCGGGCCCACAACCAGTACCTGGTGTTGACGGCTAGCCCCGACGCCCTGTACTGGTAGGAAGCCGCCCGAGTCGCCGTAACCTGGCCCATTCTGCTGCCTTCGCCCGTGGCAGTTGTGGCCGCGTAGATGTCGTAGCTGGTAACTCGTGGCTCAAGCGCAGTGTCCTCGATGGAGGCGTCAAAGGTGAGCTTCAGGGATGTGCCATCATCGTCAGGCCAGTCGGCCACCGCTAGATAGGTCGGCGGCGGGGGGGGCGGCGTAATGGGCCAGGGGTCCAGCGCGACCACGCATCGCAGTATCTTGATCGCGTCGCCAACACCCACGTCCCCGGAGAAGTTGCAGTCCCACTGCCAGAGATCCCCTGCCGCGGGCGGGGGATCGAGGCTGACCACCACCCGCAGGATCTTGATCGCCGAGCCGACCTCCGGCTGCCCGGTACCCTTGAGGTCACCCACCAGTGCGGACGCAGTAGACACTTCAACACCAGCGGTATTGGTCGTGCCCAGGGCGGCCCCGCGGGCATCACTCAGGCGACCGCTCAGGCCGACGCTGCTCGGCCTCGTCGCACCGGAGACTGCCCGCATGGTGAAGGTCACGAGCGTTCCGGGGCCAGAACCGGCGGCATGTGTCGAGGCGACGGCCACTTTGGCGGTGGGCACGTTGCTCGCGGTATTGAGCAGAATCTGGCGCGACACTGAATCCGGAACGGTGTCACCGTTGTCGGCGCTCACGCAGTTCAGCACCTGCCCATCGAAGGTGAGCGTAAGCTGGAAGCCGGCGATCCCGGTGCGGTCACTGATACTGACCGGCAAGGTGAAGGTCTGCCCGGCAGTCACCGTCAGGGCCGGAGTGGAGATGGTGCGGCTCCCGGCCGGCCCGCTGGCATCCATGACCTGCATCGAGAAGGCCGGGATGGAGACCGGGCCGGCCGGCGAGGCGGGTACCGCTTCGCCCAGGTTAGAGCCCCCGCCACCACACCCCGCCAGGATCAGGACAGTCAGACACAATGCGACCGGCAGACACTGACGCGTCAGCCCTGCAAGCTCCATGGCCATCTTCTCCGCTGCGCACTCAGGCGAGTAGGGGGCGGCGCCTGTGGTGCGCGTGTACTGAGCCGCCCTGTCATCTGGCTACCCGCCGTCTCTTGGGTTCCGGCCGGTAGGAACAGGGCCGGGCCATCTTCAGGCCCGCCCGGCCCTGGACTGCCGGATTGCTGAGTCCTGACGGCCAGCTTTGCTGCCGTCAGCAGGATAGAGCCCCAGTCGCTAGTTCATCCATAGGAGAACATACAGAGAATGGGCGCCTACAAACAGCAGGACCTGCTGTGACCGGTGTGGCATGAAGAAGTGTGAGTTCACATGCCTCGGTCTTGCAGCAGATCCTGCAGAACCACGGTCACAAGGCACTCTTGGCCTTGGCCGGGCGCGTCCCAGGTTGTGTGTGGGAGGCGGCCCGTAGCGCTCTGGAAGCGATGAGCACTTGTCGCACACCCGCGGCAGGTTTCGTCCGCCTGCGCTGCCACACCTGCGGCGAAACCAAAACCATCGCCTTCGCCTGCAAAAGCCGCCTGTGCCCGTCGTGTGGCTGGTTGCATGCTCAGCGTGTCGTCGAAAGCGTCCAGGCCCGGCTCATCAAATGTCAGTACCGGCACCTGGTGTTCAGTGTGCCTCGCGAGTTGCGGGCGGTGTTCTTCTGGGAACGCGAGCTGTTGCCGCAGGCCTGTCATGCCGCGGCCGCGGCGACCCTGGAGTGCTTCCAGGGCCTGTGCAAGCGGCACGAACTGGTGCCGGGCATCATCGCCACTTGCCACACTTTTGGCCGCAACCTGGCTTTTCATGTGCATGTGCATCTCTTGGTCACCGAGGGTGCGCTCCAACGCGACGGCCTGTGGCAGCCGGTGCATTTCTTCCCGGCTCAGGAGTACCGCCGGCGCTGGCAATATCATCTGCTGACCAAGCTGCGGAAGGCCTGCCGGCCACGCACCCGGCCCAGCGGACGATCGGTCGGCTGTTTCGGCGCTATCCGACGGGCTTCATTGTCAACGTCGAGAGCAGCTATCGCAGTGTACGCCTGGCCCTGCAGTACTGCTGTCGCTACCTGGCCCGACCGCCGCTGGGCGAACGCCGCATTCTCGCCTACGATGGTCGGTATGTGACCTTTGAGTACAATGACTATCGCACCGGTCGGTCCTGCCAGCGACGGTGCACGGGCGAGACGCTGGTGAAGCTGCTGCTGCGGCACGTGCTGCCGCGTTATGCGCGCAACATCCACTACTATGGCCTGCATCGTACGCAGGCTTGGCGGCGTTGGTTCGAGCAGGTGCGGCGCGTCAGCCGCTATCCGCAGAATGTGGGCGGCCCGGCGACGCGGCCCTTGAGTTGGCGCGAACGGATCATCGCCAGTTTTCAGGTGGACCCGGTGCGCTGTCCGCACTGCGACAGGCCCATGACCGTTGATGCAGTGCGTTGGCCGGCCGCGCGGCGGGCCCCGCCAGCGCAGTTGCCGTTGGGCTTGCCGCTCACCGCCGGGATGACCCACCCCCCGTCGCGCGCGGTGCCGTCCGCGCGAAGCGCGTCGGCCCGAAGGGCTGTTTAGTTCGTCACCACACGCCCGCCAACACCGGTGACAGTGAGCGGATTGGTTCCCGTGTCGTCCAATGTCGCCGTGGGCATCGTGATCTCATTCCTCGTGCCTGATGGCGATACGGCGACGATAGTGAGGGTGACGACAAGAACCTCATTCCCCGTGAAGGCGTTGGTGCCTGCCAGGGCAACGTCAACTACGCCAGGGGTCGCCGTGTTCGTTACCAGCGATCCGGGGGCACCGGCACCATTGGCGACCGAGACGAGCGACAACTTCGTGGAGTCGAAGTTCAGCACCACGTGGAAGCCTGCGGCGTTCGTGTAGTCGTTGAGCTTGATCTGCACCGCGACGTTAGAGCCCGAGTTCCCGCTCACGTCTTGAACGTACAGCGACCGCCCGTTGTTGATGGTCACGTTCACCGCGGGAGAAGTCGCGACATTGCCTGTCGTTTCGACGGTGAGGCTGGCTGGGCCATTGGCCAGGCCCAGGCTCAGGGTGTCGAGGCGGCCGTTAACAGTGCCCGCCAGGGCGGCGGTGTCGAAGACCGTCGTGCCATTGACCCTGAAGTTCACGCCGGTGACGCCGGTGGTGTTGCCGGTGATCGAGGCCTGGACGGCCACATTCCTGGAAACGTTCGCGCCGCCGGCAGGAGCCGTGATCGTGATGGTCGGCGGGGGATTGTAGGTGACGTGGCGCACGACCTCAGTGCTCTCCTGGGTATCCGTGGCGATGGACTTGGCGGTGATGGTGTTGGCTCCCACTCCCAGTGTCACCGTCGTCGTCCAGTTGGTCGTGCCCGTGGCATCCGCATAGGCACCGCCGTTGATCTTGACCTGCACCTTGTCAAGGGCCGCACCACCAGGGTTGCCAGGCGCTGCCGTACCGCTGACGGTGAGTTGGTTGGACACCGTGTTGATGGTGGCACCCTCAAGGGGCGTCGTGACGGTCACCGTCGGTGGCGGCCCGGGGGCCGTGTAGGTGGCATTGCGCCGGACGATATTGCTAGCACCGGCGGCGGTGAAGGACTGCGCCTCGATGGTGGTGGCGCCGGCGGCCAGAGTGATGTTGAGGGTCCAATTGTCCGTTCCGGTCGCGACCTGCCAGGCACCGCCGTTCAGGCGTACCTTGACCTGGGTAATCGGCCCCCCCTCGGTGGCGTTCGCGGTGCCGGTGATAGTGAACGCCCCGGTGAGCCCCGTGACGTTCTGCCCCTCGGTCGGGGCGGTGATGGCCGCGGTCGGGGCCGCCGGCGGAGTGCCCTGGTTGGTGACGGTGAACGTGCCGGAGGCCAGCTCGTTCCCGCTGCCATCATGGGCCGTGACATCAATGGTGTGTTCGCCGTTGGGCAGAGTCAGAGTAATCTGCCACCCAATGGACCCGGCTTGCTGCGGCGTCACTCCGGCCGCGGCTGCTTCCACGAGGTCCGCTTTCTGCGGCGGTCCCCCGTCTACGGCGACAGTGACGGCCACAGCGCCAGCTGGTGCTGTGCCTTGGAGCAGCGTGGCTCCGTTGTCTTCTACGGTTACGGTCCCATCCTCCGCCGCGCCCGTCAGTGTCACTACCCCGGGCCCCGCGCCGTCGGTGCCACCGCCACACCCTGCGATCCACATCGCGACGAGCAGCGTTACCACGGAGACTCGCAGTACCAGGAGTATGTCGCGCCTAGTCAACATCAGAGCATCCCGCCTTTGTGTCTCAGCAAGAGAGGGTCCTGCCGAAATGGTGTCTCCCCAAGGAGACAGTTCGCGCGCCTCAGAGCAACGCGGTCATGTACCGGCCATCTCGTCACGCTGGCAACTGCTTCACTCCCTGGTGGCCTGTCGCTATCGTCAAGGAACCCAGACCTCCCTCCCGGCTCTTGGTTCCGCATCTCGCATGGCACTGGGCCGCAGGAGGGCAGGTAGTGTGCGCACCATAGTACGTGTAACGCTGAGCTAGCCGGCAATGTTCCTCACCACCCGCAGTCATGCTCAAGTAGAGTATGCCACGGGGTCCCGCGGGTCGTCAAGACAGGCACCTCCACCGCCAGGGCCTCGGCCACGACCAGCCCGAAGTTCTCGCTGTAGGTCGGCAAGATGAAGAGATCAGCCGACCGGTAGAGCCGCCACTTGTCGTCGCCGTAGACGGCGCCGGGGAAGGAGAACACGTCTTCCAGACCGGCCGCGCGTACCGCCGCCTGGACGACTTCCCCGTGCCCGCCTTCGGACGGCCCGGCGATCACGAAATGCCAGCCCACCGGCCGCAGACGCGCCACGGCTTCCACCAGCATCAACAGCCCCTTCTTGGGGTGCAGGCGCGAGAGAAACAGGGCCACGCGCGGGTCGTTCTCCGGCTTCGGACCTGCGATTTCCGGCAGGTGGAGCCCCAGCGGAATCACCGCCACCGGGGCCGCAACGCCCAGTCCGCGCAGGTGCTCAGCCTCCAGGTCAGAAGTGGCCACGATGGCCGCGGCATGCTGCAGACGCCGTCGCTCCCACAGCCACCACGCGGCGGTCTTCCGGCAGCGTTTCTGCCGGCGCGCCCACGGCTCCAGCATGCCGTGGGGGGAGACGACCGAGGGCAGGCCCAGCCGCTCGCCCAGCCGCATGGCCACATAGCCGGGGTACTGCCACATGCCGTGGGAATGGACCACGTCCGGCGCCGGCCCGGCCAGCAGATGCGGCCACAGGGCGCGCGAATAGCCCAGCGCTCCCGGCCAGCCACCGGGCAGGGCCTCGACCGGCACGCCGAAGCCCTCCGCATCCTCCGCGGTGTGCGCCTCGGCCAACGTCACAACCCGTGCGTCGAGGCCCTGGCGGCGTTGCTCGGCGACGGCCTCCATGACGGCGGGGCCGAGACCGCCCGACCGGCGCGAGACGCCGGAGACGACGTGGAGCACGTGCAGGCTCATCGCGCACCCACCCAGCGCTGCCAGGCCGTGTCCTCCGCCGGCAGTCCGGCCAGGGCGCGCCGCAGGACCGCCATCTGCGCCTCCGGGTTGTAGTGGCGCGCGATCACCTGCCAGCAGCGTTCCCGCGCCCGGGGCGTGACTTGGGCGTCGGCGGTCCATTCCCCGATCTTGGCCGCAAGGTCGTCCACGTCATGCTGCCGGAACAACGCCCCCGTCTCTCCGTCGGTCACGGCTTCCCATTCCGGGCCCTGCTCGTTGGCGTTGTCGTGCGTGATGACCGGGGTGCCGTACGTGAGGGCGTGGATGGCCGTCAGCCCGATCCAGCCCGGCGAGACACAGGCATTGGCCAGCATGAACAGCCGCGCCAGCGTCGGCTCGTCATAGCAGGCTCCGTAGAACACGACCGAGAGCTGCTGCGCCTCGGCCTGCGCGGCCAGGGCGTCACGCTCGGGCCCGTCGCCGACGAGCAGGCAATGCACGCGGCGCCCCCGCGCCTGCAGCAGGGCCAGGCTGCCCAGCAGCATGTCCAGCCCGCGGTTGGCTGTCAGGCGCGCGCAGCAGATCACGACCGGCGTCTCGGCCTCTCCGAACAGGGAGGTGCGCAGCGCGCGCAGTTCGTCGTCTGTGACCTCCTCGCGCAGGGCGCTCTGGCTCGGGTAGTCGAGGCTGTTGTAGATGACATGCAGGCGCTCGGGCGCGAAGCCGTCGGCCACACCGATGGCCTTGGCCCGGTTGCCATACAGGAGCAGCCCGTCCGCCAGGGCGTAGAAGGCATGGCGCACGCGGCCGATCAGGCCGTGGGGCGGCCGCAGCCAGCCATGGGTCCAGAAGAGCACGCGCCCGCCGCGCCGCCGTATCGCCCGGGCCTGCGTCCAGACGTCCAGGAAGCGGGCATCGCCGCAGAAGATCGCCGCGTCGGGCCGAAGGTCCCGCAACATGCGCCCGAGACCCGGCTGGCGCAGGAACCCGCCCGGATAGACGACGGCCGGCAGGCGCGTGAAGCGATCCGGGCGGTGAATGGTCGCGCCCTCGATCCCGCCGCCGTAGGGATCCACCGTGTCACCGGCCAGGAAGACCTCCAGGTCGTCGGCGGCCAGCATCCGGTCAATGATCCCCTGACGGTAGTGGGAGAAGAGGTGTTGATGGTACACGACTCTCATGCGCGCAGTGCTCCCTGCGGGTCGGCCTCAGCCGACCCGCACCATCCAACGGCAAGCCTTGATGCGGCCCAGCAGCACCGAGACCAGGATGCTCAGCCCGAAGGCCGTGACAATGACGCCGAGGGTCGCCGCCAGCGAGCCGAGGTCCACATGGGCCAGCTTCGCCGCAACCTGCAGCCCCTCGACAAAGACGCCGTGCATCAGGTAGACGCCGAAGGTCACGGCCGATACCTCGGCCAGCCACGACGGCCCGGGGCCTTCCGTGCGCGGCCAGGAGAGCGCCAGCAGCACGGCGCCCAGGGCCAGCAGATAGGCGACGACGGTGTCGGCCTGCGGCACCCACATGAGCGCCACGGCGGCGGCCCATACGCCGGCTGCCAGTAGTGGGACCTGGCTCCCGGTTGTGGGGTGCATCCGCCCTGCGTCAGGCCGGGTCATCAGCCACAGGGCGACCGCCAACGGCACGCAGCCACCGCACCGCAGCAGGTAGTGCAGCAGGAAGCTGGGCACACTGAGAGGCGCGGTGGCGCAGGAGGCCAGAAGCTGGTAGACGGCCACGCCGCCCACGGCCAGCAGCAGGCAGAGCACCGTCAGCGCGGGTCCCCTGCGGCCTTGCGCCGCCTTGAAGAGTGGGAAGAAGAGCGCCGTCAGATAGATCAGCGCCGGAACATACCACAGGTGGTTGGCTGCAGCGCCGCACAGCAACGTCGGCGCCCAGTCCACGGCGAAGGGCTGGTGTAGCACCAGCGCGTGCTTGGCCAGCCGGAAGAGCAGGTACACACCGGTCCACAGCAGGTAGGCCGGCCCCAGCCGCGCCAGCCGCCGCCGCATGAAGGCCAAAAACCCACGTTCCGGTGTCCGCTGCAGGCTCGACAGCGTCAGGTACACGGACATCATCAGGAAGCTCGGCACCGCAAAGCCGGTGAGCAGGTTCCCGCCCTGCTGCGCCAGCGGGTTGGTGTCCGACCCGTGAATCCAGACCACGGCGAAGACCGCGATGATGCGCAGGTAGTCCAGACCGCGGATGTGGCGTACCATCGGCTTCCTACCGCTCCCCGCCCATCGCGGAAGTCACATCGAGAGCGTAGACCTGGCGGGTGCCTTCGTGGATCGAGTCAAAGGCCACCCTCGTGCCGTCGGCGTTCCAGCGCGGGTGCAGGTCGCAGTGCAGGCCGCTGCGCGTGAAGGCATAGAGAGCGGGCGGGAAACGCCGCCGTACGGCGGGAGCGAGGCTGTCATAGGCCCGCCCCAACTCAGTGGTGTCCGGCTCCGCGGCGAGCATCGGGAACTGCCCCAGGTCCACGCGCCGGTTCTCGCTGACCTGGTAGAGCATCAGCGTGCGCACCCCGGCGTCGGACGGATAGGTGTCGGTGACACACCAGTCGCGGTTGGCGGGGCAGAACATCGGGTGCCCATCCTCCGTCAGGACGCCCACGGCCATCGGCTGCGTCGGCACGTCGGGGCGGTCGGTCGCGATCAGGAAGGACATGCTCGCCGCCGCGCTGCGCCGCAGGAGGCAGCGGGCCGCGCGCTTGGCTAGACGCAGCGGACCGGCCAGCAGCGGATGCGCCAGCGCCGGGTGGCCGCGCAACGCGGCCACGCGCTCATCCCGCCGTCCCCAGATCATCACGTGCTCGTCATCCAGCCAGTCGAAGTGACTGAGGAAGCCCCGGGCCAGGCAGCGCAGGTCCTCGCCGCCGACGCCGACAGTCATCAGGCGCGTCATCTCCCCGCCGTCGGGCAGGTCGTAGCGGTGGAGGAATGCCAGGCGCGTCTCGGGCGGGTTCAGCCGCAGGTGCGTCACGCAATGATGCGCGCCCGCCGGCGCTGCCGCCGCAACGTCGTGCGTGGCCACGGCGCGCAGCGACACGATCAGTTCGGCTTCGCCGGTCTTAAGGCTGTGGCGGGTGATGCCGTCCCGCTCCGGTGCCGGGTCATCGGCCCACTTGTCCGGCAGGCCAACATAGCCATAGCCGCCCAGCCGGTGCAGCCGGGCGTAGTTGAGCCCGAAGGCGTCACCCGTGCGAGGGCTATGGCAGTGCACCGGATGGGCCAACTCGCCGACCACGTTGCCGCTCGCGGCGTCGTAGATGCGCGCGCCCCACGCGTCACCCACGCGGTCGTTGACGACGAACTGCTCGCCGTCGCCGAGCCACTGCTGGCGGGCGCCCTGCGGGTAGTTGAAGGCCGTCGTCGTGCCGAGGGGGACGAACTCCCGCGTGTCGGTCTGCACAAAGCCGACGGTGGCCCTATCGCCAGGATATGGAGGATGCGTGATGTCCTCGACCTGCAGCGCCAGCAGCTTGTCGCCCGCCGCGTTCCACTCGACGAGATCGTGGAAGCCGAAGAAGTGATGGCGCGGCCCGGCGGTCATGGCCATGGCTTCGGTCACAACGCACCGCCTTGTCCGCCCTGCCCATCGCGAGCCCCGAGGCGTTCGCCCCAGCACGACAGGACCCAGTCGGCGAACGTGGCCGCGCGGCGCGGCCAACTGTGCTCGTGGTAGTCCCGCCGGGGGCGCCAGTGCTCGCCGACAGCCAGCGCGCGGCCGATCTGCGCCGTCAGCCCGAGCACATCGCCCGGCGCGAAGTAGAAGCCGTCGTCGCCGAGATGTTCTCGCGCTTCGCCGACGGGGCAGGTGACGATGGGCTTCTCGAAGGGCAGGTACATGAAGAGCTTGCTGGGGCAACGCGCCCAGTCCTGCACGGTGTCCAGCAGCGGGAGCAGGAAGACGGACGCGAGCTGGAAGTGCGCCGCCAGTTCTGTCTCGGGGACATAGCCGAGAAGCTCGACGCAGTCCGCGAGGTGGTGGGTGGTCACGAACTCGGCAGCCCGGTCGGCGTGGCGGCCCCGGCCCAGCAGCAGCAGCACGAAGTCCGGCCGCGTCTGCCGCAAGCTCCGGGCCGCCTCCAGCATCTGGAAGAGCCCGTAGTTCTCGGTCAGAGTCCCCATATACAGGACGACCCGGCGTCCGGCGTAGCGGGCGCGCAGGGCGGACATGTCCAGCGTCGGCGGCTGCAGGACGTGCTCGTTGTAGGCGTAGGGCAGGTAGAGCAACGGCCGCCGTCGGTGCGCGCGGTGCATCATCCGCCCGAACTCCTGCTCCAGGTAGCGACTCGCGCAGATCTGACCATCGAAGGAGAGCGCGGCGGCCCACTCCAGGGCGCGCTCGACGCGGCGCTGACGGGCGCTCAGGTCCGGTATGCCCGAGCGCAACTCCGAATGCTCCACCAGCCGCACCGGCAGGCGGCGCCCTACCAGCGGGGTCACGCGGTTGCGGACGCCGAAGGAGCAGGTGTAGACCACGTCCGGCCGTGCCTGGCGCAGGAGCGCTCGCTTCCGCCGCACTTCCGCCAGGGCCGGGCCGCCCGGGAAGAGGAGCGCCTGGGCTCCAGGACATTCCAGCGCCAGCCGCTCGCGGTTCGTCGGCGTGTCCTGCATGATGATCGAGACGTCGTGCCCCAGGGCGGCCAGCGGACCGGCCATGCCGGTGGCGCGCTTGCCGGTGGCGATCGTCATGAGGTCCCCGGTTGTCACAAAGCAGATCCGCATGGCTAGCTCCAGGACTCCACCGGGGCGTCAACTGGCGGCTCCGGGGCAGGAGTTCCCCGGCGCGCCCGGGCGCGACGCTGCCGGTCTACGGCCTCGGCGCACACGATCAGGAAGACCAGGGAGGCGGCCGTGGCCGGGCGTTGGCCGAAGGGCGACGCCAGGATGTTCCAGAACAAGCTGATGACCGAAATCAGCGTGTAGGGCAGATACTCCCGGGGGCCAGGCAAGTACCGCACCGTGAACCGCAGAAGGAACCCGAGGACGAAGATCCAGTACGCCCCGCCCAGCAGGCCGTGGAACACCCACGCGGTGATGATGTGCGAGTGCCCCGGGATCGGTCCGCCGGTGATCAGTCTCCCCGCCGCCGCCGAGGGTGGGAGCCCAATCAAGGCCAGCCCTCGGGCCCGGTACCCCGCCGTGTCCTCAGCCCAGGAGCCGTGCCCGATAAAGGGTGAATCGATGATGGCCAGGGCACCACAGAGGGCGTCGTAGCGTGCCGACAACACGCCGATGCTGGCCTCGGATTGCTGCTGATAGCGGGCCTGCTCGACAGCGCCCAGCCAGCCACGTGACGACGCGAGGGCGTAGGTCAACATGGCCCCCAGGGCGGCGGCCCCCATGACGGACATGAGTTGCACGCGCTTGGCCAAGGCCACCGGGCGCACGGTCCCGCGCTGCCGGGCCCGTTGCTCTTCGCGGTGGAAGTAGTACGTCATGGCAGCGGCAAGCGCGTGGACGACGAACAGCCCCCGGCTGCCCAGCACCAGGCAGACCAGGGCGTAGAGCAGCAGGCCCGCCATGGTCGCGCGCGGGTAGCGGCGGTAGCCGAACAGCACGCCCGCCGCCACTGCCGCGTTCGCCACGTTGGAGTAGGCGGTGTGCCAGGTTGTCACTTCCGCGGCCCCGGTGCCCATGGCTTCCGCGAACCAGATCAGCGACCCGGGCCGGAAGACGTAGAGGCTGATGAAGAACGAACCCGCCAGCCCGACGGTATACCACTTGATCGCTTCCGGGCGCCGATACAGCATGACGTACTGGCAGATCAGGCACGCCAGCCACAACACGATGGAGACGGTGCCGCGCATCATGTCTCCCAACGCCGTGCCGCGCACTAGGTCCGTGACCAGCGCGGACCACAGCCACAGCAACCCCAGGAAGAGGAAGGGGCGCAGCCGGCCGGAGAAGATGGCGCGCCAGTGGGTGCATAGATACCAGGGCGCCAGCGCGGCAAAGACCAACTCGACCATGCTGAAGTAGCCGATGACCTTGATCTGCAGCATGGACGTCAGGCCGCACAGGAACGCCACGGCCATGGGCCGACTGATCCGCACTAACCCACCTCCTTCCCTTCCGGTTTCTCCCCGTTGCCCGACCCGCTCCGCAGGCGCCCGTAGAGTGCTGCCAACTGGCGGCCGTACTCGTCCCAGGTGTATCCTTCGGCAATCAGACGCGCCCCAGCGCGACCCAGCTCAGCCCGGAGGGCCTCATCCCCCGCCAGGCGCATGATGCCTGCGGCCAGAGCAGTCGCGTCCTTGGCGGGCACAAGCAGCCCGTCGCGACCGTCCGTGACGGGCACGCCGCTTTCCCGCGTCGTCACCACCGGTAGCCCGGCCGCCAGGGCCTCCATGCACGCGCTCGCGCAGCCCTCTGACAGGCTCGGGAAGACATAGATGTCACTGTCGGTCAGATAGCCCTTCAGCCGGTCCTGCAGCACATGGCCCACCAGCCGCACTTCGCCCCGGACGGGGAACTCCCGGAGCAGGCGTGGAGCCTCGGCGTTGGTGCCCACAACCGTCAGGCAGTAGTCCACCCCCGCCTCGTCCAGGCGCTGCAGCGCCGGCAACAGGTAGTGCGCGCCCTTCAGCACGCCGAAGTTCCCGGTGAAGAGCAGGCGCAGCGGCCCGGGGCAGGCGTAGTCATTCTTCAGCCGGAGGAAGTCCTCACGCACGCCCAGGTAGATGACGGCGATGCGCTCGGGCGGATAGCCCTCGGCCACGAATGTGTCGCGGACGTGAGCCGAGTTGACCAGGAGCACATCGGCGTCGGCGCAGTCCTGGAGCACCAGCCGCCACAGTGGGTCGCTCGGGCCCAGGCGAAAGGGCAGGCCGTAGCGCGCGAACTCGTCGCGCAACTGCCGCTCCATGAAGGCCGGATGACCGGCGCTCTGGTCCACGACGACGCTCATGCCCTGTTCGCGCGCGCGGGTGATAGCCCCGCCCTGCCCGGCCCCGCTGCGGACATGAAACACGTCGGCGTCACGCAGGTGACGGCGGGACGCGCGGCCGAAGCTGAGCCAGTCCCACCGGGGCCACCACGCCAGCCAGGGGCGCGGCACCAGGCGCAGGGTCAGGACGGCGAGCACCTCCCCGAGAGCACACGAGCGCAGCTCGGCGTTCTCCAGCGCACCGCCGCCCCGGCGCGTCGCCAGCCGTTCGTACAGGTTCGGCCGGCCCACCAGTCGGCCAATCATGTTGGCGAGCCCGCGCCACCGTGGCGACGGCACCCAGCCGGTGATCAGCCGCACCGCGACTCCGGCCCGCTTGACGGCCACCGCCGTCTGCACCAGGTGCAGGCGACCTATGCCGGTGGAGATGATCGCGCGGATCATGCCCGGACCCTCGGGGCAGCCAGCAACTGGCGCTCAGCACACATTGGCATGAGTTCGCTGGGGACGGCCACGAAGTCCATCGTGCGCATCCTGAAGCTGTCGAACTCGATCAGCTTCCCCTCTTCCTCCATGAGCAGCCGGAAATCGTTATCGAGGAAGAAGTCGAATAGCTCCTGGACGGAGTAGGAGGCGTAGGCCAACAGGGTCAGATTGACCTCGAAGCTCACCACGGGGCGGTGCTTGCGGAGCGTCTCCTGCCCGCCGCAGACCACCTGTAGTTCGTGCCCTTCCACGTCAATCTTGACGAGGCGCAGGCCCGTCAGATCAATACCAGACCGAGCCAGGTCGTCTAGCGTGGTCGTCTCGACCTCGACCGTCGGGGCCGAGGGATAGACACCGTCGAGCACCGTAGCCCACGCTCCGTCGCTGTGGAGGGTGAGCGTGCCGGGGCAGTCGCTGACCGCCCGGGGGACCACGGTGACGTTCGTCCGCTGATTGAGGCGGAGGCCCGCCTCGAGGCGGGCCACGTTCGCCGGATGCGGCTCGATGGCCAGCACCCTTCCGCCCGCGTTGAGCAGGGCCGACAGGTACAGCGATACGTAGCCTTCGTTGGCGCCTACGTCAACGACAACACTGTCGGCATCAAGCAGCGCGGCGAGGAGACGAAGGTGCCCTCGCTCATACTGGCCGGTTGCGACCCTCGCCCGGACGTGGTCGGCCCCGAATTCGTCACCCCCCACCGACATCAGGAACCCATACCGGGAGCGAACCACGATCGGTGAGGGCGCCCGGGCCAGGAGCCGGGCAATCACCCGGTCAAGCAGGCTCATGCTCGGCAACCGCAGCAGGTGACTGGCCAACACGGCAGCAGATCTCATCGACTCACTCCTCGTGGACGACGCGCGTCAACCCCGGGACGATACACCACATCGCGCCATGCCACTGACGCTGCATGCCTTCAAGGCAGGGCCTCCCCGACGACGACGTCCGCCCCCCGCTCCGGCGGGGCCTCCAGGGGCGGGTGCCGCAGCCACCGACCCAGGAGCACGGCGACCAGGGCAAGGAGCGAAATCGAAACGACAAGCGCGCCCGCCCACGCCACGCCCTGCGCCTGGTGCAGATTGGCCCAGATGCCCGGTGCGAGCGCCGCGGCCAGCAGCCCCACGATCAGCGCATCATGCTTAAGCCACTGCATCAGCCCCAGGGCGCGGTAGGCGATGGGCGTGAACACTACTGTGGCCGCCACGACGCCCAGCAGCGTAGACAGGGCGATGCCGGCAGCGCCAAATCGGACCAGCAAGACGGCGGCGCCCAGCAGCACGACCGTCACGGCCAGGCCGATCGCGAAAGTGAGCCAGAGCAACCCCCGCGCCTGCAATAGCCGCCCGATGCCCCGCAGATAGCCGTCCGGCAGCAGCACGCACAGAGCGATGACCAGGGCGACACGGCCGTTGCCGAAGTCCCGGCCGAAGATCGCCAGAACGGCGGGCAGGAGGAACAGCAGGAGCCCGGTGATGACTCCCAGGATGCATATCGCCAGGTAGGCGTTGACCATGCGCAGTCGGTGCCCCAGCGGCGCCTCGCCGCCCGCCCCGAATTGGGCCGACAGCACGGGCAGGAGACACTGCATCACGCTGGCGGGGATGAAGGCCGCCAGCATCTTCACCTGATCGCACGCGCTCAGGATGCCCATCTGCGCGTACCCCCCCGGCTGGTTCACCAGGAGGGCGTTGCAGGCCCAGGCCGCGGGGGCGACGACCACGCCGGAGAGCAGGGCCGGGAGGCTGAAGGAGACCAGCACCCCGCGCTCCTGCCAGAAGTCGTGGCCATCCAGCGGCACGCCGTGCCGACGGCACTGCTGGCGGATGGCCACGCGGTTGAGGACCAGAGTGAGGCTGCTGCCGGCCACGTACCCGAGGATGGCGCCATTGAGCTGCGCGACATGCACACCGACGAGCACGAGGACGAACAGTACCGCCCCGCCCAGCGCCGATACCTGCGCAATCTCCCGGTAGGCCTCGAACCCCGCCAGTATCCCCTTCTGCGCGCCGTCGTAGGCGGTGGCGAAGAGCAGCGCCGCCCCGAACAACAGCGGGACGGTGAGCCCGGCGTTGGCGAGCGCGCGATGCGCTACCACCGGCGCAGCGACCAGCAGCGCGACCGCCATCAGACTGCACGAGAAGATCGCGACGACGGAGCACAGTCGGACGATACGCCCCGCGCGTCCCGGATCGGCCTCCCGGAATTCGGCGATGTGCTTGATGCCGGTGAGGCCCAGCCCCATCCCGGCGAACAGGCCCAGCGTCGCCACCGTGCTGCGCACCATCCCCAACTCGCCGTAAGTGGTCTGGCCCAGGAGCCGGGCGCAGGCGATGGAAGCGGCGAAGGCCATGCCCTGGGAGATGATACTGCCGGCCAGCGCCCAGAGGCCGCCGCGCGCAAGGCGCTGGCCCATGGGGTAGCGGCTGGCGAGCGCCTCATACTTCGCGACAAGCCCGCGGGGCCTCGACTGGGGGGCGGCTGGCTCCAATGACTGCTTCTCCGTCCTGACGGTGGGGCTTCCGGCCGCCTGTGGCGGCAAGGCGCGCCCGCTGTCGCGCCGTCGCCACGGCCCTCGCCGGTGGGGTCGTGAACCTCAGGCGTCTGCCGGAGGTTCCCTGTCTTCCAGCGCAATCCAGCCGAGGCGATAAGCCCGCCCGATGCCGAGCAGGAACAACAGGCCGACGAAGACGGCCAGCGCGGCTTTGGTGGACGACGGGCCGGACTTGCGCAGCGGCGGCTCCGCCGGGTCCAGCACCTGGAACTTGCCGCTGTTCTCCCGCTGCTCCTCAATGCGCGCCATCTCCAGGCGCTTCTGCAGCGTGGAGAGCAGATCGCCTTGCATCTCGACCTGCCGCTTCAGGTGCACGTACTCCTGCGCCACCGGCGGCAGGTCCTGCATGCGGCTTTCGGCCCGGGCCAGCCGGCTCCCAGCGATCCGCGCCCCGGCCCGCGCTCCGGCCAGCGTCACCATCTGATCCACCAGCTTGCCCGACAGCGCGTCGTGTACGGGGTTGATGCCGCGGGTGACCATGTCCTGCACGTCGTGGCTGACGCGCTGGAGTTGGGCCTCCTTGCCGTCCATCTCCTTGCGCAAGGCCACGAGGTCCGGGTGAGTGGTCAGCTTGCCCCCGGCGACCTCGGTCTGCAGCTTCGCCTGCAGGTCCAACAGCTCGCCCTCCAGCCGCTCGATGAGCGGGTTGCGGGCCGTGACGGTCTGCTCGATGCGGGTCGTCGCCTCGCGAGGCAGTTGCCCCCGCAGCAGCCGGACGGATTCGGCCGCGTTCTGCTCGAGTACGCGGGATTGGGCTTCCGCGTCCGTAAGGGTCTTGATCTCCTCGGCCAACTGCTCGGCCTTGGTCTCGGGCGACAGCAGCCGGTACTGGCGCTGCAGCGCCAACAGGCGCGCTTCCGCCCGCGCCAGGTCGCTTTCGACGGTGCGCGTGCGCTTCTCGACAAAGACGCGCGTCTTGCGCGCTTGCTGGATGCTCGTCTCGGTCGTGTAGTCGTCCAGGAAGGCCACGATGTCGTTGGCCATCGTGGCGCTCATCGTCTGCGCTTCGTTGGGCTTGAAGGCCACGGGCCGCCCCAGCCAGACCCGCAAGCGCGGGCCGGCCTGACAGGTGACGCCGACGGCCATGCCCACGCCGCTGCCGCCCAGAAGTGTGCCACGGCCCAGCGTCCTGATGCTGATGGCCGTCCGCAGCTCCGCCTCGGCCTGCTGCGCGGGCATGTGGAAGCGTTCGGCCAAGCCGTGAGTCTCCACCAGTTGGCGGCGCAGGCGGCGGCTGCGCGCCAGTTCCTCGAAACGCTGCGCGGCCGAGGAACCCCCGCCCCCGAGCATGCCGATCGCGCCGGCAGCGCCGCGGGTGTCGCCATTGCCGCCGCCTGGAGCCAGCAGTTGGAGGCTGGAAATGACGTCTGGCTGGTCGTTGAACAGGAACGAAGCCTCACTCGTGAACGAGAGGGGCACGAGCAGGTAGACGAACGCCCCCGCCAGGACAGCCCCTGCCAGGCTCAGCAGGAGCACGGCGCCCCAACTCAGCCGGTCCAGGAGTCCGTGCAGAAGCCGCAGCGGAGTCATCTCCGCCCGCGTGGGACCCTCAAGCTGTTTCTCCGCAGCAGACAATGCCAGTTACCTCCGGTGGCCACGCCCGACCAGTCGCCCCTCGCGCGAGACCTGACGGGCAGGCCCCAACCATCCCCGGCCCCGACCCGTGCGACGGCGTCACAGTAGCGGCCACGGCGGCGCCACAGCCATCACTGCGCCGTACCATTCCCCGTCGGGGACTCCATTCCCTTCCTGGTCTCAGGTTGCGGCACTCCGCATGTGTGTCCGGCCGACACGCAGGGAATCATGGCGTGGATGGCCAATCACCCGACATCGTCCGCATGACCCGGAGGGTGTCCATGAGCGACCACAAGATATGTGACAACTGCAAGGGCGAGGCGGCCCCGAGCGCGACCTTCTGCCCGCGCTGCGGGCAACGCTTCCCGGCCGAGGCACCCGTACCAGCGCCGGCAGCCCCACCGCCCGCCCCTGTTC
>CAZZDO010000048.1:7685-18451 GCA_964653205.1 uncultured Armatimonadia bacterium | reverse complement strand
CGGCGAGAAGCCCATGGCCGCGAGCATGGCCGAGGCGCGACGGATGGTGAAGGCCGCAGAGGAGTCCGGGAAGGTGTACATGGTGAGCCAGTCGCGGCGCTGGGACGGCCGCCACGAGCGCGTGCGGCAGACCGTCGCTTCCGGCCAGATCGGCTCGGTCACGACCATCAACTGCGACTTCTACCTCGGCGCCCACTTCGGCGGCTTCCGCGATGAGATGCCCAGCCCGCTGATCCTCGACATGGCCATCCATCACTTCGACTTGTGCCGCTTCTTCACCGGCCTGGACCCCGTCTCCGTCTACGCCCACGAGTTCAACCCGCAGGGCTCCTGGTACGCCGGTGATGTGGCCGCCAGCTGCATTTACGAGTTGACGAACGGCGTCATCTTCACCTATCGGGGAAGCTGGTGCGCCGAGGGCTGCCACACGAGCTGGAACGGCAACTGGCGGATCATCGGCAACCGGGGGACGCTGCTGTATGAGCAGGACCAGGAGCCGCGCGGGCAGGCCGTCGCGGGCGACGAGGGCTTCAACCGCGAGTTGCGCGACGTGGCCATCGCCGAGGCGGATGTGACGGCCGGCGGCATGCACGGCGGCCTGCGCGAGATGCTGGCGTTCCTGCGCGAGGGCCGAACGCCGCAGACAGAATGCCATGACAACATCAAGTCGCTGGCGATGGTCTTCGGGGCGATGGAGAGCAACAAGAGGGGGCGGAAGGTAGGGACTGGCTGGTAGAGTCGCGGGGCCCCGTCGGCTACGCCGACACCCCACGACTCTCGCGCTGCGCTATCCCTCGTCCGCAAACGCCCGCTGTGAGCGCAGACATGACTCGCACTTGCGGCACGGGGTCAGCCCGCCTTCGTAGCAACTCCACACGAAGTCCAGCGGCGCGCCGCTCTCCCGGCCGGCCCGCACGATCTCCCGCTTCGTCATCTCGACTGTCGGCGACACGACCTGCAGGCCCTGCTGGGTCGAGAAGCTGAACGCCCGCTCGGCCGCGTGCATGAAGGCCGGGGTGTTGTCCGGGAACGTCGTCCCCTCCTCGGCGTTGAAGCCCACGATGATCGCCTCGCAGTGCAGCGCTTCGGCGAACACGCCAGCGATGTTCAGCAGCAGACCGTTGCGATTCGGCACCCACACCGCCGCCGCCGACCGCACCGCCGCCTTGCTGTCCAACTCCTCGGGCGCGAGTTCCGGCAACGGCCGCGCGGCGTCGGTAAGCGCATCATGCGCGACGGTCTTCACCCACGGCAGCGGCACGACCGTGTGCGGCGCACCGAGCGCCGCCGCGATCCGCGCCGCGGCCTCGATCTCTCGCGCCGCCGACCGCTGGCCGTAGTCGCACGTCAGCGCCAACTCGATGGTCAGTCTGCGAGCGGCCAGCCACGTGGCCACCGTCGAGTCCAGCCCGCCGGACAGCAGTGCAATCGCGTTCATGTTTCTGGCTCCACCGTCCCCCTGTTGCCGTCACTCCATGACGACTGCGACCTCATCGTCACCAAGCTCCAGTCGCACCGCGGCATCGCCGTGCACGGTCGCTGCGCCGGGCACGGTGCGCGCCAGTTGCCCGGCTGGCCCGGCATACACATACGCCGTCAGCGGCCGCGCCCGCCCCAGCGAGAAGGTCCCCGACGCACTCGTGACAATCCGGTCCTCGCCGATGACGACCCCCGGCCGGATCTCCCGCACGGTGATGGGGTAGCAGCGCTTCAGCAGATGGTCGCCATGCAGGTACTTCCAGTAGTAGCACGTCAACACGCCCTGCCGCAGCAGGTCCCTGGTGTCCTGCCAGATGCCCCGGGAGGCCTTGATGTTCAGCGACAGGGGAGTGCGCCCCGCCTGCGCATGGTACACGAGATCATCGTCATGGGAACTGCCTGGCTCGGCGAAGTGCACGATCGGCAGGCGCGCGGCATCCAGTGTGTCGTCGAACTGATTGGCGAAGACGACAGCGTTGCGCCGCTGCAACTCCCTGCTGAAGGCAAGCTGGAAGGGCTTCGCGAGGATCGGCACGAGCCCGACCTTGCGCTTGATGTGCCCCGCCTCGTCCAGCAGCGCCGACACGCCGTCCTCGTGATTGAAGGAGACCCGCGCCCGCGAATGGTCCCATTCGTCCAGATAGATCCCCGCGAACTCCTGCTCATCCACGTATAGCTTGAGCACATCGAGGAGGTGCTTGCCGACGGCGTTGTCCAGCGTGGGCAGGACGCAGTACAGCCACCCCGTGCGGTAGGCTACGGGCGTGCCGTAGGCGTCGCGGATGAGGCCGCCGGGGAGGCGCTGCTCCATGTCCGCCAGCGTCTTGCCCGGCACGATCCGGCACAGGTGGACGTTCACGTACGGCAGGCACGGCACCGGGGCGCCGCCGTCACGGGCCCACTGCCGCCACTGCCGGAACAATGCCGTCCCCTGGCGCAGCAGCTCCAGTTCCTCGTTGCCGTACAGGATGCCGTTCTTCCCGTCCGGCAGGGCGACGACCGACCCCTCGGAGGCCACGCCGATGCCGCTGCTCTTGAGGAATGCGGCCACCGTCTCGGGCGTCCGGTAGCGCACATCCTCGTACATCCGCTCCTCGATGGTCGAGTGCACGAACCCGAAGAGCGCCGGGATGCGCTGGTAAAGCCCCCAGTCACGCCGCACCGCGCCCAGGAAGGCGAAGTAGTCGCGCTCTGCCAGCGGGTAGAGCTTCCACACCAGCGTGGTCTCCCCGCCCGGCCCCAGGTACAGCATGTCATCCCCGACGGCGAGGGTCGCGTCCCAGGCCATCACCGACCCGTGGTTGCGAGTGGCATCGTCCTCGACGACGAGGCCCATCGCGCTGTTCTTCCGGGCCAGGTACAGCAGGGGCGTCGTGCCGAACTGTCGGTCGGTCATCGGCGAGGTGTTGGCCCAGAAGCGCTCCTGCGGCCGCCCCGATAGCCGGAACGCCGCCAGGCTCTTCACGTCGCCGCAGTCCAGGCAGTTCACGACGCACACGGGCAGGTCGGCGTCGCTCCGGTTCTGGAGGTGGTCGCGAATCTCAATGTGCGTTGGGTGCGTCGTGACCGTGCGCCGCAGCGCCAGCGGCCCAGCCGCGCCCGTCAGCGTGTCGCCCGCCAGCTTCAGGCTCTGCCATTGCCCCGCCGCCGCGGGTGTCCCCAACTCCCGCCACGGCCCGTCACCGGCGCGGATGTAGCCGCAGGTCGTGTAGGTCTCGCCGCCGACCTTGATGGTCAGCCGCCCCGTGGCGTCCTGCTTGCAGGCGAACTTCTGCGCGAAGCTGTCGCGCGGGGCGATCTCCCCCACGTCGGTCCGGTAGCCCCGGTCGGTGTCGAGTCGGGCCGTCACGCCCTCGTGGTAAGCCAGGGCCTTGCGCCGGAAGCGGTCCATCCCGTGGCTGCGCGTCAGCGGCTCCTTGGCCGGGTCCCAGTCCAGGCGCGGGAAGTCTGCATGCCCCAAGAGCCGGAGGTCCTGCAGGTCCAGCCTGGCGTCACGGAAGTACGCGAAGATGTTGTGGAGCGTCAGCGTGTTGCCGGCGGGGCGCAGCAGGTCGCAGAGGTCGAGCACGAACAGGTGGACCTGCCCGCCGACGAGGTCTTCCCGATCCCACGGGTAGTACGGCAGCACCCACGCCCCCAGCCCGGAGTTGTACCACGGGTTGCGTTGTTCGGAGTTGACCATGTAGTACGGCGGCTTGTTGACCAGCCGCTCAATCGAGGTGGGGACGTTGTTGACGGTGATCTGCAGCGCCGGCGCCGACCCGCCCTGCGAGCCGGTGGTCTCGATGCGCCCGCGGAACGACAGGAACAGCGGGCCCTTCCAGTCGGCGCCCCGGTTCGGCAGGGGCAGGCTCACGCTCTCCCCGATGTTCAGCCGCACGCTGTCGCGCAAGACGACTTCCCGCTCCGCCAGTTGGGCTACAGCAGGGCTTAGCGCCACCGCGCCAGTCAACAGTACAGCTAGCCAGTGCCATCTCATGGGTGGACCTCACCGCCGACGGCTGAGTAGCTCATCCCGGCACAGCCCCAGCAGCCCGACGAACGTGAGCGCGAACTCGAACACATCGAGGACATGCTGCAGCCGCTTCTCATTCGTCCGCGCCCAGGCCAGGACTTCACGCGCGGCCTCAATCCAGTCCTCCGCCCCGGTATGTTTGGCCACCAGCGCCTCGCTCTGCAGGATGCACAGTTCGCCGAAGTCCGCCAGCAGCCGCCACGAATGCGCCTGGCATGGGTTCGGGGCGTCGAGGTTGCGCGCGATGACCGGCGCCATCTGGTCCACCGCCGCCGGGATCTTCCGCCAGCCTTCCAGCGCCGTCTCGGGCTTCGCCTCCCCGCGCAACACCGGCGGGGCGAAGAGCTTCGAGAGCTGCGTCAGGTACTTCAGCACCAACTCCCCGTCCGCGCCGAAGCACGCCTGCATGTGATCCCGCGCGATCTCGCCGAAGGACAGCTTGCGGTCCCACAGCGTCCGCCCCAGCACGGTCATGCCCAAGCCCGTGGGGAAGAACATCCGCTGCACCTGGCAGCTCATGAACCCATCGAGGCCGATGGTGCGCAGGCCCTGCACGTCCCTATGCAGCACCCGCGCCAGCGCCGTCTGCCCGGGGTCCTTGTAGTGGTCCCACATGAAGTGGTAGTCGAAGTCGAAGCCCTCGCCGACGAACTGCTCCTGCCAGCCGCGCAGGAACGCCAGGTTGATCGCCGGGTCGGCCGGGAACTTCAGCCGGTTGCGCCGGTACGGCGGCAGCTTCGCGTCGCTCTTCCCCGCCTCGGTGAACGACGTCGAGTACGAGCGCGTGATCGGCGCGAACATCAGGATGAACCGCTCCTGGTTGGCGATGCGCTCCTTCAGCGGCGGCCACAGCAAGTCCACGTACGCCAGGAAGACGATCCGCACGGGCAGCCCCGCCGCCGTCAGCTTCTCGTCCAGCTCATTGAGCATCTTCACATAGAGGTCCGACGGCCGGTGGTCGCGGCACAGCAGGCATTCGCACTGGTTGTTGCTGCCGTCGGCCAGCCAGAAGTGGATGATGTCCACATCGCGGTTCGTCTGCGCGTACTCGACGATGGCCTCAGTCACGATCCGCCGCGTTTCGGGGTTGCCGTAGCACAGGTTCGTGTTGAGCGCGATGTTGCCCCACAGCTTGCGCTCGCCCTTGATCTCGGCGAGGTACTGCACGGACTCGGCCGGGAGCGGGCCCTCATGTTCGTACCACCCCGGCCCCGGAATCCCGAAGGGCTCGCACGTCCACCCGTGGCCGACCAGGTGGAGGTCCATGCCCCGGCGTTTGATCTCGCGCCGCAGCTTCGCGGTCAACTCCGCCGCCTGCGCCGTCGTGAACTTCTCCTTCGGCCACAGCGGATTGGCCTCGTGCTCATACCAGCGCTGGAAGAAGTTGTACGCCTCGCGGAACTGGATGAAGTAGCCGTTGAAGCCCAGCTTCGGCAGCCATGCCACCATGTCCCGCACGTGCTCCCAACTCACCGCGCCCTCGATGCACACGCCGCGATGGCGATAGGAGGCGGTCTCCTGCAGCTTCACGGGCGGGAGCCTGCGGAGCGAGGCCAGGCTCTCGCCGGTCTTGCCGGGTCGCACCCAGCGGCAGCCGAGCGCGGTGAGATAGCGATACGCGGCGAGGAGGATGCTGCGTTCGTTCGAGCCGGCGATGAGGCCGCGGGTGGGGGTGGTCTCGATGAGGACTTGGTCGGCGTCCGGCGCCGACAGCCCTTCGGCTACGCTCAGGCTCTTCGAGAAGCCGGCGCTCCCAGGAACGGCCCCGACCCAGAGGCCGAGGGCATTTGGGTCGTGGGCTTTGGCGGTGCGGACCGTCCACTTCTGCCCCGTGATCTGCGACAGGCAGCGCCGCAGTTCCGCCACCGCCAGCTTGGCGGGCTCGCTTGCGTCAAACCGGATGATGATCGGTTCCATGGTCCCACGGCCTTTCACGTGTCGGGGAAGGGATTGGGCCTCGGCGCGGCCAATAGCACGCCGTTCGCGCAGCCTGTCGCCGCGGGAGGGTCCCTTTGTTCACCACCGTGGACTGGATGGTCGTGATCGCCTTCTTCGGGCTGATGGCCTCACTGGGCTTCATCACCCGCCGCTTCATCCACGGGCTGGACGACTACTTCGCCGGGGGCCACAACATCCCCTGGTGGCTCGCCGCTATCTCCCACCACGTCTCCGGCTACAGCGCCTTCGCCTTCGTCGGCTACGCCAGCCTGGCCTACCAGGTCGGGTTCAACATCTGGACCGTCTTCGCGCTCCCGGTTTTCCTCGCCATGATGGCCGGGGCCTTCCTCTGGGCGCCGCGCTGGACCCGCCTGAAGGTCATCACGCCCTGTCAGTACCTCGAGCAGCGCTTCAACAACGTCGTCCGGCAAGTCGTGGCGTGGAGCGGCATCGGCGTGAAGTTCGTGGATGAGGGCGCCAAGCTGTACTCGCTGGCCAAGATCATCAACGCCTGCACCGGCCTGCCGGTCAAGGGCACGATCATCGTCAGTTGCGGCGTGACGGTCCTGTACCTGTTGATGGGCGGGCTGTGGGCCGAGCTGTACAGCGACTTCATCCAGTTCATCGTGCAGTACGGCATCACGCTCTTGCTGGTGCCGCTGGTCCTGGCGGCGGTCGGGGGCTGGCGGCGCATGTGGGCCGACCCGCGCACGCCCCCCTTCAGCTTCCTGAGCAAGGAGTTCCCCCTCTCCCGCCTGTCCGTCTTCTTCGTGGTCATCACGCTGAGTTACAACGGTGGCACGTGGGGCCTGGCCCAGCGTTTCTACTCGATGGGCAAGGCCGCCGAGGCGAAGAAGGCCGCCCTGCTGTCCGCCTTCATGTACCTGCTCTACCCCATCGCCCTGTACATCCCGGTCTGGGCCGCGCCCATGCTCGTCGGCCACGTCGAGGATCCTGAGATGGCCTACATCGTCGTCGCCCAGCAGCAGCTTCCGCTCATCGCGCCGGGCCTGCTGGGGCTGCTGGTCGCGGGGATGTTCGCCGCCACCATGTCCATGGTCAACTCCGACATCAGCGCTCTGGCCGCGGTCTTCACCAAGGACATCTATCACCGCACGATGGACCGCGCCGCCCCCGAGGGCAAGCTGATGAAGGTCGGCTATCTCGCCACAGGGATCTTCGGGCTGCTGACGATCATCGGCGGGTTGGCGACCGAGGGCCTGGGCGGGGCGTTCAAGGCGATGATGGACTGGTACGCGGCGGTGCTGGGGCCGGTGTCGGTGCCACTCTTGCTGGGGATGATCGTCAAGCGTACGACGTGGCGCGGGGCCCTGGCTTCATGGCTCGGCGGCTTCGCCACCTTCGTGCTCTTCAAGTACTGGCTGACGAACGTCGTGGCCCTGGCCGTCTTCGGCGCCCCACCGGACGAGGCCCTCGCCTGGACGCTGACCACCGGAGCCGAACTTCTTGTCACCTTTGCCATCTTCCTGGGCGAAGGCTACATCAACCGTCAGACACCGGAGGAGCAGGAGCGCGTCGGGGAGCTGTTCAACCAACTCGAGGGGAACCCAGCGAGCGACGGCGAATGATCCCGCAGCCGTCCCCTCATACTTCAGCCTTCATACTGCATACTTATTCGTAGTACGTCACGCTCGACGTATCGCCTTCCCACAGCCGCACGCGCGCCATGCTGACCCCCGCGAAGTTGAGCTTCGCCGCGACCTGGCGGTAGATGTGCGCCGCCAGGTTCTCCGAGGTCACGTTCTGCTCGGCGAACTCTGGCAGTTCGTTCAGACAGCGGTGGTCGAGTTCGTCGAGCACCTCATCACAGAGCGCCTTCAGTTCCCCGAAGTCCAGCAGCATGCCATTCTGCAACGGCTGCGGCCCCGCGACGGTGATCTCCACACGGTAGTTGTGCCCGTGCATCCGCGCGCACGGCCCATCATAGTCGCGCAGATGATGAGCGGCGGAGAAGCTGCGTTGGACGGTGAGTTCGTACACGGCAGGGCCTCGGGAACTGGGAACTGGGAACTGGGAACGGCGACGGCAGTTCCGGAGGTGATTATAGCACACGGGGAGGTCGCACAGGAGAAGGGAGACGACCTATGGCGTCGAAACCTATGCCAGAACGGACCCGTGCCGTTCCCAGTTCCCCGTTCCCGATTCTCAAGGAGGCCTTCCCATGCCCAAACTCTTCGGCCGCAACTGGACCCGTACTGAACTGCTCAAGCACGTCGGCGATCTCGACCAGATCGGCGGCGCGCGTCGCGTCATGCTCGCCGAGGGCAACGAGGCCGGCTGTGAGGCCGTGCTGTTCCGCACCGGCACCGGTCTGACCTTTACCTGCCTGGCCGGGCGCGGTCTGGACATCTCTTCCGCCGAGTTCTGCGGCCGGTCCCTGTGCTGGCGCTCGCAAACCGGCGACACTGCCGCCCCCTATTTCGAGCCCGACGGGCTTGGCTGGCTGCGCAACTTCTACGGCGGCCTCGTCATCACGTGCGGCCTCAGCTACGCCGGCGCCCCACACCAGGACACGACCTCCAGCGAGGGCGAGCCGACGTGGGACTCCGAGCAGGGCAAGTGGCTCCCCACCGGCAGCGTCGGCCTGCACGGCCGCATCAGCAACATCCCGGCCAAGAACCTCTGCGTGGACGGCGAGTGGCAGGGCGATGACTACGTCTTCTGGGCGCAGGGCAAGATGCGCGAGGGCATCGTGTTCGGCGCCAACCTGCTGCTCAACCGCAAGGTCAGCGCGAAGCTCGGCGAGAACAGGATCTGGATCAATGACGTGGTGACCAACGAGGGCTGGCGGCCGCAGGAGCACATGATGCTCTACCACTGCAACCTCGGCTTCCCGCTGGTGTGGGATGACAGCGAGTATCTCATCAACGCCCGCGAGACGCGCCCACGCGACGCCGCCGCCGCGCCCTACGTCAATCAGTGGGCCGAGTTCCCCCCGCCGACGCCCGACCAGGTCGAATGGGTCTACTACCACGACATGGCGACGGACGCGGACGGCCAGACGATGGTGGGCTTCGCCCGCAAGAACGCCGGCGACTGCTGCGCGCTGGGCCTGTACATCAAGTACGACAAGAGCCAGTTGCCGCACTTCGGCCAGTGGAAGATGCCGGCGGAGGGGACGTACGTGACGGGGCTGGAGCCCGCGACCTGCCACGTCGAGGGCCGGCCTAAGGACCGCGCCGAGGGGCGCCTGCGGGTCCTGCAGCCGGGCGAGGCGGCCTGCTACGATCTGGAGATCGGCGTGCTCAACACGCTCGATGAGGTGGCTGCGGTGGAGGACGCCATCCGGGCGATGAAGTGAGGCGGAAGGCAGACCGCAGGCAGGCCGAAAGGGTCTTGCGCTGGAAGGGGCTAGCGGTTAAACTGCAAACCGTTGCGCGGGGTGCCTGGCCCGCCACGCCCCTGACGGGCGGTGAAGTGTCAAGGAGGAAGCACGGATGGAGTCCACCGACGACCTGAGGTTCCACGAGGCCCATACCTGGGTCCGGCAGGATGGTAGCGAACTGATCATCGGCATCACCGACTACGCCGCCGAGCAGTTGGGCGATGTCGTCTTCATCGAGCTGCCCGAGGTCGGCACGTCCCTCACGGCCGACGATCCCTTCGGCAGCATCGAGTCGCCGAAGGCCGTGGAGGACCTCGTCGCCCCCATCAGTGGCGAAGTCGTCCGCCGCAACGACGAAGTGGTGGACAGCCCCGAGACCGTCAACGACGATCCGTACGGCGAGGGCTGGTTGATCGCGGTGAAGGCGGATGACAGCACCGACCTCGACGCCCTGATGAGTCGCGATGAGTACAACGATGCGCTCGAGGCGCTCGGCGAAGACGACGACGAGGACGACCTCCTCGACGATGAGGACGAGTAGGCGCGCGCAGCGAGCCACCGGCCGGGCCGTCGTAGCGACGCGCGGCTGTTTCCTGTAGCCATTCATCCGGGCGGTCGGTCCCTGGGACCGGCCGCCCGCTTTGTTCCCCCCGGGTGATCCATGAGCAAGCCAACGCACTGGCGACTGATCCACAGTCTCCCCGCCGACGGCGCCTGGAACATGGCCGTGGACGAGGCCATGCTGCTCGCCGGCGTCGCCGGGCTCATCCCCCCGACGCTCCGCTTCTATGCCTGGGAGCCGCCGACCGTCTCGCTCGGGTTCTTCCAGCCGCTCGACGAACGCATTGACCTCGCGCAGATCGCCGCTCGGGGCTTCGGCCTCGTGCGCCGCCCCAGCGGTGGCCGCGCCATCCTGCACAAGGACGAACTCACCTACAGCGTCGTCGCCGCCGAGGGTCTCATCCCCGATGGCCGCAGCGTCATGGGCTCGTACCGCACCCTCTCGCGCGGCATCGAGGCCGGCCTGCAGCGTCTGGGGGTCGGCGCCGAGATGCCCGACCGCCGCCACGCCCCGCGGATGAAGGCCGCGGGCCTGCCCACGGTATGCTTCGCCGCCTCGGCCGGCGGGGACATGGTCGCGGGCGGCCGCAAGATCGTCGGCAGCGCCCAGACCCGCCGCGGCGGGGTCATCATGCAGCACGGCTCGGTCCCCATCCACATGGACCCGGCCGAGCATCTCGCCGTCATGCCCGGCGAGGGCACCGACGAGGCGAGCCAGCAGCGCCTGCGGCAGAAAGCCTGCGGCGTGGCAGATGCACTCGGCCGGCCGATCAGCTTCGACGACCTCGCCGCCGCCCTGCGCCAGGGCTTCGAAGAGCACTTCGGGATCACGTTCGAGGAAGCCGGACTGACCGAATGGGAGACCGCGCAAGCGAAGCAACTGCGCGACGAGCGCTACGCCACCCGCGCCTGGACGGACCACCCGGC
>CAZZDO010000048.1:0-7585 GCA_964653205.1 uncultured Armatimonadia bacterium | reverse complement strand
TCCCCGTCCCATCCATCACGTTCAGGTACAGCCCCAGGCTGTCCGCCTTCGGCTTGAGGCCCTCGATCCGCAGTTCCCGCCACACGCCCTGCGTGTTGAGGCCCTTCACTTCCTTCGTGCCGTCGGTCGTGCCGGTCGCCCAGATGCGGACGCTGCCCCGGAAGTCCAGGTCGGTGCGATACCACACGCGCAGCGCGTAGCTCTTCCCCGCTGTCACCGGCGTGTCGCCGCGATGCCAGCGCCCCCAGGCCTTCGTGCGCAAGCGCTTCTCATCCTCGGCCGACCCGACCTCGAGGCACTCAACGAGCCCCGAAGCCGCGCTGCTGCGCTTCACGACCGTGTCGCGCGCGAAGCGGAACTTCCCGCTCTGCACGTTCTGCCCCCACGTCGTCGGCTCGGTCTCGAAGCCCCCGTCCTTCACGAGATTGTCCGCACTGGCGGCGGCGCTCGTGCATAGCCACACCGGCTTCCAGACTCCGCCCGCCCCCGCGTTGTCCTCGACCAGCACGGCCAGCACGTTCGGCCCGTCCGTCCGCACGCGAGCCGTGATGTCCACCTCAAACGACTCGCGCCACGAGTCGGTGTTGCCCTGGAACGGGTACGGCCGCTCAACGATCAGCTCCCCGTTCAGCCAGATCTTGCACGCCTCGTCCACCGCGCCGAAGACCAACCGCACCTGTCGCGGGCGCTCCGTCTTCGGCACGCTGAAGCGCGTGCGGTACCACGCCAGGCCGTCGTAGTCGGCCCGGTTGTGCGCGGCCTTCCACTGTTTCCCGATCTCCTGGTTCTCCCACGCCGCGGTCGTGTTGATGTCATGCCACTGGCCGTCGGCCAAGTCCGGCGCGAACCACCGCTGCCCCTCCCCCACCTTCTGCGGGTCCCACATGAACTTCCACGGGTCGGGCAGGCGCTCGCCGGGCTGGGCCATCAGTCGGATCAGGTCGCGGTCCCATGTGAGGCTCTCCGACCACGCCAAGTAGGCCATGTTCGCGATGAGTTCGCCCTCGTGCGCCGCGCGGAAGTCGTCCAGTTCCGCCATCGCCGCCGTGTAGTCATCCAGCTTCCCGCTCTGGCGGTACTCGCGGAAGGCCCGCTGCGTGGCCAGCGTCAGCTCTGCGTTACGCAGGCCATGCTCGAGGAACGCCACGCGCGCCTCGGCCGCGGCGTCACCCTTGGCGGCGGCCTCAGCCTGCTCCAGCAGCCCCCGCCCCGGCGCCATCACCGCCGGCGTGAAGAACACATCGGCATCGCGGTAGAGGCGCGACCAGTGCAGGTCCGCCGCTTCATACGCCTCGTCCGTCACCGCGGCTGACACCTTCGCCCAGTGCTCGCAATACGCCCGCACGGCCGGCCCCGCCTTGCCAAACGCCGCATAGTATTCGTCCAGCACCGCCGCCGGCGTCATGTCCGGGGCGTCGTGCAGCCGCGCCAGCATGTACAGGTTCGGCCCCTGCGTCGCGTACTGCCCGGTCAGCGAGTCAAAGTCCGTGCCGAGCAGCCCGTGGTGCGCGGCGAACGAGAAGTCCTCGCCCAGCGCCGGCGCGAAGTTGACCGGCAGGTTGTGGCCGTCGAGCATGTAGTTGGGCCGCAGGAACATCCGCGCCCCCGTCGCCGACCAGCCGTTCCACTGCTCGATGAAGGCCTTGCGCTTCTCGGTCGTCCACGGGAACATCAGCGCCGGCACGACCCCGATCACGATGTGGTCATTCAGCTTCGTGTTCCGCGGCGGCTTGACGTAGTTCGCGTACGCATAGCCCATCACGACCGCCTCCGGGTCCACCTTCCGCGCCTCGGCCTGCAAGGCCAGATACGTCCGCGCGTAGCGATCCGACAGCGACCCCAGCGCCTGGACCCACTGCGGATCCCCGGCCTCAAAGCGCTTCTTCGCCTCGGCGGCGCGCTGGTCGAAGGGGACCGTGTTGTCCGGGTCGGGCTCGTCGAGTGCCAGGCAGCGGGGGCAGGTGCACTTGCCGGCCGTGTCGTTCTCGCTGGCGTCCACATTGGGCCGGTCGGGGGTGCGCTTCGCGGCCCAGTCGGCGATCTTCTCGCGGATGAAGCCGGGGTCGCTCACGCACATCGAGATCAGACTCGGTGCCCCGCCGTGATAGGCCGGGTCCGACCGCCGCGTGCCGTCGGGCAGCAGGTTGAAGTACTCCGGGTGCGTCTCATGATACCTGTCCCACCACTGCGTGTACGCGTGGGCCATGTCCATGTTCACGCCCATCGCGAAGCGGTGCCGGCGCAGCCACTTCCCCTGCTCGTTCAGGAACACGGAGCGGTTCTTCTGATCGGCCCAGCCCTTCGGCCCCGCCGCATACATGCCACCGTCCCGCCACCGCGCGTGCGCGAACGGCGGCGCGAAGGCCCCGTCAGCGATGGCGACCGAGACGGTCGCCTGTCGCGGAATGACCTCCCCCAGCGGCCCCGGCCACAGCCACCGCACCCCAAGCTGCTTCTCGAGGATGCCATACACCGCAAACAACGTCCCGACATGCGTGCGGTTGCCGTGCTGGACCCAGAATACGTCCCCCGCGCTGTCGTCGCCGATCAGGTGCAGGTTGCCGTTCACGGTGTGCGCGAAGGTGCCGTTCGGCTTGAGCTGCTCGAGCTTCAGGCCCAGCGCCAGCGTCGCCTTACACGGCCCCAGGAACACAAGTCTCGCCCGCGCCGTGCTCTCGCTCTCCTTCACAATCGGCAGCGTCGCCCCGCTGGCCTTCGCGACATGATACTGCAGTTCCTCAGCCGCCGCCTGCACGACCGGCAGCGCCTCGTCGGGGACGACGAGCGTCGCGACGGGCTGCCCGTCGCGCGCCAGGTCCAGCGCGACCGCACGCCCTCCCCACAGCGTCGTGAGCACCATCAGCAACAGGCCCCAACGAGTCATGCGCATGGCGGAAGTCCTCGCTTCAGTGTGTGCGGCCAGATTCCCCGACGACCCGTCAGTCTCCTGCGCGGGCAGGTGCGACGCGCCGGGTCCGTGAAGAGTCTGGACTGTCAACGACGCCCGCCCAGGAGTCTCCCATGCTGCCCCTTGCCCTCGTGCTGTTGTGCGCCCTGACGGCGGTCGCCGCCGCGCCGATCGTCTCACCTCCGGCCGAACAGCTCGCGCCGCTCACGTACGACTTCCCGCGCCCCGGCCCGCCCATCAGCGCCACGGACACGTGGGAGGCACTGACGCAGGGCACGAACCTCGCCCTCGGCGCCGCCTATCGCTTCGACCGCCAGCCCAACTACGGCGTCACCCGCGACGCGGGCGACGCCACGCAGCTCACCGATGGCAAGACCATCCCCGGGGATCACATCTGGTACTACAAGGACGCGGTCGGCTACGCGGGCGCCGATCCCCCGGCGACCGTCTGCATAGACCTCGGCCAGTCCTGCCCCATCAAGTCCGTCGTCGCGCACGTGCAGGGCGGCGGCGCCCACGAAGCCAGCTTCCGCTATCCCGTGCGCTTCGACATCTACGTCAGCGACGACGACCGCACCTATCATCTCGTGGACAGCGTCATGAAGCGCCAGTTCGCCGACCAGCGCGGCGCCTTCTACGACCTGCCCGAAGCCGAGGGCAACTTCCCGCCCGGCAACCCCAAGACCCATGCCTTCCACTTCGGCAACCTCCACACCCGCGGCCGCTATGTCGCCGTGCGCCTGGCCTTCGCGGGGGCCTACAACGCCCTCGACGAGATCGCCGTGATGCAGGGCGACCACGACCCCGCCGCCGTGAGGTTCGACCCGCAGTACGACGCCACGCTGATCTTCAACGGCGTCGAGTTGCTCTACCCGCGCGACTGGCTGCTTGCGCCGACGAACCTCGCCGGGGGCTTCTGCTTTGCCGTCCGCGACTCGCGCGCGGACAACAAGGGCCCCGCCACGTACAAGCTCGACCTCCCCGCCGGGCTCGCCCTCGCATGGTCCGGCACGGAGGCCCTGCAGCGGCACCCCCACGACCGCGATGGCCGGCCCTTCACCGAGTACGCCGTCACGCTCCCGGGCCCGCGCGACTCCCTGTCGTACTTCTACCTCGGCCCATGGGCACAACCGCCGGCCGGCGAGGCCCGCATGTTCTGCCACGCCGAAACGCCCGACTGCACGCAACCCGAGCAGAGCGTCCGCCTCCTCCCAACGGCCATCCCCGCCGCCCCGCCGGTCAAGCACCTCTTCTTCGCCCTCGGCTGGACAGGCACGGGCATGCAGACGCAGTGGCCCGGCGCGCCGCAGGTTCTGCGCGACCTCGGCTTCACGCACGCCTCGGTCGGCTCGTGGGAAATGCCCTCAGCGTACGATAAGCCCGAGACCGCCGCCAGCCAGAAGTGGCTCGACGAACAGGCGCGCCCCGCCGGCCTGCAGGTCTGTCTCACCGACTCGCCCTTCCACATCATGGAGGCCCAGTGGGGCCGGCAGCCCGACTTCGCGGAGGCCTACGGGCAGACCGACCCGCCCCAGAAGCGCCTCTGCCCGTCGTATCGCGGCAAGTACTATCGCTTGGAAGTCGAGCGCCTCGTCCAGCGCTTCCGCTACCGCAAGCCCGAGGTCATGTTCTTTGACATCGAGTGCTTCGGCCACGCGAAGAAGCACGTGCAGGAATGCGCCGTCTGCCGCCAGCGCAACGCGGAGAACAAGCCCCCCGTGGAGTTCGTGACCGACCTGCTGGCCGAGGCCCTGCGCGACATCAAGACGGCGCTCGACCAGGCCGCCGACGAGATCGGCCGTCCGCACCCCCGCGTGGGCCTCTACCACGCCAGCCCCGCCTACATCTATCACGACGTCTTCGACTTCGCGAAGCTCTACCCGCAGGCGCTGCAACTGGACAACCCGGAGGTCTACTGCCGCTGCTGGCCGCCGGCGGTGGCCGAGATCATCCGCACCGACAAGGCCAAGCTCCCGCCCGACTGCCCGATCATCGGCTGGGTCTCCCCCGGCACGCTGAACTGGGAGGGCGAGGCCCCGCCGGGGCGGTACTTCGATGCGCTCATGGAGCTGTTCTGCAACGGCGCCATCGGTGCGGCCTACTACACGCCGTGGAATCTGTCGCCCGGCGACCTGCTGGCCCAATCGCAGGCCGTGCGGATCATGGCCCCGGTCGAGGACCTCCTCGCGAACTGCACGCTGTGCGACACGCAGGGCTGGATCAGTGGCGACACGGGTAGCGTCTCGGCGGTGCAGTCCGGCGACGAGCGCCTCGTGTTGGTGGCCGACTACCACCACCTCGGCGACACGGCGGTCACCGTCAAGCTGCCGGTGACGAAGCCCGTGGCCGTCGTGGACTTGATGACCGGGGAAAAGGTAGCGCAGCTCACTCCAGAACGGAATGAGCTGCGCGTGAAGATCACCGGGGCGTATCGTTCCCGGCCGCTGTACGTGGGGAACGACTGGGCGCGGCGCGCACCGGACGGGTAGCGCTACGAGCGTTGCACGAAGTTCATCCGTAGCGTCGTCAGCGTCTGCTCCACCTCGCGCTTCTCGGCCTCGCTGAGCGTACCAGCGAGCGCCTGCTGGACGTACGCGATGGTGTCAATTGCCAGCCGCGCTTGCGGCAGGTCGGTCTTCGTCTCCTTGGCCCCCGGCGCCAGTTGTAGCCCCAGGTGCACCCACGCCTGCTCCACGCACATCCCGAACATCATCCGCAGGAGGCCGTGCATGTCAATCTGGAGGGCCTCTTCGGGCAGGGCCTCCTCGTCCGACGTCTCTTCATCAGCCTCGGCCTCGGGTTCGCCGGCCTCCTCCGCCGCCTCGGGAACGCTCACGTCCTCCGCCGGGGGACCGGCGGAGCTACGCGGCTCCTCCTCGACCGCCTCTGCCTGGTGGCCGATGCGCTTGTCCACCTTATGGTAGGTCTCCTGCTGTTCCTCGTCACGATCCTCGGGCATGTTCGTCACCTCGCTGCGGGCTGCCATCCCAGCCCGGATATGTCCACACGCACGTTGCGCCCCTCCTCGGAGAACGAGCAACGCACGCCCGTCAGTTGCTCGATCACACTCGCGTTCGTCTGCAAGTGCCCCGTCAGCCGCGGGGACATGAACGACGACGTTCCGGCGGCCAGCGCGCAATAGAGCTGCAATTGGTCGGCCAGCCGCTCGTCCACGGTCGCGCCGCCGGCCAGGAAGTCGCGCAACTGCCGCCCGGCTTCCGCTCCCACGTTCTCGGCCTTCTTCCCGCGCTCCCCCAACGCCGTGAAGCCCCCGCCGCCGCGCTCGAACGCCGCCACCGCCACGCACGTCGTCCCCGGCCCGCCCGACCGCGGCTGCTCCTCCCTCATCTTCACGGTCCCGAGCCCCGGCACTTGCGCCGCGGCGCCCTGGTTCTGCCGCCCGGCGATGTGCCGCGGCAGGCGCTCGGAGACGGTGCTGTGGCACGACAGCCGCCACCCGTCGCCGCGCTTCACCCATTCGAGCGGCCGCAGCGGCTCGGTCAGTGGCTCCACCCACGCCTCGATCTCGCCCCCGCCCTCCGGGTACCAGCCCGCCCGATTGCGCTCCAGTTCCACCCGCACGCCCATGTGGGCCACAGCCGGGATGAAGACCTCCTGCAGATATGACAAAACGGGACTCCAGGGGACATCGGTTCCCCCGCGCAGCACCACATGCGAGGCCTCGCGCGCGAAGAGCAGCGGCGGCAGGATCGCCTGCAGGATCAGCCCGGTTGAGCCCGCGCTCGCGGTCACGTCGCCCACGTCGAAGACGAACTTCCCGCCGCGCAGTTCCCCCGGCTGCAGCCCAATCTCCTGCGACCGCAGTTCATCGCCGGCCAGACTGCCCCCGCACACCTTCGCCACCGCTCGGCAGGCCGTCAGGTGCTGGGCCGCCAGCCCGGGCCTGGGCCGTGCGGCGCGGATGCTGACGATCTGGACGCTCTTGCCCAACACGGCCGCGAGCGAGAGGCTGGTGCGCAGCATCTGCCCACCACCCTCGCCGAGGGAGCCGTCAATGGTCAGCGTCCGCCCCTCGCTCATCACTCATCGTCCTGCCTTCAGCAGCAGAACTCCATGCTCTTGACCTCGATGCCCTCAATCGCCGCCAGCTTCTCGCCCAGCTCCCGGCACTTCACCTCATCGCCGAACATCTCCAGCAGCACGAGGCCCTTGGCCGAGCAGAAGCTGTCATCCACATTGTGCAGCCCCAGCCGGGTCCGGATGTGGCAGCCGTACTCGGTGAACAGCGCCTGGACCGAGGCCGCCTCAATCAGGCGATTGCTCAGCAGCACGCCGTAGATCAGCCGCTTGTCTTTCATCATCAGCACCTCTCATTGTGGGTTCGGGGTGGTACAATAACCTGGCTACGCTTCGCGCCATAGTTCTCGATGGGAACCAGGGATTCCTTGTTCTTCCCCTTCCGCCTGTGAGGTGCACTTTGTCCGACGAGTACCGAGTAGAGCAAGACCTGCTGGGCGAGCGCCAGGTTCCGGCGCAGGCCCTCTACGGCATCCACACCGACCGCGCGCTGGAGAACTTCCCGCTCACCGGCCGCCGCGTCAACCCCGCCCTCATCCACGCCTACGGCGCGGTGAAGCTCGCGTGTGTCCGGACGAACGTGGAGTTGGGGTACCTGGACGCTGCCGTTGACGTTGCCGTCTCTCCCCCCTTCAGGGG